>JAMLJC010000001.1:3200108-3523913 GCA_023953845.1 Rhizobiaceae bacterium | reverse complement strand
GGGCTCATATCGCTGGCCATGTACTTCCGCATCGGCCGCAGCATGGCCTTGTCGGCGGTGCGGCGGGTGCGGATCATCTTGAGCGAGCGGTAGCCGATCGTGGTCGGGTCGGTCGCGGTCGTATAGGGCGACCACAACAGATTGCCCTCGATGACGGTCCCGAGGCCGGCCTGGACGATCTGGTTGGCCTGCGAGTTCGGATCGCCGTCCGTGTAGCCGATCGGCACGGAGGTGCCGAGAATACCCTTCAGCGGCCGGTTCCAGGCAGCCTTGTAGGGGTTGCCGGCTTCCTTGTCGCGCCGCACGATGGCGGCGGCCACATGCGGAGACAGGGGGCGGGTGACGTTGCCGGCGCCGAGATTGACGATCGCCGCCGGATACATGCCCTGCACGTTGGTCGAGAGCTTGAAGTCCATGGCCCACTGCTTGGCTGCCGCCTCGCTCGACTGGTCGGCGTCGCCGATCGGGAAGCAGTCGATCAGGCGCGTGGCGACTGCATCCATCGCCACCATAACCGGGTTGCGCACGGTGCCGAGCGTCAGCGTGGCGGTCGCGCCGCTTCCGCCTCCGCCCGAGAAAACGACGGACGGCGCATCGTATCCGCCGGCGAGCGTCGCGCCGGAAACGGTGGCGCCCGCCACCGTGGTGGAAAACGCGATCGCATTACCCGCCGCGCCGGCAGCAGCGGCCGTGAGCTGGAGCCTCGTCGGGGTCGCGGTGTAGTCGACGGTCACGAGCCCGGCATCGGCAGAGCCGTTCAGCATCAGCGCAAGCGCCGTGAGCGTGGCGGCGAGGTCGACGCCGATATTGACCTGGTTGCCGGCCGCGCCTGACGCCTTGAAGGTCACCGCCGTGCCGGCGATCGTCACCGTGGTGTCGGCGACCGGGTTGGAAACGAAGGTGATCTCGCCCGTCGCCTTGGCAGCGCTGTTCTGATAGCCGACGCCGGGGTTGGAAATCGCGATCGCCTCGACCTGGCCGGCCTCGTTGATGGAGCAGATGGCGGTCGCGCCAGCACCACCGCCGCCGACGATCTCGACAGTTGGCGCTTCGGTGTAATCCTCGCCGCCATCCGACAGCGTGATGCCGGCGACGCCCGTGGTCGGCCGGTGTTCGGTATTTCCGGGGCTGATCAGAAGGCCGGGATAGCGTCCGTCCGCATCGACCTGCGCATGCGCCCAGACGCCGGTGTGCAGAGCGGCCGAGCCGACGACCGCCGACATCTCGGCGGCGCGCCTGGCGTTGGCGTCGAGCAGCGTCGAATGCTGTGTGCGAACCACCTGGACGGTGGTGACGATGCCCTCGGAGCCGATCTGCTTGATGGCGTCCTGCATCAGGCCCGCACCCATGGCGAGGACCCTGGCCGCGTCGTCGGTGGTAAAGCGGACCTTGGCGTTAAGGCCGAAAACGCTGGCGTCGGCCAGCGGCATCGGCCCGGTCAGGCCGATGATGGTGCCGTCGCGCGTGTCGATCCTGGCGAGCGTCCCGGTCAGATCCGTGAAGACGCGTACGCCGACGAAATTCGTGGTTGCACCAGCCATGAAAAGACCCTGCGGAACGGTGACGAAGTTTCACCGGACATTGGCAGGGTCGGATGAGCAGCATGTGGCTGACAGCTGTCAGCCCTACTTGCCGTATGTGAGGAATCTCGAAATGATGCGCCGCATTGCCGCCTTTTGCAACGTAGGAGACAAATGGCCAGCCGCAGCTTTGACCCGATATTGAACATCCTGAGAAGGAATGTCGAGCAATCGAACCTTCTTTCGCCCAAGTCGCTGCGGAAGAATGCACGCGCGAACGTGGAAAATGCGCTTGTTTGGGTTAATGCGGATTCCACCGCGCAGCAGCTTGCCGGACGCGTCGTCGAGGCTTGCGATGCGGTCGCGGACGGCTACAGCCGCAGGCTGCCCATCGCCCAGAACGAAAGCGCCTTCGCGGCCGAGCGCGAAGCTGCAGTCACCGCGATCGAGGCCTTGAGAATGCATCTACACGATTTGCCAGTGTCCCGACGCGGCGAGATTCTCGGCGGCAACTGATCATCCTTTCCGCTGGATTCACGCGGTCCACCAAGCATCATCGGTGTAGTCGGCCGGGATCGGATCGGCGTCCTTCAGCGCTCGCGCGGCAAAGATGAGCCGCTGCTTGTGCGCCATGGCGGCCTGGCCGAACACGAACATGGTCTGGGCGTCCATCGGCGTGAGGCTATTGTCCTCGGCGATCCAGGCGAAATCCGAATCGCCGCCATGCCAGCGCAGGTTCCCCGGCTGGACGCCGGCCATCATCGCGGCGAGCGCCGCGACCGATGCTCCGGCGATGTTCTCGCGGTCGCCCTGACGCGACTGGTAGCGCACTCCCGAGAAGTCGAAGCCGCCTGCAACGCGGCGATCGCGCTCCATGTCGACCTGCTCGGCCGTTGGCGCTGGAGCGTCCGCCAGCTCATGCAAATACTTCACGACGCCGGCGACGCGCTGGACGCCAGTCGCGATCACGCTCTTGCCCTCCGGGACCGCATCGGCGGCCGCCGGCCGGTAAAGCCCGATCGCCAGCAACTCCTCGTCGCTCCAGAGCTGCTCGACGGCGAGCGGATGACGGACGTCGTCCAGATAGTCCTCAATCTCCATGAGCGGCTTTCCGTCGTCGTCCACGACGGGTTCGCCCTCGCCGTCCAGCACCGGCACCTCGCGTTGCAGCGTGGTCGACAGAGGCTCGCCCAGCCACTGGACGAAGGTTTCGGGTTCGGTCTCTCGGAAAAGCGGCATGGTGTCTCCTATGTGCCGGCGAGCTTGAAGGCGTAGATGTGGCCGCCCCAATTCGAGCTGGAGGCCAGCGTCGCGGTGAAGGTTCCGGTCGCACCCGCCTTCTCCTGATAGGCGATGGCGAAGGCCAGCCCGCCGTCGTCATCGACCAGCGTCACGTTGTTCGCGATCTCGGCGATGCTGGAGATGCCGTTACCGACATTGGCGCCCGCCCAGGCCGAGATCGGGCTGGCCAGCGTGTGGGCGGCGACGAGCAGGATCAGGCAGCCGTCGACCGTCGTCGTGATCGTCGGGAAATTGACGGTCGCGCCGCTGCCGCCGGCCTTGCCCATGGCGTTCGGCGTGGCGTCGACGTCGCGCAGCGCGAGGACTTGTTCGAGCACATGCGAGGAGCCGAGGCCGCCGCTGACGGCGCCCTCAGACACGCCGGCCGTCTTCAGCAGCGCGTTGACGCGCGCGCTGGCCGCGCCGACGCCGTTGCCCGAGCTGCCCTGCGGATCGGTGTAGCCGCTCGCCTCCGTGGCGAAGCCGACCTCGGTCGAGATGCCGTAGACGAGCAGGTCGCCCGGCCGGTGCGCCGCCGGCGGGCTGACGCTGACGGACGTGCCGGAGCCCTCGGCCGGCGTGCCGACAGCGCCGACGAACGGCTTCGCCTCGACGAGCGGCGCGGGCAGGCCGAACATCAGAGCGCCCGCGCGTAGGAGATGATGACGTGCGACGTGGTGTAGGCCGACAGCACCAGCAGGAGCCAGCTCGTGTCGTTCACCGTCTGCACCGGCAGCGCGCCCTTGAAGTTCGACGGATAGGACAGCGTGCGCATGGTCGACGTGCTGCCCTTCACCACGATCGAGCGGCTGGTGCCGGGCTGGACGTTGGTCGGGTTGCCGAAGGCGCGGTTCGCGGTCACCGTGACATCGGCGAAGAGGAAGGCGTCCCAGTCGATGGCTATGGTGGCGGCGTCGGTCAGGCTTACCGGCGCGCTCGCGGCTTCCAGCAGGTCGGCGGTCAGCACCTTGCCGGCGGCGGCCGCGCGGACGTCGCCGATCGCCGCCAGCGCCGAGGTGGCGATGCGCGCTGCCAGCAGCGCGTCCGCCTCGCCCTTGCGGTAGGTGTCGAACACCCTTTGCCAGAGGCCGGGTGAAAACAGCCCGGCGTTCTTCGCGGTCGCGATCCGGTTCGTCATAGCGCGGACACCTTCGGAAGATCGACGGCCGGGATCGCCTTGCCGTAGCGGGCGCGGCGACGGATATGGCCGCCGCCATAAAGATGCGTGCCGCCGTTGAGATGGCCGATGCACTCCTGACTGAGCCCGGCCGGCATGGCGCCGGCTGTGTCGGACTGCACCGCGCCGCCATTCAGCGAAACGTGGTAGGCGTCCTTGGCGAACGACGCGGCGACGCGATGGCGCTGGCCCGGCGCGACGGCCGAGACCGGCAGGTAGGCGTTGGCGCTGCCGGCCTGAAGGACGATCAGCTCAAGGTTGCCGGTCGCGCCGTTGATGCGCAGGCCGAGCAGATTGCCGCCGGTGCCGTCCGTGATCGACCAGATGTAGGCGACGGACGCGCCGAGACTGGTGCGGACCTCGAAGTCGATGACGACGCTGCATTCCAGCGCGTTCCAGTCCTCGGAGAAATCCGTGCCGGAGATCGTCAGGACGTCGGCGTTGCGGGTGGCCGTCGCGCCGGCCGTGCGGATGCGGGAGGTGGCGGCCCGGCCGTCCTCGACCTGGACCTCCCCGAAATATGTGCCCGACGAACCGTTGCCGCTGTAGACGGCCGCGCCGTCGCCTGATGCAAGCATGATGTCCACGCCGCCGGTGCCGGCCGCGAAGTTGCCGGACACGCTGATCAGGCAGTTGCCGTTGTCGAGCCTTTCGATCACGCCGCTGCCGGAGACGACGGTCCCCAACACGGCGTTGGCGAGATCGAAATAGACGCCTGCCACGGTGGCCGACGTGCTGTCGAAGGCGGATAGGTAGCACCATGTCCGCTCGCCCGCCTGCGCCTCGACGCTGATGGTCTTGTAGCCGGCCGAGCCGAAGTTGACGCTCTGCTCGGCGACATGGGTGTTGCCGGCCGTGCCGTCCTCTACGATCTTGTCGAGCGTCGTGGCGCCGTCCGATGCGAGGCCGGTATTGGCCGAGATCGAGCACCGGACCTTCGCCCATGCCGCGTCCGACAGGTCCTGGCTGTGCAATGCCAGATTGGTCGCGGCCGGCTCCAGCAGAGCGCCCTTCACCTTGCCCTGGGCATGGTCGATGCGCAGCGTATTGGCCGCGACGGAAGCCAGCAGGCCGTTGACCTTGCGCGAAAGCGCGCTCCCCGAGCGCGTGAACCATCCGGATGCGACCGCATAATCGCCGCTGAAATCCAGATAGCTGACGGGCTGGATCGCCAGCCGGTCGAGCGGATCGCGGTCGAGGCTGCGCAGCGCGTCGATCTGCGCGGCCGAGTAGGACTGCGCCTTGGTCCAGAAATTCGCCGGATCGAAGGTCGCCGCGGCTGCGGCTGCGGCCTCTGCGGCGGCCTTGAGCAGGATGATGGCGGCCTTGTCGGCCGCGATCGCGGCGCGATCGTCGTCGATCGCCTCCATGTCGTCATGGATGAGCCCCCGGTCTATGGCGATCTGGGTCGCATAGCCCTGGATCAGCGCGCGCTTGGCCTCGATCTCTGCCCGCATCGCCTCCATCGCGAGCGTGTTGATCGCCGCGATCTCTACCGCGACGCCGGTGTGCGGGCCGGCCGCGCCGGAGGCGGCGAAGATCTCGATCGACAGCGACCGCGTCGACGGCGCCCACGCCGTCACCCTGGCGAAGGCGTAGTCATCTATGTTGTCGGGCAGCGAAAGGCCGACGACCGACGACGGCACGAACGGAAAGCTGTCGCCGGCGTCGAGCAGCAGCGTCGCCTCCGCGCCGACAGTGAAGGTCACCGGCGTCGCCGTCGTGGCCGTCAGGAAGTCCGCGTTGCGGATCGCCGTCACCAGTTCGTCGGCCGAGGTAAACAGTTCCGAGAAGTTCTGCGTGATCTGCCCGACCAGGCTGTCCACGACGTCCGACTGGTTTGCGAGCAGAGACGCAACGCTCGTCTCGCTGGCGATCAGCCGCTCGTGGACGTCGGTGAAAGCAGCACTGAGGGCTTGCCGGAGGTTCGCGGTGCTGGCCGCGAACCTCTCGGCCGGGTTCTTCGCCATTAGTCTTCAACCGTCGAGTAGATCTGGAGCATGGTCAGCGGGAAGGCGATGTTGTTCGTCGCGCCGGTGACGTGGAGCTGGTACTTGTTGTCGGCCGGATCGGCGGTGAAGGTCCATTCGACATCGACGGCATTGTTGCCCGGCACCGGCGTGATGGTGGGCGCGCCGTCCTTCAGGGTCTGCGTCGCCAGCGTCGCGCCATGCTGTATCCAGGCGTCGAGCGTGTGGCGGGCCGGATCGTAGCCGGCGATGCGGGCGCGCGCCCGGACCCGCACCCATGTCGGGCCGGACGGCACGTCGCGGACGATGCCGACATGGTGCCAGTCGTCGTCGGAACGGAAGACCGTCACCTCCGAGTTGCCGAGGTCGAGCACCGGCATGACCCATTCGTTGCCCGACAGCACCACCTGGAAGTCGTAGGTGGCGGTCAGGCCGTTGCCGAAGACCTCGTCCGTCTCCGCGGCGACGGCGTTCGGGTCCTCCGGCACCTCGGCCACCTGCTTCCACGACCCCGTGCTGAACGCGCGGAACTTGGCGCTGTTGTTGTCGGGGATGGTGGCAGGCACCACGATGTCGACGTTCTGGATGCCGCCGTCGAGGTTGAGGTTGGTGAGACGGCCCTCGAAGGACGTCAGCCGGAAGTTGCAATATTCGACGGCGAAGGCCCAATCCTTCAGGATCGAGGCCACGAACAGATTGCCGTCCGTGCTCTCGAAATTGTTGCCGCCAAGGAAGCGATCGCCGGACGCCTGCGCGATCGTCACCTGCCCGGTCACGGACGAGATGACGGCGAAGCGCGCGCGCTTGGTGAACACCGGCACCGCGAACGCGAAGCGGGTCATGCTGTCGACATTGCCCGCCGTGTACTTCTGGAAGGCCGCAGCCGCCACCGTCTTGGTCGCCAGCACCTTCTTCGGATCGGGAGTGCCGTCCTCGCGGCACTCGCAAAGCGCCAGCGTCACCTCCGAGCCCGGCTCCCAGGCGGTGATGCCGAGACGGATCGCCGGCACATATCGCTCCTGGCTCTGCAGGAAGGACTGCGCCTTGATGACGCCGTTCATGGTGACGTCGGACTTCTGCCAGACGTCGTAGGGCTCCTGATAGGTGTCGACGATGACGCGCGGCCGGAAGATCGACGCCCAGAGCAGATAGGCCGTGGCGAAGAAGCCGACCGGATAGGCCAGCACCTCGTTGTGCTTGCGGAAGACCTGGTGAACGACATCGGTGGTGCCGCGCAGCGGGTGGTAGGCCACGACGTTGAGGTAGTGGTAGTGGAAATATCCGCCGTAGCGGACGCGGACGCGCGTCCGGGTCATCTGCACCAGTTCGAGCGTCTGCGTTACCGTTCCGCCGAGCGGCGCGGTGTCGCCGGAGGAGTGGACGGCAAAGCCCACGACCGGATCGTAGGCCGCGAACAGCACGCCGGCATTGGCGTGCATGAAACGCGGGTCGTTGACGTTGTAGAGCGCCAGCGCCGAGCGGTTCTCGTTGGCGTAGGGCAGCTGGAAGCCCTGGTCGGTGACGCGGCCCTTGAAATCGGGGTGCCCTGTCGCGCTCTCGCTGGCCCTGTCGAAACGGTCGATGGCGTAGGGCGCGCCGGCATCGTCGATGTCCTGCATGTCCTTGAGCGTGGCGACGTCGTAGATGAGCTGTCCCAGCGTCTCGTGGCTGACCGTCGAGCGGAGCCAGCCCTGCAGGCCGACGACGTCGTTGCGCAGCGCCAGCACCTCGTCCCACATATTGTCGATGCGCCGGTTCGCCTGGTTGAGCATGGCGTCGATCTCGGACACCGTGTTGATCCGGTGCGCGGTCAGCATGGCCGGATCGCCGACGATGCCGTTCAGATCGAGCACGATGCGGCAGAACGGCACCACGTTCGCCGGCACCGAGGGCTCGACCTCCTGCGTCGACAGGCCGCCGGCGACCTTGGCGACCAGCACCTTGTTCTCGACATAGGGCGCCGTCGACTGCGTCGTGTCCTGCACCACCGAGCCGCCATTGCCGTCCGGCACCTCGACGGTCTTGTCGCGCGTGACGGCCGGGGCGGGAACGTCCGGGCTGCCCTGCGCGCAAAGGATGACGACGCGCTTCTGGCCGGCGATCAGCGGCTTCTCGTCGGTCAGCGTCACCTGCCATGAGCTGGTCAACGCGAACTGGCGATAGTCGATATAGGCCGCGCCCACCGCGACGGTGACCTGGTTGGAATTGTCCTTGACGACGGTCAGGCCGCGATAGCGCAGCGTCCCCAGCCAGTCCTTCGTCGTCTGCTCCGCGCCTTCCTGCGGGAACTTGTTGAGGTTGGTGACATCGTCAATGCGAAAATGCTGGTCCTGCTCGGCGACGACGCGACGGAACATGCTCTATCTCCTGGTCATGAGGCGGTAGTCGCCGACGCGGGTTTCGTCGGTGACGGTGTCGAGGTCGGCCACGGTGAGCGGCCGGTACACGTTGAAGTTCACGGCGACCTGGTCGCGCAGCGCCTGCGCCGAGGCGATCGCCTCCAGCATGTCGGCGACCTTGGCGTCGGGCGACGGAACGATGCGGGCGGAGGCGAAGGGAAAGCCCCGCCGTGCGGGCCGCGTGAGCAGCACCGCCAGTTCCTTCGAATAGCGCTCGCGCGGCAGGCGATCGCGGCCGATGGCGCCCGATCGCGGCCGCGTGCCGGAAGGCCCCGAGCCGTCCGCGACGCGGAGCGCCAGATACCAGTCGTCAGGGCGCGGATAGCCGAAGGAGCCGGTCACCGGCGTGCGCCCGACGACGAAGCGCCACGGCCGATGGGGACGGAAGAGGCCGACCTTGCGCGGCGTCGCCTCGACCGGGATCAGCGACGGCACGCCCGGCACCAGGTCGAACGGATCGCGCGACGTCGGCCGCCAGCGGAAGGAGAAGACGCGGCGGGTCGACGGCGCCTTGCCGATCGGCAGCGAGAACGGCCCGCGACCGACCGCCAGCGTCGCGGCCGGCGGCTTCGGAACGGAGACGCGCTCGATGTCGGACAGCGTCTCGCCGTCCGTGCCGGTAGTCTCGCCGGAGACGACGAGCGGCACGATGCGGTCGCCCTGCCTGTTCTCGCGCGGCGGCAACTGGTAGACGCGGATCTCCGGCAAGCCGGCCACCCAGCGTTCAAAGGCTTCCGGCGTCACGCCCCGGCCGATGGCGAAGCCGTCGCGCGGCAGGTGGTAGGAGATCAGCTCGGCGTCGGCGTAGCGGCAGGCCATGCGGTCGGCCGCGATCGTCGATTTGAGGCGATGGAAGGCGCGGCTTTCGGCAATGACCTGGCGCTTGCGGAACTCCATCCATTCGTCGCGCCAGAAGTCGACCGACCATGCCCAGGCCAGCTCGTCCAGCATGTCCACCGGGCAATCCCAGGGCGACCAGAGCGTCCGCAGCGTTTCCGCATAGAGCGCCAGCTGCGCTTTGAACCAGGCGTTGACCAGTGAATGCGTGTGCTCGAACGCCGCCGGCCGTGGAAGCTGAGGAACGAAGACGGTCATGACGCCACCTCCGTCGTCAGGACGAAGTCGGCGAGCCACGGCGCCCGCTCCGGCGCACCGATGACATGGGCGGTCGGATAGACCACGATCGGCCGGATGACCGGGCCGACCTTCGCGGCTGCAGCCAGCGCTTCGAGCCAGACGCTGGCGCCGATCCTGTGGACGTCGTCGCGATAGGCGAGCAGCGACTTGCGGGCCGCTGCTTTGACCTCCTCCGGATCAGGCCCTCGTGGAATGCGCAACCGGATCTCCGGCACCAGCTCGTCGATCTCCGCCGAGAACACGGTGAGGATGTCGGTCGACTGCGTCATATCCTCGGGCTGGAAAGCCCGGATGACCTCCGCCAGCAGCGGACTGTCGACATGCCCGTTGCCTGTCCGGCCGAGCAGGCGCAGCTCCACCGCGCCGCCGCCGCGCCGGATCGGACGGACGCCCTTGATCTGCGCGGCGAAGGCGCTGCGCACGAAATAGATGTAGCCGCCGGCGGTCAGCCCGAGATCCGCCAGCGCCTCGGGCGCGAGCTGGGCGCGGCTGCGCAGATCGTCGTCGCTTTCCATCACGGCGGCGGTGCTTTCGGTCGCCGGGATCAGCACCTTGCGCTGGGTCCGGTGGAAAGTGGTCGCGAGATGGTCGAGGGCGTCGCTGTTCGCCTGGGCGAGACGCAAGGCCTTCGCCGCATCGTTGATCATGGCGATGATCTTCGTGTCGGCGTCGGCCGCTTCTTCCTGGATGATCTGCCGCGTCGACGCCTCCAGGCGCGCCGGGTCGAGTTCGGGCAGCGTCGGGTCGATCGCGCGCTTGCCGTTCCAGATCTCGACATACTTCGCCATGCGGGCCTGCAGCCAGGCCTCATAGTCGAGGTCGAACAGCGGCCCGAGATCCAGCCGGGAAAGATCGAGCGTCTCGGCGGTGTAGTCGGTCATGCCGCCAGTTCCGGGATATACCGGCCGAGATTGCGCGGCGTGGCGTTGAGCGGGATGGCGATGTCGTAATTGCCGAAACGGCCCTCGGGGAAATACAGCCCGCCATGCTTCAGCCCGAGCGTGCCGCTCTGGCTCATGCGCACGAACTGGAACTCCCTGACCCGATACTCAGGCTCCCATCGATGCGCCGTCGAGGCGAGGTCGCCGTAGATCTGCAGCGCCAGCGCCGGCGTCAGATCCTCCGCGAGCCAGGAGCGCAGGTTCGAGCCGAAGTCGAGCAGCATGACGCGCAGGTTCGTCCTGGTCATCCAGATGACGTCGAGCGCCTGCAGCAGCGCGGGGATGCCTACAAGCACCGCGCCTGTCCTGCGGTCGATGTCGACCCTGTATCGGATGGCACGCGCCATGCGTTCAAAGCCCCTTCAACGCTTCTTCGAACGGGGTTTGACGGGCGCGGCCGGGAGCGCCGGCAGGGCGCCGGGTTCGCCGAGCTGCACTTCGCGCACGACACCGTCGGCCGGCGCCTCGATGCCGATCCTCTCGACGCCGGTGGCCTCGCCGATGTGCAGGCCCTCCGGCCATGGCCGTATCGTCATGATCTGCAACTCGTAGGCCGCCTCCGCCTCGGTGAGGTGGAGAGGCGCGTCGCGATCCTCGATCCGCCGGCCGGCGACATGCGTGCCGGCATGTTCGGTTATCTGGTAGGGTCTCTTTTCCATGTGCGCTCCTCAACTGCCGGGCGGCGGACCGGAAAGTCCTCCGCCCGTCTCAACCCTGGTGTGGACGTGGTCTTCGCCGATGTAGACGCCGTTGTGCTCCAGCGTTCCGCCGAAGAAGCGGACGCCGAAATCCCCGACCTCGAATCCTCCGCCGCCCCACATGAAGACGGCCTTGTCCGACGCGGTCGACGGCGCGCCGTGGTCCTTGTCGTAGGTCGAGGGAACGGCCATCGACTGCGCGCCCACCGTGCCGGACTGGCTCCACAGCACCATCTGCTCGTCCATGTCCGGCTCGGCATGCCACCGCCCCTGACCCGCCGTCGCCTCCTGCCAGCGCGACCACGGCCCGAACACAGGCGTGCCGTTCGAAGACGTGCCGATCTGCAGGCGGAGCTGGCGCTTGTCGGGATCCTTCTGCTTCACCTTGCCCGGCAGCATCGACACGGCGATGCGCCGCTCGGCGCGCGCGAGGTGCTGGCGCAGACGGCGGATCTCGGAGGCGTAGAGGTCACGCATCCTCATCCTCCGGGACCTGCCGCGCCGGAATCCAGTGGCCGACATGCTCCAGATCGGCCTCCGACTGATAGTCGATGACCATGTCGTCGGCCGAGCGGACGCGGCCGGTCGCGGTCGGGAACGTCGTCTCGCCGACATCGGCGACGATCTGCGTCCAGGTGACGACGTAGTAGGCCGTCCCCTGGGCGGCGTCGCGCACCGTGAAGAACGGCTTCAGCTCGGGTTCGGGCAGCCCGTTGACGCCGATCGGGAGCACGCCGGTGCGGTTCCAGAACTGCGCCTCGTCGTCGCCCAGGATCTTGATCAGCTGCGAGCCGATCGCCATGCCGACCTGTTCCTTCTCGACGCGGCGATCGTTGTTCACCATCGCCTCGGCGACGATGTAGGCGGTCCAGCCTACGGCCATGCAGAACGAACCGTCCGCCATGCCGACATACTTCACCTGGCTCCAGCCGAGGCCGATGCCGGGCGCCGGAACAACCGCCTTCGCTACGAGTTCGGAGAGGTCGACCTTGCCAGGATGCTTGCGGATGGAAACGTCCGGTAGCAGCGCCCTCAGCGTCGCGACGATCGCGTCATGCGTGTCGGCGAGCGGATTGCTGGCAAGCATCTGGCCGATGGTGCGTGCGGAGATCATTGCGCGATCCCGAAATGATCGGTGACGACGTCGATGATCTCGGCTGCGTTCTCAGCCGAGATGCCGACGAACTCGCGCGCCGGGATGGTGACTTCCTTCGAGCGGAAGATGCCGCCGGCCGGGTTGGGCACGGCGAGGAATTCCGCGTTCTTCGGCACGATGGTCGCGCCGAACTGATGCACATGGGCGAATTCCCAGGCGGCGCCCCACACCGCCTCGTCGGCCGAGGCCGTCCAGGCGACCGAAGCGAGAAGGTGCTGGCCGGACTCCATCAGGATGGACGTGCCCTTCCGGTTGGGCGCCCATGGCTCGCCGTCCGGCGACGTCTTCTCCTCGGAAATGCGCCGTCGCGTCTGGCTCTCGCCAAGAGCCCCGATGGTGGACATCAGCTCTTCCGGCTGGAAATCGAAGATCGGCCGCAGCGCCCGGAAGGCGCGGTCGAAATCCCCGACGTCGACGACGATCTGGACGCTCATCAGACGCGCCCCAGCCGCTCGCGGGTGAACATGCGCTCCGGAGCCACGACCACGACTTCGTTCTGTCCAACCGATCCGACATCGGGTCCGGTACCCGATCCGCCGCCATTGCCGCCCGTCGTGGCGGTCAACGCGCCCTTGCCGGCGGCGATCGCCTCCAGCCGCTTTATGGAGGCGTCGTAGCGTTCCTTGATCGCCTCGTTGGACCGCGTGAAGGACAGCGAGATGCGGTAGAGCGCGATGTCCATGCAGTAGATCTTGAGCAGATCGAGCGACGGGGCGTCGAGCGCGGCGAGATCGGCCGGCGAATAGCGGGCCTGCAGGATGGCGCGGATCTCCGACGAGGCGTCGGCGAGCGCCAGGCCGATGCGCACATCATCGCGCAGGCCGGTCGCCTCGCTCGCAGCCAGAAGCGTCAGCTCGTTCGGATAGCGCGACTGCAGATCGGAAAGGGTGGCGTAGCTGGTCATGTCCTCGCGTCATCTCGCGTCGGGGAAATCGGGAGGCGGCTACCCCCTACTTTCGCCGCCTCCCGCCACACTGCCGCGACGCGAGGCGCGGCGTGTTCGGAAAATCAGGCGGCCGGTTCTTCGTCCTTCGGCTCGATCGAGCCCTCTTCGATCACCGGTGAAACCGATAGATGCGGGTCGGCCATCAGGATCTTCAGCGTCTCCTGGGCGGCCTCGACGTCGTCGCCCAGGTCGGCGAAGGTAAGTTCGCGTGGCACGGACGTGAAGGAAATGCCCGCGCGGCGGCGTTCGCCCTGCGGCGCGACGATGCGCACGCGCATCAGCATCGGATCGAGTTCGCCTTGGGCGAAGGTCTTTTTCGGGGTCTTGGCCATGATGGTCCTCTCGGGTCTTGGAGAGCGGGCGCCCGTGGGAGGCAGGGGTGCCGGCTTTCAAAGACCCGCCGGCCGAGGCCGGCGGATCGCGTCTAGGAGGGCGTGTCAGGTGAGCAGCGGCGCTTCGATGAGCGACACTAGGTTGCGGTTGGTGTTGGTCGACCCGCTGATCTGCTCGGACAGGAGGATGTCGCGGGCCGTGAACTGGTTGGTTGGGCCGACGATCAGGTGCGTCGGGCGGATGCCGAGCGGCCGGCCCTCATCGTCGGCGAACTTGGTCATGGCCGTATAGGCCGCGCGCAAATTCGTGGCGTCGAGGGTCGCCTTGGAGCCGAAGGCCATCTGCCAGAAGCCGAAGCCGGCGGCGACGCGGGCGTTGATGCCGTACTTGTACTCGTCGCGCATGAACACGCTCTCGGTCGCATTCGCGTTGTCGAGCGAATTGAACTCGTAGTCGCGGCGCTTCTGGAAGATGAAGGGCTTCAGCGGCTTCGACAGGTCGGCGAGGATCCACTTCTCGGCCGAGCCCGACTGCATGTTGGAAACGGAGGCGACGTTGCCGTCTTTGCCGACCGGATGGTCCGTGTCGAAGAAGTACTGCCCATCATAGCAGTTGGTGGCGAAGGCGCTGTTGATCAGCTCGAATACGATCTCGTCGGGATGCGACGAGGCCGACTGCCCCATCATCTCGAATCGCTTGGAATAGAGCCCGAGCTTGTCGTCCTCGATGTCGTCACGCAGTACGCCGATTGTCAGCTCGAATTTGCGGTTGCGGATCGAGTACTGCTTGGTGCCGAGGCCGTGGACATGGCGGTCGCCGATCCATTCCCGCAGCTTCGGGATGGTGTTGAGCCAGCCGTAGTCTTCCACGCCGGCAGTCGAGGGCACCACGGTGGCGACACTTTCGAGCAACGCCTTGTGGCCGTCGAAGCCGATCTGGAAGGAGGTTTTGAAGCCGCGCTGTGCGGCCTCGAGAAGAGCTGCGGTTATCACGCGGGCCATGTTCTAGGTTCCGTTGAAAGGTGGGTGAAAGGTGAAGACCGCGCCTGGACTAGCCGAGCGCGACCCAGACGCCGTCGCTGTCGACATCAATGACCTTGCCTGCGATCGATCGGGTGCTCGACCCGTTGGTCTTGGCGACGGTCTGATCGTCGACGACGTAGCAATCCTTGCCGATGTCGGCCCCGGCGATCGCATCGCCCGAGGCGGAGTTGGCGAACTTGAAGGTGCCGCGCTCGACCGTGATCTTCGCCGCCCCGTCGCCGCCGGTGTTGTCCACCGTGTCGGTCGCGATGCCGAGCGTAACAAGGCCGGTGGCCGTCTTGCCCGGGACCGCCAGTCCGCTGTCCATGACGACGATGGCGCCGTTCCAGATCTTGGTGGAGCCCTTCATGGGCGGGCTGCTCTTGTTCCCTTCCCTGCGGGTCGGGACGCGCGGGCCAGACAATGCGGTCATCGAAAAACTCTCCGGTTTCGTTCAGGCGGTGGCGAAGTCAGGCGGCCGCGAGGCCGTTGGCCTTGCGGTAGGCTTCCTCGGTCAGGCCCATTTCCTTCATGATGGCGCGATCCTCGGCCGAGAGCGTGTGGACTTCGCCGGGCATCGGCTTCTTATCGAGCCCGGATGCGCCGAGGCCGGCGGCGGTGGCATCGATCAGCTTCTTGACCTGGGCGAAGCCGTCCACCGTCGCACAGAGCGGCTCCAGCTCGGCGCGCTGCGCCGGCGTAATCTTCTTCGCCGTCAACGCCCCGTCGAGCAGATCGGCGACCTCCTTGTCATGGCCGGCCTTCTTGATGGCTTCCAGCTCGGCCGTGGTCGCCGACAGCGTCGCCAGCGTCTGCTCATGCACCGTCTTGTCGACGCGCGTGGCAAGGCCAGCGATGGCGTTGAGGCAGGCGGTTTCGCCCGCATCTTCAGCGAGGCCAAGCGCGACGGCGATCTTCTTGAGCATGGGAGTGTCCTTCGTGGGTTTGTGCGGGTCTACCGACGCGACGGCCGGCATGGAGAGCGCGGGCGCCGCGACCAGGGCGGCGGAATGCAGCCAGCTCACCACGCCGTTCTCATCCGCCTTGAGCGACGGGGAAACGTAACGGTGGCTGCGGGAGGCGAGCGTTGCGAGCCCGGCAGCGAGCCATTCGACGCGACCATGGAGACCGTCAGGCTTTGCCGCGAGTTCCTTGATCCAGCCGATGGCCGGGGCCGCGTCGCCGAACATCGCCTTCTTGACGGTGGCGTGGTCGATGTCGATCGGGACATCGACGCGCTCGGCGTTGAAGCGCTCGACGAGCTGCTCCGGGTTGACCTCGAAGGAGCGACCGTCGCGGGCCGTGAACCGACCGCGCGGCGCCAGCATGATCCAGGCCGGGCCGACCTCGGGATTGGCGGCCGCGTCGAGCGTCATCACGTCGAACACGGTCACGCCCGTGGCGATCGGCTCGGCCGGCTCACCGGCGAGATTGACCAGTCTCAAATTCAGGCTTGCGGAAACTCGCGTCATCGGCGCACAATTGCCGAAGTCAGCGAGCCTGATGTGGCTGACAGCTGTCAGCTCTGATCCGCCGCCACAATGGCCGATCGAGACCGAGCGACGCCGACAAACATCAAATTAGAAGGCGATTAAAAGGCCGCTAGCGCGCGCTGCAACGTCTTGAGCCATGACGGGCCGTCCGGATCGATGAACGCGCTCTACGAGGCTCCTTTACGATCGCTTGAAATCCTGACGCGGAAGGCGCATCTTTCACGCAGCGCGGCGGCGAATTCGGGTGCCCTAGATGGCCGCTGGAGGAGTTGCCGACCCTCCCCGCCGCGCGTCATTCCTTGCCCAGATCATTGATGTCGTCGACGGTCAGGCCGAAACGATCAAGCGTCTTCTGAATGTCCTGGAACCGTCGCTGGTGCATGCTGGTGACACGCAGATACCCACCCGACGAGAATTTGATGAACAACCGCCACCACGTCTTGCCGATGCGGCCCAGTATGGTCCGCACGCTGCCGTCACCACGCTCATCCGGGAGGATGGCGCCATCGGCGATGATCCTGGGCAGCAGCGCGAACTCGTCCAGTGTCATGCCGTGCCGCACGTTGCGCGATACGATGTCCTCGGTCGCGATCGACACGATGCTGTTACGCGCCGCCGGAAACTCCGACGCCAGCCTGGGCGAGACGCCGGCCGGCAACCAGGTCTTCTCCGGCAGCTTCGGCGCGACGCGCAGGAACGGGTCAGCCCAAAGATCGCCCAACGCCCGCTCCGCGTCGCCGGCGTCAGCCGTCCGAAGGCGGGCTTCGAGGTTCTGCAGCAACGTCGAAGATCGTGAGAGGCCGGGATTGGTGTGCCAGCCCGCGTCGACGCCCGGCGGCACCATGGTCACCTCGCCGGTGCGGCGGTTGACGAACGGGATGTCCGGCCCGAGGTCCGGCGGCGTGTCGCGATAGATGACGCCGCCTTCCGCCGGCGCGCGGCCGAGCAGTTGCTCCGCCTCCCGCGCCGAGATCTGGCGTACCTGGCATTTGCACAGCCAGCCGTTGGGCGGGAAGTGTGTCCGCCAGAACGGATGGTCGATCGGAAGAATGATGCCGACCCAGCCGAGATGCTCCTGGCGCGGATCCGCAGACGTGGTGCGGACGTAGAGCAGATAGGGCAGCGCCCGCTTCGTCCGCTGGGCGCGCTCCCACTGGCCGGCCGCGCGGGCGGAATTGACGTTCGACCAGAAGATCGTCTTCAGCCGGCGCGACGAGCCGAAGTTCACCATCCGGTCGGGATCGATGCCTTCGGGGTCAGACACCATACGCGGCCTTGCCCAGCCGATCCGCGTGAGGTCTTTCAGGACGTCCTGTTTCCACGTCTCGAAACCCTGACCTTTGCGGATGGCGCTGCCGATCGAATCGCGAAACGTGGTGAGCAGCTCCAGCTCGGTCGCCTTGGCGACGGTGAAGGCGTAGGCATGCTCCTCGGCCCACACGTCCAGCCAGGAGAAGGCCGGTCGCAGGCTCTTGCCGTCGAAATAGGCTGTGACCTCCGGCGGCGTGGAAAAGCCCTTGGCGATCTCGGCCACGTCAGTCTTTCGTGTCGCCGATGCCGCGCCCGATCGCCGTCAATACCGCCAGCCGCTCCGCGAGCTTCGTCGCATCCGGCCCGGCGGATTGGAGCATGGCGAGCGCCTGCTCGAAGCTGGTTGCCTTCTCGATAATGGCGAAGAGCGGATCGACGATCGGCGCCGTGAGTTGCTCCCAATCTCCAAACGCCTCCTCGAGGAGCGCATCCACATCGTCCTGGGCGTCTGCTCTGGCCGCGACCGTCTCGGCCGCCAGCAGCGACACGCAGGAGCGGCAGCGGCACGACCGCTTGTGATCGGCCACCTCGGCCGACAGGGCGGCGATCTTCTTCGGCTGTTCCTTCGCCTTGTCCTTGCCGGGCTTCGGAGCGGGAACCTTCGCGGGCTCCTCGTCGTCATCCTCCGGATTGGGCGACGCGGCCGGTCTAGGCGCCGAGAGCAGCTCGTCTTCGTCGGATGGTTCCGAGAGGCCGATCTTTTCGCGCATCTCGCTCTGCTTGACCTTGAGGCCCAGCGGCACCATCGCCTGCACCGCCTTGGTCAGCACTTCCAGATCCTCGGGATCCGGGACCGGCATCTTGATCTGCGGATAGACGTCCTGCGGCCCGAAATTCATGGCGACGAAGGCGTGGACGAGATCGCGGTTGACGGTCGCCGCGAGCTGCTTGGCATCGGCCCGCAAGATGTCCAGCCGCACCTCATTGTGGATCTTCGCCTGCCCGAGCGACGAACCGTCGTCGGACGTCATGGTCTGCCCGACGACGAGCTTGGAGATCTGCTTGTCGACATATTCGAGCAAGCCGCCGAACACGTCCGAGCCCTGCGATCCCTTGACCTCGTGGAAATCGATGGCCATGCCGTCCGGTATGATCGCGGCGGCGTCGTTGGCGATCGAAGCGACTGCCTTCAGCAGGGTCCGCTTGTCGCTCTCGGAAGCGCCGGCATTGTATTTGCCGACGCGGAGCGGCATGCCATAGACCTCGGCGAAACCAGCCCAGTCCTGCAGCGCGAATTGCTGGATCATGTAGGCCCATGCCGCCGGCCGGGCGACGCCGCGCCGGAGCGGAATGCCCATCTTCGATCGCGGCAGATGCCGCAGAAATTTCGCGGGCGGCAGCTCCTCGCCCTCAATCGAGCCGTCGACGGCCAGCCGCAATTCGGAGAGCGCCAGCCGGTCGAACTGGAAGAAGCGCTGGTCGCGCCAGATGTACTCGACCGGGCGGAGCGCGCCGCGCTCATATTCCCACATCATTTCCGAGACGGCGTAGCTTTTGGCGATGCCGTCCGTCAGCGCGCCGATCGCTTCCTCGAAGGCGCTCTCCTCGGTGAGTTCCTCGACGGCTTCGATGATTTTGGACGGCACGCCCTTGGGCGCCTCGACAGTCACGTCCACGCTCTCGATCGCCAGCCGGCGCGTCTGCAGCTGCGAGGCGTAGTGGAGGTATCGCTCCTCCATCTCCTCGGCGAGCGTCAGATAGGCGCGCGCCTGGCCGAGCGCGGCATCGCGCAGCAGCGAGCCAAGGCGCTCGGGCGTGAGGCTGGTGGCGACACGCTCCTCATGGACACGCCGCACGCCGGAGATCGTCGGCGCGGCCACTTCCCTGGCAAGCAGCTTCTTTTCGATCGGGCGGCCATCCGGCCCGAGGATGGTGGACTTCACCACAGGCGTCTCCCGAAGCTGGACCCGTCGTCATCGTCATCGTCGGCGCGCAGCCGGCCGAGGTCTTTCAGCGTCATGTAGCCGTAGGTGCGCGGTGTTCCGGCCGCATGGATGCCGAGGAATCCAGCCCACGTCCGGTCGGCGTGATCGTCGTCGCGCTCCGCGACAAAGCGTGGCGCGCCGGTCGCCGAGGCAACCTTGCGGAGCTTGTGCAGATCCGCGCGCAAGGCAGGTTTGCCCTCCGGAATCCGGACGGTACGATCCTCGAACCGTTCCTTGCCGGCCGTCGCCAGCACCAGCTTGTTCGGCCCGGTGAACAGGATGCCCTCGACGCGACCGGCGCCATAACGGCGCTGCGCATCCTCGACCGGCTTTTCGCCCATGCCGGTCTGGTCCATACAGACGCGCGCGACATGGTAGCGACGCATGACCTCGTCCAGCGCCGCATCCTGCGAGGCGAAGGTGGCCCGCTTCAGCTCGACGATCTCGCGCGTCCACAGGACGTCGCCGATCAGCTCGAAGACCCAGATCACGAAGAGGTCGTTGCGCCGGCCGATGTCGACGCCGACGAAGCATGGCCCGCCCTGGTAGAGATCGGGGTCGCCGGCCTTCTCGTCCTCGACCGAGGAGATGAGATCGTAGGACAGCCAGGCGCTCGCCTCGTCGAGATATTTGAGCTCGTATTCCTGCGCCCAGGCGTCCTCGTCGGCGAGGCCGGCACGCAGTTCCTCGATGTTGCGCGGCAGGCCATCCGCGACGGCCTTGTAGATGTCGACCACGTGGCGGGACCATGTGTCGTCGACGGCAGTGTCTAGTTCATAGAACTTGCCGGACTTGCCGTTAGGCGTCGAGGTAACGCGCAGCTTCCAGCCGGCGGATATGACGGGAAAGAGCGCCTTCCAGATCGCACCCGAATCCTTGTGAAACGCGAACTCGTCTAGGAAGACGTTGGCCGAGAAACCGCGAGCCGTGTCCGGATTGGCCGGCAGCGCCGTGATGCGGGAGCCGTGAGGGAACTCGACCTCCAGCGCCTTGTACTTCACCGCACCGATGTCGAACTCCGGTTCGGTGTACTCAAACGGCACGCCATAGGCTTTTGCGTGCAGTTTCACGCCCTCGTCCATGGCTTCCTTGGCCTGCCGCTCACCGCGCGAGAGGATGACCCAGCGTGTCCGCGCCTGTTTGACGACATGCTCGAAACTGTCGTCGACCGTTTCCAGCGTGGTCGTGAAGGTCTTGCCCGTCTGGCGGGCGAACTTGCCCAGCTTGAAGCGCCGCCGGTCTTTGAACCAGCGCGCCTGATACGGGTAAAGGATCGGCGCGCGGCTCATGCCCCGTTCTCGTAAGCCTTGCGGATCATTTCGAGCACTTCGAAGGCATTGACCTGATGCCCGGCCTTTTCCACGGCGCCTGTCGCGCTCTCAACGGCATGGTCGAGCTTCTTCCGGGCTTCGGCTTCCACCTTCTGCCGCCGATCAGTCGACATCTTCTGTGCGGAAACTGTGGCCTGATAAGCGCGCGCCAGCTCCATCGCATCCTTCGGGCTCTTTCGCCCGGCGCTGTCGTCGATCAGCTCGACGATCAGCGTCTTGATGAACTCGCCGAGGATGACGGTGTTGTCATCGACGTCCCTGGCCGTGAACTGGCTGGAAAGGCCGTCGAACATGGCGCGCGCTTCCTGCATGCGCCGCTGGGCGGCGGCAAGCCGCATGGCCTTGCGGTTGAAGGCGGACTTCGAAACCGGCTCCAGCCCTTTTGCCTCCAGCCGGTCATTCAGCTCGAAGAGGATGTCGGCCTGCGTGCGTTCACGCTGGTACAGCTGCTCGCATGCCCAGACGATATCGTCGGCCGCTTCCTCGGGAAGCAGGTCGATCGACGACAGACGGCCGCGACCAGCCATGGTCAGCCTCCGAGTGACGGACGGGCAACGCCTACGATGACGCTGCGGCGTTCGACATGATCGGCGCCGGCTCGCGTGATGGTGGCGACCAGGATCGGATCGGCCTCGGGCCGGTCGATCGCGCGGATGCTGACGGCCCCCAGCTCCTCAAGCTTGCGCAGCTGCGTGCGCACCCACTCCCGCGAACGACGATAGCCGAAGGCTTCCAGCACGGTGGTCAACACGGTTTCGTTGAGGCGGCCGTCGAACTGCTTTGCGAGTTCCCGGAGGATGACGAGGCGCGCGTCCTCTTCCATGAATGATGCGTAGCTCATGCTGCTTTTGCCTGTTCGAGAAGGAAATTCTCCATCCGCTGGGTCGTACGCGCGGATTGCTCCGCCACGGCGCCGATGCGCACCATGTCGAGCTGGATTTCGCCGAGCTTCATCTCCAGCCGATGGACGTCATCCTTGTCCGGCTGGTGTTTCATCTCGCTTTCGAGCGCCTGGATGCGGCTTGCCTGCGCGCTGAGGCTGCCTTCCAGCTTCTCCAGCACTTCGCCCGTTCTCTTCTGGAACGCCTCAAGCGCGGCGCCCGTCTTCTTCGAGCTCTGCGTCATCAGCGTGTAGATCGTGGTGACCAGCGAGATCACGAGCGCGGCTGCGCCCAGCCATTGCGTCAGCACTGACAAATCAATCATCGTATGCACCGGTCTTTCGATCTTCGTCCCAGGCGTTGCACCGGTTCTGCCGGGCGCGCGTTCTTTCCAGGGCCCGCTCCGCCTTCAGCCAGGCGACGTCCAGCCGCTCGCCGCTGGCGACGCCGCTCCACTCCTTCTTGCGGCAATCGGCCGGGCGTTCCGGCTGCCGCTCCGCCACCGCGATCGCCGCGTCGACGATGTCGGACTTCGCCATGTCGACCGCCGCCCTTTCCAGCACGGCGCGATCACTTGCGCAGGCGGCCAAGCAGATCGTCAGTGACGACGCAGCCGTCAGGCGCAGGGCGCTTCTGCAGCTCTGCCAGTTCATCAACCAGGCCTTCCTTTTCGCGTTCCGCGATCGTGAGTTTGTCGAGGAAGGCTTCGTTGGCGGATGCCGCCGCTGCCGCCTTCCCCTCGGCATACATCCGCAGCCGCCGCTCCGCGTCGGCCGTTGCTTCCAGCGCTTTGATGCGCGCTCCGGCAACCAACTCCACGGTCGCCTCGTCGACCGCGCGCCGCACCGCAGACGCCTTGTCGAGCTTCGCCCAGACGACGCCTGCGCCGATGACGACGACAGGGACCGGGATCGTCAGCATGACCAGCCACCGCAGCAAGGCGGCTGCCTTCGAGAACAACAGCGCGCCGATCATTGCCGGGCTCCGTAGCCGTCATGGTCGGGTCCGACCGGATACCCGCCCGTCGACGGGCCATAGCCATAGGTCTGGTAAGGCAGCTGATCCTGATAGGCTTGCGGGCCGAGGATCTGCATCACGTTGCGATCGTCCCATACCGCCCCGAACACGAACGCGCCGATCACGCTGCCGGCGAGGAAGAAGCAGCTGGTGACGATCGTCCGGTTCAGTTCGTTGTCCACCGCGACGCCGCCGAACTGAGCGAAGCTGGAAGTGACGAACACGATCACGACCATGGCCGCGCAGAAGAAGAGCGCCAGATAGACGATCAGCCGGCGCACCTTCCAGGGTGGCCGACCGATCGCGGCGATCGTCTGTCCCGCCTGATCCCCCACCTAATAGCTCCTGGGCGGCACGAAGAGGCAGATCGTGCGGCTGTGCTCGCCTCCCGCTTCGGAACACCAGTGAAACTCGCCGTCCGGCGACTCGCGAACGCGTTTGTCGGCGTAGGGAATGACCTCCCCTGTGGCTTCGATCACATAACCATGCCCGCCCTCGCGAATGGCCTGGTACGGCACCATGCGGCAGTCCTGGTTCGAACAGCACGCCCACGGATAGCGCCAGCCTGTGGGAGCATCATGGGCGCGCGCGGAAGCCGGAATGAAGAGGAAGAGGAGCAGGCAGGCAGTGCCGAGGCAGATGAGCAGATTTGCGTCCCGGCGCACGGAGCAAACGGTCTCGTCGGCTCCACCGCCCAGCGGATGGTTGGCGCCGGCAAACCACACAAACGCGCCCAGCACCGTACCGACCAGCAGCATGAGGCTGCCGACCACGAGAAGAAGGAACGAGAGCGCGGCCATCTCAGCCGAGCCTCGCGAACTGCCAGTGCATGCCGTCGCAGCGGCGCTCGTCGAGCGTGTCGCCATTGCCGTTCCAGTCGCCGCCCCACACAGCGCCGGCCGAAGCGAAGGCCGACAACACGGCAGGAATGGTCGCGAACCTCGGACGGCGATTGCCAAGGCCGTTGCGGGGCGCATCGAAATCGACGGCGCAGCCATAGGCGTGCATCGACAAAGCCGTGCCGCCACGCATGGGCCGATAGTTGAACGAGCCGGAGAAGACCGACATGCCCCAGTCGTCGATAACCTTCTGCGAGCGACCGGAGCGCTGCCAGATGTCGGCCAGCGCCTGTTCGAGCGCACCGGCGCATTTGCGATGGAACGGGATCCGCGTGATCGGGATCGCGCCCATCGCCATGCGGAACGGCGGGACCACCATCACGATGTTCTGGCGGTACCAGGTCAGGGAGTATTTCGCACCATTGCGCGGATTGCCATAAAAGGTATCGCAATCGCGCTGCAGCGGCCATTTCGAGGCGGGGTTTGCCATGGTTCTCACCGGGATTGTTCCCGGTCACCATGGTCGCGCCGCCGCAACCGCGTGTGGCTGACATTTGTCAGCCCGACGCCATCCATGCAGCTATGCTGTTCCGAAAATGCGTTCGCCGCAAGAGGACTAGAACAGTTCGCCCTGGTCGCCGTCCGGATCGCCCTTCATTCGCTGTTTTACGCGCCATGCCGTCCGCTCGTGAACGCCGGCCTGACGTGCGGCGGAGCGCACGTCGACGCCCCTCGCAATCGCCTGGGCGATGTGTTTGCGCGCTTGGCGGGCATGCGATCGGTGAGCGAGCGGAATCATCTCATGCCGCACGCCTTTCACCTGCTGCACAGCAAAGTGCTTGCAGATCAGATCAGCAGTCTCGAAGCCGACCAGCCGGCTCAACCAGTGGTCCGGACGGGCTTTCGCCGGGATGTCCACGCGCGTGCCGCCGCAGGTGTCAAGGATCGCATATGCTGCGTCGACGCCAGCAATCTCCGCGACTTCGCCCAGGAATCCGGGCAACGACGAATGCTTTTCGGCGGCGCTCACGGCTTCAACCCGATCGCCGCTTCGGCCGTGATCAGCCGGTGGGTGAGTTCCCGCAGCCGCGCCTCTAGCACGACACGGCGATGCGCGTGCGGCGGGTAGAGGTCGAGACGGCGTTTGAGTTCCGACCGCTCGCGACGCAGATCCTCGATCGCCGCCAGCTCGTGCCAGACGAGAAGCGGCAGGATCGGGGTGGTCTCTGCGCCGCGAGCCATCATCCCTCCGCGGCCTTTCGCTGGCGCTTCCGGCGCGCGGCCTCACCGGGGCTGGCGAGCGCCTCGTCACCGAGACGCGAGTACCGCCAACTGGCGCCGGGACGGATATGCTGGATCTGCGAAAGCCGGGCGCCCATGTCGTCCTGTTCGTCGCGGATCCATACGAACCATGCATAGGCTGTTGCCGAACTCGCTTCCGGATCCCAGGCCCCTTCGATCATCGGCACGCGGTCGGCGAAGGGGCAGACAAAATGCGGCGCCAGGTTGGTCCCGAAGATCCGGTTGTAGCGACCTTCCGATTCCAGCCATTGCAGGCGCACGAGAAGCGCGACGCCGACACGGGCGATGCTGTATGCGCGATCGAAGAACTGCTCGGCGATATTGAAAGGCGGATTCGTGATGACCCAGTCGACCGGCCATGGAGCGTCCGCCGCGCTGCAGAAAGTGAAGTCCAGATTGCGACGATCGCCGAATCCCCAGTCCGCGACATCGGTCGCATGGACGCTGCGGAAATAGCGCTGCAATGGAATCGCAGCATGGCCGGCACCGCAGGCCGGCTCCCAGCAGGTCATGCCGGAGTCCTGCACAAGATGCCGGCGCAGAACCTCTTCAACGAGGGCACGGACGGCCCACGGCGGCGTCGGGAAGAAGTCGAGCGCCTGCTTGTTGTTGGCGCGCCTCGCCATGACAGCAGTCGAATCGCGCCTGTTCATCGCCGCACTCCACTTCGCAGGAGGCTGGCGAGAATCTTGAAATGCGGCACCGTCTCGCCGTCCAGCACGGAGACGACGAGACGGCCGCGCACCAGATAGCGGGCATGTTCGGTGCGCACGCATGGCGCGCCCTGGGCTCGCGCGCAGTCCAGCGCGATCTGCGCGCGCAGCGCTTCGACATCGAGCCCGACAACGCGTTCGAGATAGCGGAGCACGGCGTGGTCGGAGACGCGCATCCCGGTCATGGCGCCGGCTCCCATTTGATGAGCACGCCGGTGAACCGACCGACACCGTGGGTCTTCAGCCAGAAGACGCCCATGTTCGAGCGTGCCGTAGCGGCCCGCAGTTGCTGTCCTGCAAAGGCCGGAGGAAACCACCATCCGAAATCGATAGGCGCGAACCCGTCTGCCGCCGCGAACGGTTCAATCTCGTCGCGATGCAGGGATCGCCCGTCAATCTCGATCGACGCGATGAACTCGTCGATCAGCGTGGTCACCTCGATCACGATCGGCAACGCGTCCGTGCAAAGCGGATCTCGGTCCACGAGCTTCAGGCAGTGACGGGTCCGCATCGCGGTATAGAGCTGGACCGGCTCGCCTGGCCGCGCATGCCGCCGGCGATTGGCGCGAATCGTCTGCCTTTTCGTCAGAGCGGCGACCTGCGGGGCGAAGATCTTGTGGAAGCTGTAGGCCACCATCACGCCACCGCCTTCGCCCTGCGGATGCGCTCGCCGAACGCGTTCATCACTGCCCGCCATTCTGCCGGCGTCAGCGAGCCGAGCCCGGCCGGATGGTCGCCGACGATCGCCTCCACGGCGCGCGCGAAATCCAGCTTGTTGCCGATAAGCGTGGCGCCCGGCAGGATCTTGCGGAATTGCGCCCAGGCGACCTTGCCGGCATCGTGCTTCAGGAAGTCGTATCCGTGCGACCACCCCCATTCGACGCCGCCTTCGCGGGCCATCCAGCCCTTCAGACCGTCGATGACCTTGCGGGCCTCAGCCGGGTCGCGAAGGAAGTTGACGTGGTCGATGCCGGTCTGGCGCTTCACGAAGGCCAGCAGCGCGGCGTCGGTGCGATCGGCGACGACGCCGAGGTTCCAGAGAGCGATCCACTGCGCCTGCAGCTTCTTCGCAAACGGGCCTTGAAGCGGCTTCGAACCGGGTCTGGAAGCCTTCTGAAAGCCCAGCCGGCGCAGTTCGTCGACAACGGCCTGATGCTGCCGGCCGTTCATTTCGCGCAGCGAGCGCTTGCCGGTCTGACGCTCGTAGAGATCCCGCGCATCATCCTGGTCGATGCCGAGCTGGCGCAGGCCGGCGTGGATGGCGGCGATCGCGCTCATGACACCAGCCTCGGCTTGGATTGTTCCTGCTCGATCAGTCGGAAGAGCTTGGTGGCGAACTCGATCGCGAGGTCGGCGGGACGTTGCTCCGTCGCTTGGCAGCAAAGCCCGGCGGTGACATAGAGCAGTGCCGTCAGTGAGTTTCCGAGATCAAGTTCACCGTCCTCATCCGCCAACAGGTCAAGGATGTCGCTCTCGATTTCCGTCCCGGCATGGATCATACCCCGGCCTCCTCAACCAACTCGGCCGCGCGACAGGAAAGCTCCGGCTTGAAGAAGCCGAGACGGATTTCCAGCGGCGACCTGAAATCGCCGCACTCGTCCCGGCCGGAAAGAAGCGGCTCGTCGACAATTGCGGCGAGGCATTCCGCCAGCCGCTTTTCCAGCGGCTCGATCTCCGGCACGGCCGCGCCCATTTCGGCGTCGATGGCGCGGTCGAGGTCCTCGCCGCCGAGGATCAGGTTCTCCGGCACCCGTCCGCCGAACACGCCGCCCAGCGCGATGTCCACGGGTCGCGTCTGCCGGTTGCGCAGATGGCGATACCGCGCCGCATCCTTCACCAGCTGCTCATGCAGGAAGTCCTGACAGCGCGAGCAAAGATCGACGTCAAACCAGCAGAGCGGCTCGCCGTCGATCTCCATGCCGGGTTCGATATGGGTGATGCCGCACTCGCGGCAGCGACGATCGGTCATGATCTGGCTCCGATCTGCAGCGGTGCCGCGCTTCCGCCGACGCCATGCGCAAGCGTGACGTCCTTCCCGGCGATCCAGCCTGCCGCGCGGGCCTCGTTGTGGCGCAGCGGCGCTGATGCCGGTGCAACGCTGACGCCGCCGCTATAACGCTGGTCGCGGGTGGCGATCGCCGTATCGCGCGCCGCGCGATCCATCACCGGCCTGAAGGTGTCGATCAGCCGATAGGACAACCGGTTGACGAAGCCCGCCGAGAAGTCGGCCACAGCCGCCCGCTTCGAGGCGAGGCCGCGACGCCGTCGGTAGAACTTGCCGGCCTTGAACTCGCGGATCGACCGGTCGAGGGCGCGCTCGCACACGTCCCTGAGATAGACGGCGATGTCCGGGCCGGGCGTCACGCCGATGAAGCTGACGGTCGTTCCGGTTGCATCTTCGAGGATGATGGCCGCCTTGTTGGTGCAGGTGGCGATCACCGGCCAGAGCTTGGCCCTGATCGCCTTGCCCGCGCCGGCCCGCCCGGAGCGCTTCTCCTCCATAATGATGTCGGCCTCGGACAGGCCGTGGTCGCGCATGAGCTGCGCGGCCTTGTCGGCCGCCGCCAGCGCCTCGGCCTCCGTGCAGCCGCGCGCGGAGGTCATCTCGCGCAGCTGCCGGATGCGGTCGCGGATTTTCTGCTTGCTCATGAAAAATAGCGCTCCATGTCGCGTGCGATGCGCGTCAGGTTGATCTGGCCGAAGGCGAAGCCGCCCAGCTCGTCAGAGACAGTGCTGAAATCCAGCACTCGAGCGATGTGTTCGCCGTCCTCGTTTCTGAGATCGACGTTTCCGCTGCGGCCGATTGTTTCGATAAGGGCCTGCTCGATCTGGAAGAACGAAGGCTTCATCGCCTCAGCCTCCCTTCATCTGTTCGGCGACGGCCATCTGCAGCGCGGCCATCACGGTATCGGCGGAAAAGACCCTGTCTTCCCAGCCGGTCCAGTTGCCGTTGCAGACGATCCGAGCGTTCGGCAGCCCGTTGAAATCCGGGTTGTCGCAGACGAAGGTCACGGTGTTCCCCTCGTCCTCGCGCAGGAGGTCGATCGCGTTGAGGATCACGAGCGCGTCGGCCGGATTGGTGATGCCCATGGGGTGCAGCACGCAGGAGAGATCGGCCATCCCTCAGCCCTCCTGTCCGGCATCGATCTTCTTATGTGCCGCCGTCTGCCAGTTCCGCAGCGCCGCCGACCAGCCACCCGTTGAGCTTGAACGGATACCGGCCATCTTCACCGTGAACTCGCCGCCCGGCCGCGACGTGAATTTCGCGCCCGCGCGCGAAACGAAGAAGGACATGAGGCCTGCATCGGCACGGTCCCGGCGCTGGCGCCATTCGTGATAGCGGCTGGAGGGAAGGTCTCCGATCTCGTCGTCGGCATCGATCAGCTTCTGCTGCACGAGCCGCGCCAATCTCTGCAGTTCACGGATATCGTTCACGGCTGCACCGCCTGCAGGGCCGCACGCCCTGCCGCAGCCAGCTTCTGCGCCGTCGCGATCTCACGCTGCATGTCCGCGCGGGCCTTCGCCTCGGCCTCGTTGAGCCGTGTGCTCGCCGCGAGGAACTCCGCCTCGATCCGCTTCTTCTCCGCCGCGATCGCCGACAGCGTGCTGTTGCCCCGGCGGCGGGCATGAACCATGCGCTGCTCGGCCCGCAGCACGGTGCGCTGCTGTTCGTCCAGGAACTGCTCGACTTCGTCGCCGAGCGGCTGCTGAAAACCTTCCTTCTCGATCTCGGCCATCGCCTCGTCGAAATCCGCCGTCATCGCCATATCGTCCATTTCAATTCTCCCTTGGCTCGATTGGTACGGGGCCGGAGCCCGCCAGATTGATCGGATCGGAGCGTTCAGCCGGATGGCCTTCGAGCAGGATGTGCGCAGCGACGTCGAGCAGCGGCTTGATGTTGAAGAGGACGATGTCTCCGTTCGGGTGTTCCACGAAGAAGACCATCCGGTTCGCCGACTGAGAGATGTCCAGCACTACGTCGCCTAGGTCGGCCGTCGCGATCTGTTCGCGGAAGAACAGCCTGTTGGTGGAGCGGGCGCTTCTGTCCCAGCGGGCAATGTCGAACTCGACATCGTGTGAGGAATGGACCTTCATCGCCGCCCCCTCACGCCTTCGCCAGATCGATGGTGACGGCGCGCCATTCGCCGTCCGGCCGGTCGCGCTCGTAGCAGCGGACATAGAGCTTCGAGCCGACGACGCGCATGGCGTCGCGGATTGCGGACATGGCGCGCTGCCAGCGCTCGTCCTCGATGTCGAGCCGCAGCAGCATGAAGATCGCCGCGCGGTTGATCTGGCCTTCCTTGTCCGTGTTGAAGGCGCGCGTGACGATCGCGCGGATCTCCGGCCGGCTATCAGCCGCCCACTCGGTCAGGCACTCGTCGATCAGGCCCTTGGCGATCTGGAGCTGCGCGCCGAAGTCGATCGCGTCGGCGACCTGCACCTGGATTTTCTGGCAGCCGTCGAAGGTCATGAAGGTCTTGTTGCCCTTCGCGCCGCCCTTCGCTGCACCGTATTCCTGGGCAAGCAAGGCCTCGAAAGCGCCGAGGTCATCGAAGGTATGCCCTTTGAACCGCGCGACCTGGGCGGAGAGATCGCGGGCATAGGCCATGATCTTACGCACGGTTTCGTCTTCGAGCTTCTCCGCCGGCTTCACCAGCTCGGCCGGCACGAAGCCGCCCTTAGCGTCGGCCATGTAGGGCTTGCCGTTGATCAGCGTGACGCCGGCCTCGGGCCGGTCCTCAAGAATTGCAGCTTCCATCTTCCGTCTCCTGTTTGTTTGTTTCGGTGTTTGTTTCCCCGCGCAGCGCGGCCAGCAGGCGTGCGACCGTGTCGGCCTGCGTCTGGATGGCGTGCACGCGCGCGGTGAACTGTGTCTCGCCGATCAGATCCGGCGTCGGCGGCATGGCGAGCGCCCGCACGAGCAGCTCTGCCTCCAGGCAGACCTCCCAAAGCCGCTCGACGGCGTGGGCCATCGCCACCTTGCCGGCGAGGCTGACCATCGCCCGGTCGGGATTGGCGATGATGCGGCCGCAGAGGTCGAGCACGTCGACCGAGGCCACGGCCTGCGAAAAGCGTTCATCGGCCATCGGTCTTCCTCATCTGTTCGCGCAGCCGGAAGACGGCGCGCTCCAGCGCCGCCCTGGCCGGCCTTTCCTGGCGGGAATGCATGGCCTGCAGCAGCCGGTCGGTCGCTTTGCCGACCTCCCTGCAGACGGCCATCATCGCCCGTGTCTCCGCCTCGGCATCCGCCGCACGCCGCTCCGCCGCCGCGATCTCACGCAGGATGAGCGGCTGCAGCTGCTCGACGAGCAGCGTGGTGCGGACCTGTGCGGTGTCGAGGCGCTCGTGCTTCACCGGCGGCCTCCGGCAGGACGGCCGTCATGGAAAGGCCGAGCGATCACTGGAAACAGCCGGACGTTGCTGCCGGGCCGGTAGACCTCCGACAGCACCGCGTCTGTGGCCTGCTCATCGCTGGCGATCTCGTTCCAGTGACGCCGGGACAGCTCGTTTTCGAGGTTGCGGGCTTCCCGGTAGAGCAGCTTGATGCACTCCTTGAAGGCGCGCGCGTCAGCGGGATCGAGGGTGCGGGGCTCGTGGGTGTAGTCGTCGAACAGCGCCGACAGATCGCGGAGGCCGTCCGACAGGGCGAGGGAAAACTTGGCCATCAGCGGAGTTCCTCCCCGCTACGGTTCGACCAGGCCTTCCGGATATGGATGGCCGACAGTCTCTCGTCGGCGCCGACCGCGATCATGTGAGCGAGGCGCAAAACCTTGTCGAGCTGGCCGATGGCGCCGGGCTTGCGGGCGATCGCGTGGCCGAGACGACGGCATTCGGGATCGTCAATCGACCAGCCGTCCAGAAACGCGTCGACGTCGCCTGCGATCGCCTGGCGCTGAAGGATGCGGAGACCGATGCGACGCTGGATCTGTGCGCTGGCATCGTCATGCCGGTCGTCGTGCAGCATGGTGCCGAAGCGGCGATACACCGCCTCGTTGCCGAGCAGGGCGATGCCGCAGCCGAACTCGTCGTTCAGATAGCGCAGCTGGTTGACCGCCTCGTCGCTGAGGTTTTGGGCTTCGTCCAGGATCAGCAGGGTGTGCCGGCCGTTGCGCTTCAGCTTCGCGCCGATCGCGCGGTCGAGCCGGGCCGGGTTGCGCTCGAACACGTCGAGCGAAAGCGCCAGCTCCTGCAGCATGGCGTGCCGTGCCGCCGTGCTCGGACGCATCGTCACGAGATAGGCATGGGGCCGCGTGGCGACGTAGTTGCGCGCCGTCATGGTCTTGCCGACGCCGGCGCCCATAGTGGCGACCGTGAATTCCGGCATGGTCTGCGCATAGAGCAGCGCTTCGGTCAGCCGCTTCGCCGTGGGCGTCTGGATGAAGCCCGGCCCGGTCGGCAGGGACAGCTGGGCGGCCTTCGCCTCCGCATAGGCGTTCAGCCACTTGCGCACCCGCTCGGTGACGTTGGCGTAGACGCCGTTATAGGTGCCGTCGTACCAGGGCGAGAGCGTGCCTAGCGGCACGTCGGCGCGCCGGCTCGCTTCCGAGCGGGTCAGCCCCTCGGCGATCGCCAGCTCCCGCAGATCGGCGGTGGTCTTGCGCCACTCGTCGAGCTGCTCGGCGGAAATCTGGCCGCCGGGCGTCGAGCGCGGCGGCTGCCAGTTGGGTTGTGTGTCGTTGCTCATATGCTACTGTCCTCGCGTTGCTTCGCCCCTTGCGGGGCGGATTTTTCAGGCGGCCTGCGGAGCTCTCACCCTCCGTGGGCCGCACTGCTTCCGGGGCTAGTCGCGCCCCGGAAAGGGGATCACGCCGCGGTCGATCAGGTCGATCGCGCGTGAGAAATCGGAACTCCAATCTTCGATGACGGGCCGCGAGCCGCCGCTGGCGACGAGACGCACGGCGGCAGGGCGAACGGGTTCGGTCTCGGGCGCCGCCGGTTGCGGCATCAGCTCGGCGACCTGCTCGATGGTCAGGCGCCGCTCCATGTCCAGCATGGCCGCGTAGGACTTCATCAGCCGCCGCTTGTCGGCCGCATGACGGCGGGCCGCCTCGGCATCGTTGAAGCCGGTCGCCTCTATGCAGGCGGCCTCGGCAAGAAACCGCCCGTCGACGCTGTAGATGGCGATGCCGGCATGCAGGTCCTGCGGATCGAAACGGGCGACGACGCGCTTGCCGGCAAGCTCCACCAGCGGCTCCGACCAATAGCGGTTGCCGCCGATCTGGACCTCGCCGGAAGGCTCGCGGCACTTGATGAAGTCCGAAGCGAGCATGAACAGGCGCAGCTGCTCGCGACCCGCCCGGCGGATGATCGCCGTCTCGGCCGCGACGCGATACGTCTCGGCGAAGGAGCGACCCCGGCAATTGGCGGCCGCGCGCCCCGGCTTCGCATTGTGCCGGGCGATCTCGCTGGCCACGAGCGCCTCGAAATCCTCGAAAGGCACCGCGCGGGAGCCGTAATTGTCGGGCTTGGCGTTGGGGTTGTTGCCGGTATAGGCCCCGGCATTGCGCGGATGTTTCGCGATTTCCTCGCAAAGATCGCGGAAGGCGCGCTCGATCGGCTTGGCCTGGCCATGGTAGGGCGTCGACCAGTGGACCTCCATGCCGACCGATCGCAGCAGGCCCTCCTGTTCCCCTTCCTTCACCTTGAAGCGGTAGCGGTTGACCATGCCGCCGGTCAGCCATTTGCTGGCGAAGGCGCGGCCGTTGTCGAGATAGGCATCGGTCGGGATGCCGAAATTCTCCATCATGTCGAGGAAGGCTAGCCGGACGAGCGGCCAGCATTCGGTCTCGCCGAGCCGCCACCCGACGATCATGCCGGAATAGAGGTCCTGGATGGCGAGAAGCACCGGGCGTCCGATTTCGCCGTCCGACATCCGCACGAACACGTCGAACTTGTGGCCGTCCGCCGTGATCGCCTCCATGGGTGCGAACACCGAGCGGTCGCGCGTCTGGTGCGGAAACAGCCGTTGCGCTTCCGACCGGCCCTTGCGCGCCAGCATGCGGGCGCCACGCGGGATCTCCTTCTCGATCCGGCGCTGCAGCGTCTTCGCAGATGGTACCGGCGACCATCGGTTGAGTTTGGCCGCGTCCTGCAGCCGGCCGAAGCATGCCGAGAAGCAGGGCTCCTCCGGCCGCAGATAGTCGGCGACGATGAAGTCCCAGGCGCGCGGGTCGCAATCCGCCGTTGCCGTCCTGCCCTTGTATCGGGGAGCGAGCGCCGGCAGGCGGTCGGCCTTGGCGACAAACTTCACGGCGCGGAGCCACCCCCGCAGCGTCGATGCCGAAACACCGATCTCGGAGGACACCAGTGCAAGAGCCGCTTCGAGCACGGTGCTGCGCTGCAGGAACTCGACGCGGTCGACCGCCTTGAGCCGGCTTTCAGCCTCGACCTTCGCCTTTTCCGGAAGGCTGTCATAGGCGAGCCATGCCTCGGAAAGCACCTCCGGCCGCGCGGTGGGTTTGGCGGTTTGCGCCGTCAGCGCAGAGCGCACATCTGCCGGGAATAGCGAGATGTGATAGGCGAACGTGCCGCCAGCATCCCCCCTGCCCGGCTCGATACGAAAGCGGCGCGGGTCCTTGCGCCAGTCGTTCCGGTCGGCGAAGGCATTCAATCCCCGGTAGCTGCTCGGCAACGACGGGTGACCCAATGCGAGGAGGTCGTTCATCGTGTAGAATTCGCGCACGCGCTGCCCCCGCCCGCCGGACGACGTGCGTCCGTGCCCCTGATCGGCTCGATTTTGAGCTTCTTCTCGATTTGCTTGATGTGATCCTGGATGGCCTGGCTCTCCTGGCGGAGCAGACCGAGCTGCGCGAGTTCCGCCTCGCGCCCGCCCATGACGATCAGGCCTTCGTCCTGCACGATCTCGTCGTAGAGCCACGTCGCGCCGGTCGCGCGCACGAAGGCGATCAGCCGCGTCACCGGGATGTCGTGTTCCGGCTTCGACGGCGCCGTATAGGCGTAGAGCATGTCCACGCTCTGCTCGCGGCCGAGTATGTCGCTCATCCGCGCGGCGATGACGTTGGCGCTGTCCGGGCATTCCTTCAGTGCCCTGCCGAGCGCGGTCTTGATGCGCAGCGAGACGTCGAGCGGGCGGCATGCATCGGCCGGCCGGCGCACCGGAAACAATTGCGAGGGATCGATCCCGGCGAAGAGATCGCCTTGACCGCCCCCAGCTTTTTGTGTCCGGCGCGGCGACATCGTCAGTCTTCCACCTCCGACATCAGGTCGGACAGCGTCGGCAGACGGTTGCGCGTCGTCTTGATGGCGGCGCCGATCGCCAGAAGGAAACGGTCGCGGTCCTTTTTGCCCGCCCGCTCCCATGCAGCCACGAGCGCCGTGTAGTCGCGATCGGGATCAACGGCGGCCGGCCGGCCCATCGCGTGTTCGAGGACGTAGGACAGCGGCACCGACGCCTTCACGTCGGCGACCACCTTCAGCTGCATGCCCTCCCCGAGACGAGCGAGCTTCTCCAGAAGGCTCTGGTTCTCAGCTTCGGCCGTACCGCGAAGCACTCGTCGCAGATCCGGATGCAGGTGCTGCCCGAGGAATTGCGCGCGCTCCACGGCGCGCGGAGATAAGCCGAGTTTCTCTGCGACGTGCTTCGAAAAGCCCGTTGCTGCCTCTTGCTGGACTTGGTCGAGCGGGCTTTCCGGCAATTCCGCCAACTTGGCGGAATTGGGATTTCCACGTCTGACCCTGCCGTGCTTCCGCTCCCACGCTTCGCGATAGGATAGGACGAACACGGCCCGGTCGAGTGCGGAAAGCTCGTTGCGGAAGAGGTTCTCCGAGACCTCAAGCATGACGGCTTCGTCGTCGTCTGCCTCGACGATGACGGCGTCGATCTCGGCCTCGCCGAGAAGCTCTATGGCACGCAACCGATGCGCGCCGGCGACCAGCGCATACGCCGTGCCGCCCTCAAGCAGGCGAACCGTGATCGGATTGAGCAGGCCGTGCTGGACGATCGACGCCTGGATGGCCAGCGCATGATCGTCTTCGACCGCACGCAGGCGCTCGGGCACCCGTATATCGGCCAACGGGATGGTTTTGAACGCTGCCACTAAATCTCTCCGTCATAGGTCATGCGGCGCAACTCGCCGACGAGCTGGCCTTCGAGGTAATCGAGGAATTGCGCTGTAGCCGGAGACTCCTCGACGGCTTCCAGGACACGGTAGACGCTGTAGCGGACGCTCTTCCGATCACGGCGCATCAGCCGGCTGCAATCGGCGAGCGTGTGGCCGAGGCGGCCCACCATCATGTAGATGACGCACTGGCGGAGCCAGTCGGTGGTCGCCGTACCGGCCCGAGGTCCGCAGATCAGGTATTCGTGGGTCATGGGCGGGCTGACGCCGCGAATGACCGCGACAGTGGCTGCGAAAGCCTTCTCCGGCAGGCGCGCGGCGATCGCCGCATCGTCGTCGAGCGGCAGGCGGTCGGGCCAGCGATGGTTTTGGGGACGGCGCATCACCACACTCCGAGGATTGCCGCGCCGCCGATTGCGAAGGCGACGAGAAGTGAGCCGACGAGCAGACTGCTGGCGACGTTCACCGGCATCAACGCCCCCCTGTCGAAACGGAGTTGCCGTTTCGACTCGACTTGCCGTGTTCGCTCGCGCTACCGTTTTCCGGCGAAGAGGCGGTCCGGTACCGGAACAGGTCTTCGACAGGCACGCCGAGGAAGTCGGCGAGCGCTAGCTCGCCGGCCTTGTTCGGTCTGCGAAGCGCGACGCGCGCCGATGAAGGGGTGAGACCGTATTTGCGGTCGATGCGGTTCAGGGTCGATCCGCGCCGCCAAACTTCCTCGCGGATTGCGTGCCTGTCCCAGACACGTCCGGTGCTCTGCATCCTCGTCTCCGTTTGACCCGCCGCCACGCGGGTTTTTTCGGGGTGTCAAATCACTATGGGGACGGAGAATACGCACGTTTGGGATAATTTTCAATTACAATTGTCCCAAATGTGCATCAAAAGGATGGACGAGGAAGCTCAAACCCAAAAACGCGATATTGGGCATCGACTTAAGAGCCTTCACCCAGGTGTTTCCCGCCTGCAGTTCGCGAAGGAATTGGGTGTTTCTGACAGCACTCTAGGTAACTATGAGCGGGGCGATCGGGCTCCCGACGTAGATTTTCTCGTACGTTTGAGAGAACGATTCGGCACAGATATTCACTGGTTGCTGACGGGCGAGGAAACCTCCCGTTCAACGGAAATGGTTTTGGTCGGATCGGTGGGCGACATGGTGATGCTCCCACGATATGAGGCGCGCGCCTCGGCAGGTGGGGGCTTGGTCCCCAAGCAGGACATCAGTGATTATTTCGCGGTGGGCAGAGACTGGCTTCGCCGCAACCTGCCGGCCTGGGCGCCGCCCAACGCTGTTGTGGGCGTACTCGAAGGGTCCGGCGATTCCATGGAGCCGACTATCCGTGACGGCGATGTGCTGATGGTTGTGCAGGACGTCGAGTGGCGCATCGTCGAGCGCGGTGGCATCTTCGTCTTCTCTCTCGACGACGAGCGCCTTCTGCTGAAACGCCTGCAGGTGCTGATGAACGGCGATCTCAAGGTGATTTCCGACAATCCCGCCTATGCGCCGGAGACGATCCCTTACGATGACATCCAGCATCGTGTCCGCATCCATGGCATGGTGTTTTTCGCTGGCGGGAAGCCCCGTGCTTTCGGTCGATAAGAATCTTTTCCTCTCCCCGTTGACTCCCGGTCACCATGGTGAACAAAATAGGAACATCAGCAATAGGGAGAACAAAATGTCCGAGGACAAGCGCGTTATTATCCTGCCTTTCCGCAAGCTGCGCGGACGCCTGCAGCCCGACCAGTCTATCCGAGCCGAGACGCGAGAGAGCGCGTTACGTCGCGCCAAGGCCATGGCGGCGCGCTATGCCGGCGTCGCGACCGTTGAATTCCGCTATGACGACGTCACCGGCGAGAGCTTCGACGTCTCGATCGTCCACCAGCTCGGCGAAGTGCCGGCGCTCGACACGATTCACTGACGGAGGCTCACATGGGACGCCGTCGACTGCCGCCGTACCTCCTCGCAACCCGTGAACTGCAGGACGATCTCATCAAGATGATGAACATCGCTTGCGCGCACAGTTCCCGTGTTCGCGTCGGCTCGCCCCACTATGCCGCGTTTCGCGACCTCTGCGTGGCGGTCACCCACGCGCATCGCGCCGTCTTCGGCGAAGGCCCGCCGCCCTGGGCCGCAACCTGCAACGGCCCGGTGCCCCCGCCGACGCTGAGGGAACCCTTGACAGCATGGCAGCGGCGCGGTGGGTTAGCGCAGGAGGAGAATTAATGCATCGCGCTACTGCTATCGGACTGTTCGCGTTGGCGGCCGTTTTCACCGCTTTTGCCAACGCGATGGCCGACGAACTCGATGACGCTCGAAAGCAGATCAACAGCATAGAAGCTGCCATTTCCTACCTTGAGGATGACGCGCATCGGTGGCCTGAAGTTCCTGATGGTTTCGCGTTCAGCTATGGCTCCTGCGAGGACGATGACTCGCAATGCCACTATTCCCAGGCAACCTTGGCGATAGAGCTGCCTTTCGCCTACAAGGGCAATTATCAGGCGCAGCGCAATGTCAGCTACTGTCTCTGGGACGGCTGCCAGGGCGCCATCCAGCCCGCAAAGACGCTTGGATGTGCGTGGCGAATCGTCATCGCCGCGTCCGGCAGCGCCAAGGTCGACGATACCGACCTCATGAACTTGCGCTCCTGTGCCGGCCAGCTCGATCCGGCCGAATTCGCGATAGCCAGGGCACAGGCCGGCCAGTTGTTCCGGGTCGTTTACGACCGCGACCTTCCGGCCGAGTGGCAATAACGCGGTGCATTCGCCGGTAGAAAATTTGTTCCGCGATCGCGACCGCCCTCGCTTTCAGCTAGCGCATTGATTTTTCTAGATAAGCCGCCTGTTCTGGCCTTCGCCGGTGATCGCGGCAATCATTTCCACGATTAGCAGTTTGCGACTTGGTTGATTCGAGCCCTACGCCGGGCAATCGGCCAGCCCTTAAAAGGCGGATTTCTGCGGTTTGAAGGGTTTTTGAAAGGCCTTTGAACGCCTCCCCGCTCTGCCGGCCGGCTGTCAAAACCAAGTGTCCGCCGCGCCGCCGGCTGTCAAAACCAAGTGTCTAAGGCGCCCGCCCATTTAGACACCCGCGACGCCCCGCAACCGCCCGGTTTTCCTCACCTTTTCTCGGCTGTTCCCGGTAAATCCCACCTAATCCCGCCTGTCAGAACCAAGTGTCCAACAACAATCGTCGCGTTCGCGGAGCGCAAGGCTGCCGAATTGTCGGAAGCGCGGCGGCGGGTCGCCCTGCGGCTTTCATGCGGCATGGATCTGCCCGATCCGGCGCAGGCGGACCGTGCGACGACGATGGACGCGCTCGGAAAGGCAAGACGTGCGATGAAACGGGAGAGAATGAAGGCGCTCCACAGGCACTGGAGCTACGATCTCGATCGGCATATTGCGCTGAAGGAGGCATGCGACGAGATCGAACGCGCGCTCGGACTTGCAGGTGGCGCCCAGAGCATCGCCGCAAACGAAAACGGCGCCCGAAGGCGCCGTCGCAGGTGATGCGAGGCCGGAATCAGCGGCCCTTGCGCTTGCGGCCGAGGCCCATCTTCTTCGCCAGTTGCGAACGCGCGGCGGCATAGTTCGGCGCGACCATCGGATAGGTGGGGTCGAGATTCCACTTCTCGCGATACTGCTCGGGCGTCAGATTGTAGTGGGTCATCAGGTGGCGCTTCAGCGACTTGAACTTCTTCCCATCCTCGAGACAGACGATATAGTCGTCATGGACGGAGCGCTTCGGGTTCACCGCCGGCTTGAGCTTCTCCGCCGCGGGCTGTTCGGGCGCGCCGCCGACGCGGCCCAGCGCGATATGAACATTGGCGATGAGGTTGGGCAATTCGCCGATCGGCACGGGATTGTTGCTGACATAGGCGGCTACGACATCCGCCGTCAACTCGATCAGCATCTCCGAATCCGCTGCAGAGGGTTCTGACGTTTCCATGTTGGTTGGCCCCAATATAAGGAAGTTGCAGTTGACCCCCGGCAGTTAGGGGGATGCACGCTCTATGTGCTTGTTGGCTTGAATCACGCGCGCTCCACTCAATGGAGTGAGCCCGGCGTCAAGTCAATTGCTCGATATGCAAATTCGTCATGAAAGCACTGATTTTTTTTGTTCTTCCGATAAATATACTTGGTCGTTCTCATACGTCTGTTTCGAAAAGGCACATGAAGTTTCTGAGAGCATTCATCTGTCGGCAAGGGACTACATGGGCGCGCGTCGATATAGATATCGAGATCAAGTAGCCTTGCCGCGACAACATCCCCTCAGCGGTCGGAACGAAATCAGATCATCAAATCCGCCTTGTTCATCTTGGACAGACAAACCTCGTCGTCGCAGATGCGGGCGGCATATGGCCGTCAGACTTCCGGTTGTCATAGTTGAGGCGAAATTGCGGCCATTTTTTGTGTGCGGGCCGGCAGTCAGTATGGCGCGATGTATCGCCCGTAGACCCATCCCGTGACGTAGTGGCCGTCATTCCTCGGATCGTGCCAGATCTGGCACCATTCGTAGCGGACAAGCTGCCTTTGCTTGTGGTCGGGCAGCCCGGAAATGTCGAACAGGTCGATCCCGCCGGTGCATTTTCCCGTCATCTGCAACACCGTGCCGTTCGGATAGGCCGCCTGCTTCTGCGATCCGCTCGACGGGTATTTTCTGACATTCAGCGTGTCGCCCCACGCCACGTTCTTCACCTGCCATGCCGCGAAAGCCGACGCCTGCACATGGCCGGCGAGGAAGGCCACCGTCGAAGCGACGACGAGCGCGGCGGCGGTTCGAAAAAGGGTGGTCTTCATCTGGTTGATCCTCATAGCTATCTATTGCTCCGGCAAACGCCTAAACGGTTTTGCTTGAACCCTTCCTGATCTCGCCGTTCACCACGCGTTCAGATCGAAACCACGGCAGGAGCACAATGGCCCCTCGACACATCTTTGCTTCCCCGGCGGCTCCAGGAACCGACCGTCGACCCGTCGTGGACGAGCATCACGGCATCCGTCGCACGGACGACTATGCATGGCTGCGCGCCGGCAACTGGCAGGAGGTGTTTCGCGATCCAGACGTCCTGGCGTCCGACATCCGCGCGCATCTTGAGGCCGAAAACGCCTATCAGGAAAAGCTGATGGCCGACACGACCGAGCTTCAGGCGAAGTTGTTCCAGGAGATGAAGGGCCGCATCAAGGAGGATGACTCCTCCGTGCCGATGAAGGACGGCCCCTATGCCTACGGCACGTCGTTCAAGCTCGGCGGCCAGCATCCGCGCTATTTCCGCACGCCGCGTGACGGCGGCGAGCAGGCCATCTTCCTCGACGGCGACGCGGAGGCCGAGGGGCATCCCTATTTCCGCATCGGCGGCGTCGGCCACTCGAGCGACCACAAGCGGCTGCTGTGGGGGTTTGACGACAAGGGATCGGAGTTCTTCACGCTGCGCGTGCGCGACCTCGCCACCGGCGCGGACGGTTCCGACGAGGTGCCGGACACCGGGGGCGACGGCGTGTGGACAGCCGACAACAGCGCGTTCTTCTACACGCGCATGGACGAGAACCATCGGCCGTCCAAGGTTTTCCTGCACAAGGTCGGCACGCCTGCGTCGGAAGACCGGCTGATCTTCGAGGAGACCGACCCCGGCTTCTTCGTCAGCGTCGGCGGCACGCGCGACAACCGCTGTATCTTCATCTCGATCCACGATCACGAGACATCGGAGTACCGCATCATCCCGGCAGACGATCCGCTGGCGGAACCGAGGATCGTCTCGCCGCGCCTGACCGAACGCCAGTACGATCTGGAGGAAGGCGGCGATGTCTTCTTCATCCTGACCAATGCCGACGGCGCCAAGGATTTCAAGATCGTCACCGCGCCGGTGTCCGATCCCGATCCGGCCAACTGGAAGGAACTGGTGCCGCATGAGCCAGGCCGGCTCATCCTGTCGATCCTCGCCTTCAAGAATTTCCTCGTCCGCCTCGAACGCAAGGACGGCCTGCCGCGCATCGTCATCCGCGACCGCGCGACCGGCGAGGAACATGCGATCGATTTCGCCGAGGAAGCCTATTCCCTCGGCCTGTCGGGCTCATACGAATACGACACGGAGACGATCCGCTTCTCATACTCGTCGATGACGACCCCGTCGCAGCTTTTCGACTACGACATGCGCACGCGCGAGCGGACGCTGCTCAAGACGCAGGAAGTGCCCTCCGGCCACGATCCTGACGACTACGTCACCCGCCGTCTGATGGCGCCGGCCGCTGACGGCGAATTGGTGCCGGTTTCCATCGTCTACCACCGTAGCACGCCGCTCGACGGCACGGCCCCTGCCCTGCTCTACGGCTACGGCTCCTACGGCTCCTCGATCCCGGCCTCCTTCAACACCAACATCCTGTCGCTGGTCGATCGCGGCTTCGTCTATGCCATCGCCCATATCCGCGGCGGCAAGGACAAGGGCTACGCCTGGTACGAGGACGGCAAGCGCGCGAAAAAGATGAACACCTTTACGGACTTCATCGCGGTCGCGCGGCATCTGGTCCGCGAAGGTTTCACCAGCCATGATCGCATCGTCGCACATGGCGGCTCGGCCGGCGGCATGCTGATGGGCGCTGTCGCCAACATGGCCCCGGAAGCTTTCGGCGGCATCATCGCCGAAGTTCCGTTCGTCGACGTGCTGACCACCATGCTCGACGCCACGCTGCCGTTGACCCCGCCGGAATGGCCCGAATGGGGCAATCCGATCGCCTCGGCCGAGGACTATCGGACCATCGCCGCCTATTCGCCCTACGACAATGTGTCGGCGCAGGCCTATCCGCCGATCCTCGCCGTCGCCGGCCTCACCGACCCGCGCGTCACCTATTGGGAGCCGGCGAAGTGGGTGGCGAAACTCCGCGCCATGAAGACCGACGACAATCCGGTGCTCTTCAAGATCAACATGAAGTCCGGCCATGCCGGCGCGTCCGGCCGCTTCTCTCGGCTGGAAGAGGTCGCCTTCACCCATGCCTTCGCGCTGAAGGTGACAGGCAAGGCAGGCGCCTGACGGCCCGGGGCTCCGCTCCTTCGTCATGCCGAAGGTTGCTGCCGGCCCGATGGCCGGCGGATTGCCGTCGGTGATCCCAAGAACCCGATCTTGACCTGTCCTGTCGTCAGTGACCTACTCGAACTCCAGGCGAACGGGCATCGGAGGGAAACCGGCGATGGACATTCGATCGACGCTGAAGCAGCTCTGCGAAGCCTTCAACGCGCATGACCTCGACCGCATCATGACGTTCTTCGCCGAGGATTGCGTCTTGCAGATGCCGAGGGGCAGCAAGCCCTGGGGTGCGCGTTTCGAGGGCAAGCCGGATGTGCGGGCGGCGCTTGCGACACGTTTCGAGGGACTGCCTGACGTCCACTACGGCAATGACGAGCATTTCGTGGATGAAGCCGGCAGCACCGGCATATCGAAATGGACCCTTACTGGCAGTACGCGCGATGGAAAGAACATCGAGGTCCGGGGCTGCGATTTCTACGTGTTTCGCGACGGCAAGGTGATCCTCAAGGACTCGTACTGGAAGATCGTCGAGTAGGCAGCCAAGGTGGGCCTGTATCGCGATCCATTGTGCCGCAGCTTTCACACGGACGCTATGCCAAGCCTAATATCCGTTCGGATGTGGCGGCACGGCCTTCAGATAGGCGGCGATGGCTTCCCGGTCCTCTGGACGCAGCTTCGCCATGTTGCGCTGGACGGCCGCCATCGAGCCGCCGACCGTGTCGAACTCTGGCGTGAAGCCGGATTCGAGGAAATAGGCGATGTCGTTTTCAGACCAGTCGCCTATGCCGCCTTCGCCCGACGTGATGTTCGGCACCTTGCCCTCGCCCTCCGCCGCCACCGCGCCCGCCAGCCAGCGGCCTTTGTCCGTGCCGCCGATGGCGTTGCGCGGCGTGTGGCACTCGCCACAATGGCCCGGCCCCTCGGTCAGGTACTGGCCGAGCTTCACAGCATCCGATGCGTCGGCCGGCAGCGCGACGACCGGCTCGTCGCTCAGGAACAGCAGCTTCCAGAGCCCGAGACCGCGCCGGATGTTGAACGGAAACCCGAGCTGATGGTCCGGCGCCTTGCCGGCGACCGCCGGCAGCGTCTTCATGAAGGCATGGAGATCGCCGATGTCGGAAGGCTGCATCCGCGCATAGGACGCATAGGGAAAGGCCGGATAGAAGTGCGATCCGTCGGGCGACGTGCCTTTCAGCATGGCGTTGGCGAGATCTTCGGCCGACCACGCGCCGATCCCGTCATTCGGGTCGCTGGAAATGTTCGGCGCGACGAAAGTGCCGAAGGGCGTCTTCAGTTCCAGCCCGCCGGCAAGCTGCAGCGCCTCGTCGCCTTGCGCGCCGGGCTTCGCATGGCATGACGTGCAGCCTCCCGCATAGAAGATGCGTTCCCCGCGCGTCGCGTCGCCGCTGCCCAGCGCAGCGACCTCTTGCGCCCCGATGCGCTGGGGGGCGGTCAGGAACCAGAAGCCGGCGGCCCCGACGGCCACCAGCACGATTGCCGCAACGCCAAGTTGCCCGAGCACAGTCTATTTCTTGATGCGATAGAGTTCGTGGCAGGTGCCGCAGACGCCGCCGATGGCGCCCATTTCCTTGCCGAGAGCTGCCTGATCGGCCGGCGCCGCCGCAACCGCCGCCGCGGTGGAGGCCTTCAGCTTCTCGGCATGCGCCTGGAAGTCTGCAAAGTTCTCCCAGATCTTCGGCGACGCCCGCTCGCCGGTCACGCCCTCCGGGAACAGCGCCACGACGTCGAGTTTCTGCGCATTCTCGTTCAGCGTCGTCAAGGCGGCGAGCACGGCAGGCGCATCATAGGCCTTTTCGCCCTTGGCATACGGTCCAAGATCGCCCATCGATTTTCCGAAGGTCTTCATCAGAGCCTCGCGATCCTCTGCGGGATCGGCGATGGCAACGCCCGTACCGAGCGCGACGAGGGACAGGACGACTGCGAACTTTCTCACGAAATGACCTCCGGTTGCGAAATGCTGCCTCAGGCTTGCAACGCGCAGGCTGCCTCATCTCTTCCCGGAAATCGCTTCACGCCTGCGTTATCGTCACGAAAAAGCCCCGGTAAAACCGGGGCTTGCCGCGTCCGAAGCTGCAGCCGGTCAGGCCGCTTTCTCGTAAATTTCGAGGACGTAGTCCCAGTTGATGAGGTTGTCGACGAAGGCCTCGAGATATTTCGGGCGCGCATTGCGATAGTCGATGTAATAGGAGTGCTCCCACACGTCGACGCCGAGGATCGGCGACCCGCCATGAACCAGCGGGTTCTCGCCGTTCGGGGTCTTGGAAATCTCCAGCTTGCCGTTCTTCACCGAAAGCCAGGCCCAGCCGGAGCCGAACTGCGTGGTGCCGGCAGCGATGAAATCCGCCTTGAACTTGTCGTAGCCGCCGAGATCAGAATCGACCGCCTTCTGCAACGCGCCCGGCAACTTGTTGCCGCCGCCGCCCTTCTTCATCCATTTCCAGAAGTGGATATGGTTGTAGTGCTGGCCGGCATTGTTGAAGAGGCCGGGATTCTTGCCGTAGGACTGCTTGACGATCTCTTCCAGCGACAGCCCGTCCATCCCGGCTTCGGCAGCCAGCTTGTTGCCGTTGTCGACATAGGCCTTGTGGTGCTTGTCGTGGTGATACTCCAGCGTCTCCTTCGACATATAGGGCTGGAGCGCCTCGTAATCATAAGGCAACGGGGGCAGTTCAAAAGCCATGGAATGTACTCCCTCTTCGATAGATCCGGGCTTGAATATCCAGATTACATAGGTTCGGGCCGCATGGAGACAACGGCCGGCGCGCCCTAATTCTCGTCAATGCCTGCGGCGACCATGCGCGAAATCCCAGTAGAGTTCCTTCGCCCGCCGGGCCACCGGGCCGGGTTGCAGGTCGCGATCCTCGATCTTGACCACGGGAACGATCTTGGAATGGTTGCCGGTGGAGAAGATCTCGTCCGCCTCCAGGAAATCGCGCACGGAAAGCGCCTTTTCGACCGGACGCATGCCGTCTTCGGTCAGAAGCGCGATCGTGCGGGCGCGCGTGATGCCGGCGAGAAACGTCCCGTTGGCGGCCGGCGTGCAGATCTGGCCGTCCTTGACGATGAAAATGTTCGACGTCGCCGTTTCGGCGACATTGCCCAGCATGTCGAGAACCAGCGCGTTGTCGAAGCCGCGCATGCGCGCCTCGACGACGGCGCGGCCGTTGTTGGGATAGAGGCAGCCCGCCTTGGCGTTGGTCGGCATCGTCTCGAGCGTCGGCCGCCGGAATGGCGAGACCGTGATCGAAAAGCCGCTAGGCGCGATCATCGGGGCTTCATAGAGGCACAGGCAAAAGCGCGTCGACGCGGGTTCGGGCGGCACGCCCATATAGCCGCCATGCTCGGCCCAATACATCGGCCTTATATAGACGGCTGTCCCGCCGTCGAATTTCTTCAGGCCGTCCCAGGTCAGTCCGACGATCTCCTCGACCGTCTGCGTCGGCTTGAGGCCGAGAGCGATGGCGGAATTGTTGACGCGCTCCGCATGCAGCTCGATGTCCGGAGCGACGCCCTCGAACCAGCGCGCGCCGTCGAAGACGCTCGAAGCCAGCCACATCATGTGGCTGCGCGGACCGATCAACGCGACGTTCCCCTCGTGCCAGTCACCGCCGGCATAGGTCCAGGTGACGGATTGCGCAGGCTCGATCAGGCTCATTGTTTCAACGGCTCCGTTTCGCCGGTATGGAAAATACCTTTGACGGCAACGCGTCAACCGTCTGCCGGGAAGAATCGTTGGCGCAATGGTCCGCGCTTGACCCCCGGATAACTCTGGGTTGAACTTTGCGTGAAGGAAGCGGGAGTCCATGCGCTACACGGCTTATGTTTTCGACGCCTACGGCACGCTCTTCGACGTGCACGCAGCGGTGCGCCGTCACGCCGACGAGGCTGGCCCGCAGGGCGGGCTGCTTTCCGAGCTCTGGCGGGCCAAGCAACTGGAATATTCGTGGGTCCGCTCGCTCATGGGCGCCTATGCCGATTTCTGGCAGCTCACCGAACAGTCGCTCGATTTCGCCCTGAAGAAGGTGCCGAGCGTCGATCCGGCCCTGCGCACGAAGCTGCTGGAGGCTTACTGGCGGCTGGACTGCTATCCGGAAGTTCCGGCCGTCCTGAAGGCGCTGAAGGCCGATGGCGCGAGACTTGCCATTCTCTCGAACGGCTCCCCGGCGATGCTGGATTCGGCCGTCAGGTCCGCCGCGCTGGATCAGGTTCTGGACGACGTGATCTCGGTCGATGCAGTGAGACGCTACAAGACCGATCCTGCGGTCTACGACCTGCTGACGACGAACTGGCGGCTCTATCCCAATGCCGTATCCTTCCAGTCTTCCAACAGATGGGACGTGGCGGGCGCGACGAAGTTCGGCTTCAGGACGGTGTGGATCAACCGCAGCGACCAGCCCGACGAATATCGGGATTATCCGCCCGCGCTCATCCTGCCTTCGCTCGGCGGCCTGCTCGGCAGCTAGCCGGCGCCAAGCGCCACTGTGGCGAAATCGCCACAGTGCCGTCCGGCCACACGTTTGCCTTTCTTTATCCACTCTCGGGACAGATTCGGAACCACGTATGCCCGGCGATCCTTATGGGAGGGGATCGCGACTGAATGGCGTTGCGGCGCCTGAACCTGTGAACTGGATTGACTGCCCCATGACCTTTCGTTCTCCCGTCCTCTCCCGCCGTCGTTTCCTCGGCGGAGCTTCCGCGGTCGCCGCCGGCGCCGTCCTCAGCGCCTGCACCACGGCGAGCAGGGACGTGCCGCCTCAGCCGGCACGCCCGCCGCGCCCGGAAGTCGGGGAAGACTATATGATGATGTACGGGCCGGTATCGGACAACGGTTTCGACCTGCCGGCCATACCCGTCGAGAAGATTCCGCCGCAATTCCTGCGGCAGGTCGTGGACGATCCGACCGGCGAGCGCCCCGGCACCATCGTGGTCGATACGTCCTCGCACTTCCTCTATCTCGTGCGCGAAGGCGGCTATGCCATCCGCTACGGCGTGGGGCTTGGCCGCGCCGGCTTCGAATGGGCCGGTCGCGCCGAAATCCGCTGGAAGCAGAAATGGCCGAAATGGACGCCGCCGGACACGATGATCGCGCGCGATCCCTCGCTGGCCAAGTGGAGCGCCGACAATGGCGGCATGCCTGGCGGGCTGACGAATCCGCTCGGCGCCCGCGCGCTCTACATCTTCCAGGGCGACGAGGACACGCTCTATCGCGTCCACGGCTCGCCGGAATGGTGGTCCATCGGCAAGTCGGTCTCGTCAGGTTGCGTGCGCATGATCAACCAGGACGTGATCGATCTTTACGACCGTGTCCCGCAGCAATCGCCGATCATCGTGACCGGCGGTGTCGGCGCGCCGATGGCGTCGCAGCCGCTCGACGGTCAGGGCATCCCGATCGATTCCGGCGTGCCGCTGGGCTCGGTGCTGCTCGGACGGGTGTAATGCTGGCGCTATTGCGCTCTTGGGCAATTGATGGTTCTCTGTTTTCAGCAATTCCCCCTTAATTCTGAATAAATTGCTGAAATCATGCAATTACAAGAGCTTAATGGAGACCAAAGCCGCGAACTGATCAATACGGCGCAACGCTATTCCGTCTGGGCCGAGGCGCGAAAGCGTTACGAAGGCTATCGCGGCTCCATGTCCTTCGTCACTCGGAATGGCGTCGAGTACTTGTTGCGCGACTATTATGATCCGAAATCGGGCGTGCGTCGGCAGAAATCGCTGGGCCGGCGGGATTCCTCGACGGAACGAATCTTCGAAGCCTTCACGCAGGGCAAGGTCGAATCCGCGGATCGAAGGCGTGCCGCATCAGACACGCTACAGCGACAGGCGGCAGTCAACAGAGCCCTGCGGCTTGGACGCGTGCCGGAAATTGCCGCCAGGATCGCACGCGAACTGGAGGAAGCAGGTTTGCTGGGTCGTGGCATCAAGATCGTCGGCACAAATGCTCTTTTTGCCTATGAAGCCGCCGCCGGGGTCCACCTTGCCTCCGAACTGACCACCACGGAAGACATGGACATGCTGTTCGACGCGCGGGCGCGCATCCGGCTGGCATTGGAGGAAGGCGTCGAGGAACGGACCTTGCTCGGCCTGCTTCGCCAGGCGGACAAATCGTTCGCGCGAACATCACGAACCTTCCAGGCCGCAAACGCGGAAGGCTACCTGGTGGATCTGATCAAACCCGAGCGAAATCCGCCTTGGACGATTGAAGCGAGTTCGATATCGGATGATCGATTCGATCTTGAGGCTTCGCCGATCGACGGCTTGGCATGGCACGAAAGTGCGCCGCCCTTCGAAGCTTTGGCGATCGACGCACGTGGCTTTCCGGTGCGTCTGGTCGTACCGGACCCGCGGGCATTCGCGGTGCACAAATTGTGGCTTTCAGAGCAGTCTGACCGAAACCCCGCGAAGCGCAGGCGCGACCGTCAGCAAGCCGAGACGGCGGCGCAAATCACTGCTCGATATCTTCAACACCTGCCGTTCGAATCCAACGCGCTGAAGAGCTTTCCCAAACCCATCGTTGAACGCGCCGGTCCGCTCTTCGAATTATCGGGAGAAGAGGCGTCGTAGCCTCCTTCAGCACGGATCGGCAGCCGTTGCCGCATCGCCCGACAGACCTGAGGCGGTTTTCCACTCGCAGGCGGGATAAGCGCCAGGCAAGCGGAAAAGCCTTTCACTGCGAAGAGCCCGCCGAGCCTGTCACCGCCGCAAACTGCCCAAAATCCCCCGCACGATGGCGCGGCCGACCTGCGAACCGACGGAGCGCACGACCGACTTGATCGCCGCCTCCGCCACGGTTTGCCGGTTGGACGGCCGCGGCGCACGATAGCCGGTGTCGCGCTGCTGCCGGCGGGGGGTCGGCGCATAGCCGTCGTCGGTTCGCTGCCTGCTGCCGTTGCCGAAATCCGGCAAGGTCCAGCGGCCGCCCTCTCCCTGTCCCGTTTCCTGCTGTTCAGCCTGTTCCTGCTGCTGCGAACGCGCCTTCTTCTGCAGGATCTCGAAGGCCGATTCGCGGTCGACGGTCTGGTCATACTGTCCGGCGACCGGGCTTTCGTTGATCAGCTTCTGGCGCTCCTGCTCGGTGATCGGGCCGAGCCGCGACGATGGCGGTCGGATCAGCGTCCGCTGCACCATGGAAGGCGCGCCCTTTTCCTGAAGCGTCGAGACCAGCGCCTCGCCGGTGCCGAGCTGGGTGATGGCCGTGGCGCAGTTGAAATCCGGGTTCGGCCGGAACGTGTCGGCCGCGGTCTTCACCGCCTTCTGCTCGCGCGGCGTATAGGCGCGCAGCGCGTGCTGGATGCGGTTGCCGAGCTGCGCCAGCACCGTTTCGGGAACGTCGAGCGGATTCTGCGTGACGAAATAGACGCCGACGCCCTTGGAGCGGATCAGCCGCACCACCTGTTCGACGCGTTCCACCAGCGCCTTCGGCGCGTCGTCGAACAGCAGATGCGCCTCGTCGAAGAAAAAGACGAGCTTCGGCCTGTCCGGGTCGCCCACCTCGGGCATCTCCTCGAAAAGCTCGGACATCAGCCACAGCAGGAACGTCGCGTAGAGGCGCGGATTCATCATCAGCTTGTCGGCCGCCAGCACATTGATGGCGCCACGGCCGTCACGCGTCGTGCGCATGATGTCGGCGATCCTGAGCGCCGGCTCGCCGAAGAAGTTGGCGGCGCCCTGCTGCTCGAGAATGAGCAGGGAGCGTTGTATCGCGCCGACTGACGGCTTCGTCACATTGCCGTAGCGGCCGGCGATCTCGTCGGCGCGCTCGGCGATGTTGGCGAGGAGCGCCTGAAGGTCCTTGAGGTCGAGCAGAAGAAGGCCTTCCTCGTCGGCGATGCGGAAGGCGATGTTCATGATGCCTTCCTGCGCCTCCGAAAGGTTCATCAGCCGCGAGAGCAGCAGCGGCCCCATCTCCGAGACCGTGGCGCGGATGGGATGGCCCTGCTTGCCGAAGAGATCCCAGAAGATGACCGGGAATTCCTGGAACTCATAGGGTTCGAGCTTGATCTGCTCGGCTCTCTTGACGAGGAAATCCTTGGCTTCGCCCATCATGGCGATGCCGGAAAGGTCGCCCTTGATGTCGGCGCAGAACACCGGCACGCCGGCATTCGAAAAGCCTTCGGCGAGGATCTGCAGCGTCACGGTCTTGCCGGTGCCCGTCGCGCCCGTCACAAGTCCATGGCGGTTGCCGTATTTCAGCAGCAGGTTTTCCGGCTGCTGGTACGAGTCGTCGGGTTTGCGGCTGGCGCCGATGAAAATCCTGTCGTCTTCAGCCATTCCAACCTCTCGGCTCATTCCCGCTGCATTTCGTGACCTCTGGTATAGTCTACGCCCCGCCGTGCCGACAATGCCGTCACAAATCTCTTTGGCGCATTGCGATGACCCTGCGAGCACCCTACACTTGTCAGGAAATCGATGCCGAGCAAAGTCGGTGAGGAGGCTTCATGGACGTCGGTCCGGATAGCGGCGGACCGGAGTTTCCGCCTGCAACGCGCGAGCAATGGGCGGCGCTTGCCGCGAAGGCGCTCGGCGGACAGTCCGTCGAAGAAGCCTTGACGTCCCGCACGGACGACGGATTGCCGGTCGCAGCCCTGTCCGACCGCGCCGCCGCGAAGCCCCTCGCCTCTGCCCGCAACGCCGCCAGATGGACCATCGTTCAGCGCGTCGACGATCCCGACCTGTCGCGCGCCAGGGCGCAGCTTCACGACGATGTCGAGCATGGCGCGACGGGCGTGGCCATGGTCTTCGCCGGTGCGCCGAACGCATTCGGCTACGGGCTGCCGCCGACGCAGGAAACGTTGAACATGGTGCTCGGCGATCTGCCGGCCGGCAAGGTGCATCTGAGGATCGACGCGCATCCGCAAAGCCGCACGACTGCGGAGATGCTGGCGGTGCTGCTCGGCCGAAAGCGCGCCGATATTACCAGGCTCAGCCTTTCCTTCGGCATTGACCCTGCCGCGATCTTCGCCGGCACGGGCGCGCTGCGCATGTCGATCGCGGCGCTGCAGGCCTCGATGCCGCAGTCGCTCGGCCATTTCTTCGCGATGGGCGCGCCGGGCATCCTGCTCGAAGCCGACGGCCGCGTCTTCCACAATGCGGGCGCGACCGAAGCGCAGGAACTCGGCGTGATGATCGCCTCGGCCGCGCTCTACCTGCGCATGTTCTCCGAAGCGCGCCAGCCGCTCGTCTATGCTGTGCCGCATATCGGCTTCTCGCTGAGCGTCGATCAGGACCAGTTCCTGTCGATGGCGAAGATCCGCGCATTGCGAAAGCTCTGGGCCAGGGTGCAGGAAAGCTGCGGCGTGCCGCCCACGGTCGCGGCCGTTCATGCCGAAACGTCGTACCGCATGATGACGAAACGCGATCCGGAGACGAACATACTGCGCTCCACAATCGCCTGCTTCGCCGCAGCGGCCGGCGGCGCCGACACCATTTCCATCCTGCCGCACACGATCACGCACGGGCTGCCGGATGCCTTCGCCCGGCGCGTCGCCCGCAACACGCAGATCATCATGGCGGATGAAAGCCATGCCGGTTTCGTCAGCGATCCGGCGGCAGGGTCAGGCGCGGTGGAGGGACTGACCGGCTCTCTCTGCGCCGCGGGCTGGGCCGAATTCCAGCAGATCGAGCGCGAAGGCGGCGTCTTGCAGAGCCTTTCCGATGGCCATGTCCAGCGGCGCGTCGCCGAGGCGCGCGAGACCCGCGCGCGGCGCTACCGCGAAGGAAAGCGCAGCATCATCGGCACGACCGCCTTTCCGCCCGCCACTGAACGCCCCGTCTCCGTTCTGTCGGCGTCCGCACCCGAAATCGCCATCGAGGCGGCAGCGACATGCGAGCCGCTTCTGCCGGCACGGATCGACGATTGTCTCGGGGAGCGCGCATGATCCCTGATTTCACGACGATCGACTGGAGCGAGCCCGCATCCGTTCCGGCGGCCGTCGGCAAAGCGCAATGGCAGACGCCGGAAGGCATCGCCGTCAAGCGCGCCTATGGCGACGCCGATCGGCGCGGATTGCCCTATCTCGACACCTTTCCGGGGCTGCCGCCCTTCATCCGTGGCCCCTATCCGACCATGTATGTCAACCAGCCATGGACGATCCGGCAATATGCCGGTTTCTCCACGGCCGAGGAATCCAACGCCTTCTATCGCCGCAACCTCGCGGCCGGCCAGAAGGGACTTTCCGTCGCCTTCGACCTCGCCACGCATCGCGGCTATGACAGCGACCATCCGCGTGTCGCGGGCGATGTCGGCATGGCCGGCGTGGCAATCGATTCCATCCTCGACATGCGTCAGCTCTTCGACGGCATCCCGCTCGGCGAGATGAGCGTGTCCATGACCATGAACGGCGCCGTGCTGCCGATCATGGCGCTCTACATCGTGGCAGGCGAGGAGCAGGGCGTCGCTCAGAAGGATCTGGCCGGGACCATCCAGAACGACATCCTGAAGGAGTTCATGGTCCGCAACACCTACATCTATCCGCCGAAACCCTCGATGCGGATCGTGTCGGACATCATCGCCTATACGGCGAAGAACATGCCGAAGTTCAACTCCATCTCGATCTCCGGCTACCACATCCAGGAGGCCGGGGCGACGGTCGACCTCGAACTCGCCTACACCATCGCCGACGGCATCGAATATGCCCGCGCGGGCGTCGCCGCCGGGCTCGACATCGACCGCTTCGCGCCGCGCCTTTCCTTCTTCTGGAACGCCGGCATGAATTTCTTCATGGAGGTCGCCAAGCAACGCGCCGGCCGCCTCATCTGGGCGCAGCTCATCCAGAAGAACTTTGCGCCGAAAAACGAGAAGTCGCTGGCGCTGCGCGCCCACACGCAGACGTCGGGCTGGTCGCTTACCGCGCAGGACCCCTATAACAACATCATCCGCACCATGATCGAGGCGATGGCGGCGACGCAGGGCCATACCCAGTCGCTGCATACCAACGCCTTCGACGAGGCTCTGGCGCTGCCGACCGACCATTCCGCCCGCATCGCCCGCAACACCCAGCTCGTGCTGCAAAGGGAATCCGGCATCACCCGCCTGATCGATCCATGGGGCGGCTCGGCTTTCGTCGAGCGTCTGACGCACGATCTCGCCCGCCGCGCCATGCAGCATATCGAGGAGGTCGAAAGTCTCGGAGGCATGGCCGCCGCGATCGAGAAGGGCATTCCCAAGATGCGTATCGAGGAGGCGGCCGCCCGCACGCAGGCCCGCATCGATTCCGGCGAGCAGGTGCTCGTCGGCGTCAACGCCTTCCAGCCGGAGCAGGACATCGAGGTGGACGTGCTCAAGGTCGACAACGCCGCCGTGCGCGCCCGCCAGCTGGCGAAGCTCCAGCAGCTCAAGGGCACGCGTGACGTCGGCGCCGTCGAGAGCGCGCTCGACGCGCTGCGGTCCGCGGCGGAAGGCGACGGCAATCTGCTGGAATTCGCGATCCGCGCGGCGCGCGCCAACGCCACGGTCGGCGAAATCTCTCTCGCCATCGAAAAGGCCTTCGGCCGCCATGTCGCGTCCGTGCAGACCATTTCCGGCGTCTACCGCAAGGCGCTGGGCGAAAATCCGGTGGTCGACCGGGTACAGGAGAAGGTCGATCTCTTCGCGAAGAAGACCGGATCGAAGCCGCGCATCCTCGTTGCCAAAATGGGACAGGACGGCCACGACCGTGGCCAGAAGGTCATCGCGACGGCCTTCGCCGATCTCGGCTTCGACGTCGTCGTCGGCGCCATGTTCCAGACGCCGGAGGAGATCGCGAAGCTCGCCGACGAGCATGCGGTGCACATCGTCGGCGCCTCCTCGCTCGCCGCCGGCCACCTGACGCTGATCCCCGAATTGAAGCAAGCGCTGAAGAAGCTCGGCCGGGACGATGTCGTCATCGTCGCCGGCGGCGTCATCCCGCCCGACGATTTCAACGCGGTGCGCGCAGCCGGTGCGGCGGAAATCTTCCCGCCCGGCACGGTGATCCCGGAAGCGGCGGAGAGGCTGCTGGATGGGCTGCTGTCCGGCTGAATGGCTGCCGAACGATTGCCGGACTGCGTATCATCTGGCGATACGCATGACTTGACAACCATTTCGTATCACTACATGATACGCTAGTGATCCGGACGTTCAAGGACAGAGTGACACAAGCGATCGCGGAAGGGCAAAGTCCAAAAGGCTTTCCCAAAGATCTGCTGAAAGTTGCCCGTCGCAAACTGTTCATGCTGGATAATGCCGCGGAGTTTGATGACCTCAGATCCCCACCGGGCAACAAGCTTCATCCTCTGAAGGAGGATCGAAACGGCCAGCACGCGATCCGGATCAATGATAAGTACCGTCTCTGCTTCCGCTGGGTGGGCGGAAATGCGGAGGATGTCGAAATCGTGGACTACCATTGAGAGGATCAGCCATGCGCAACTTCGAACTTGTTGCCATTCACCCCGGCGAAATCCTTCGCGAGGAGTACATGATCCCTCTCGGCCTGAAGGCGTACACGCTTGCCAAAAGGCTGAGGGTTCCCCGCACCCGCATCGAGCGTCTTGCGGCGGAACTAACTCCGGTTACTCCCGACACCGCGCTGCGGCTCGGCAAGTTTTTCGGAACTACCGCGCAATTCTGGATGAACATGCAGAGCTCATTCGACCTGGCAACCGAGGCCAAGGCCAAGTCGAAGGAATTGGCGGCAATCGAGAACTACGAGCAGACGCAGCAAGCCGCGTGAGCATCACTGCACATAAGGGAAGCCCGGCAATGAACGATGACGATGAAAAGCTGTCACAGCAGATGATTGCTGCCCGTCAAGTCATGGACAAGCATCGAGAGGCCCTGTCGGCGCTTGCCGGAAACGAGATCAGTCCCGAACTGCAACGGAAGATGGAAGTCGCGCGCGAGCGGATGGAGAAATATCGTACGGTGTATCGCGCTCTATCCAAATAGGCTCGTAGCGAGCATTGGAACGTCGGGTCGAAGTTCGGCGCTGCCGATGGCAAAACGCTCTGCGCCTCGCCCTGCCACCCGCCTAAACCCCCACCGCCACGATCTCCCATTCCTTGTCGTTCAACGTGAACGTGTCGCCGACGCCCTTGCCGAACATCGCCTGCGCCATTGGCGAAACATGCGAAATCTTACCGGCATGCGGGTCCGCCTCGTCCTCTCCGACGATCTTCCAGGTCACATGCCTGCCGTCCCCGCCTTCGAGACCCACCGTCATGCCGAAGCGGACCACTTTCTCGTCGGGATCAGGCACCGAAAGCTCGGCGCTCTCGCGACGCGTCTGCCAGTAGCGCAGATTGCGCGTGGCGATCGCCATCCCCTCGCGCTCCTGCTTCTTCTCGGCTTCCGCGAATTCCCTTCGCAGACGGTTCACATGCTTTTCCATCTGCATGATGCCTTCTTCCGTCACCAGATTGCGGTGCGGGCTGATTGGCAGGTCGCCGATGTCGACAATCGCTTCGTTGTCGTCTTCGCGTGTAAAGGCTCTGCTCATACGGACAACTTATGGAACTCAACCGGCCGCCGCAAGCTCCGATGGTGGGTCGTTACATCTGGCACACGCCATGCATCGCGGTATCGATCGACGCGAAGGTGTGCCAATGTTGGACAGAAGGACATTCCTTGCCGCGGCCGGCGGCGCGCTGGCGGGTTCTGCCGTCGCTCCGCCAGTTGCAGATGCCGGCCCGGGTCAGACGGTTCCGCTACGCGGCTCGATCGACGCGGTGGATTTCGACATGCGTCCGGTCGCCTATGACGACCAGAGCCGCGGCTTCGGGGAGATGCTGCAAAAGTCGTCGGACACGGACGTTCCGGTGTTCCTCCCGGCCGGCACCTATGTCGTGTCCAATCTCAAGCTGCCGCCGCGCGTGCGGCTCTCGGGCGTTCCGGGTGCAACCCGCATCGTCTATGGCGGCGGCGGCCACCTGTTCCTCGCCGAGCGGGCGGAGCGCGTGGAGCTTTCCGGCATCGTGATCGACGGGGTCAACGGGTGGCTCGACGACCGGACGCAGGCGCTTGTCGACCTGCGCAGCGCGGCGCGCGTCGTCATCGACAATTGCGAGATCGTCGGCTCGGGCAAGAGCGGCATCGCGCTCGAACGCTGCGGCGGGCGCATCGCCAACACCACGATCGCCGGCGCCGCCGATGTCGGCATCTATGCCGTCGAAAGCACGCAGCTCGCCATTTCTGGCAACACAGTGTCGGATTGCGCCAATGGCGGCATACTGGTCCATCGCTGGCAACCGGGCGATGAAGGCACGCAGGTGACGGGCAACCGGGTGGAGCGCATCGCGGCGCGCAACGGCGGCACCGGGCAGCATGGCAACGGCATCAACGTCTTCCGCGCCGCTAACGTCATCGTTTCCGGCAACATGGTGTCCGACTGCGCCTTTTCGGCGATCCGGGCGAACAGCGCCAGCAATCTCCAGATTTCCGGCAACACCTGCCTGCGCTCGGGCGAGACCGCGCTCTATGCCGAATTCGCCTTCGAAGGCGCAATCATCAGCGGCAACATTGTTGACGGCGCGGCGAACGGCATCTCCATCGTCAACTTCAACGAAGGCGGGCGCATGGCCGTCTGTTCGGCCAACATCGTGCGCAATCTTACCGGCAGCGGTCCCTATCCCGCCGACGCGCCGGGCTTCGGCGTCGGCATCAGCGTGGAGGCGGATACATCCGTCACCGGCAATGTGATCGAGGGCGCGCCTCTGTTCGGCATGAATATCGGCTGGGGACCGTTCATGCGCAATGTGGTGGCGACGGGAAACGTCGTGCGGCGCGCCCGCACCGGCGTGGCTGTTTCCGTCGTGCGCGGCACCGGGTCCGCCGTCATCTCCGACAATGTCTTCGAGGATACGCCGCTCGGCGCAATCGTCGGCCACGAATGGGCCAATCCCGTCACCGGCGACCTTGCGCTCGAAGGCATCGGGAGCCGCAAAAACCTCGTCGTGGAACGCAACCGCGTCGCCTGAACACTCAGCCGAGCGCGGCTGTCACCCGCAGGCCGCCGACCTCGATGCCGTTCCAGTTGGTCAGCGTGGGCCGGGAAAGCGCGCGCAGCTTTTTCGCGAGTTCGGCATCGTCGGAGAGCATTTTTGCAAGCACCGCGCTGACCACGGCTTCCGCCGCGCGGCCCGCGCCGTCGTCGCATTTCACTGCGATGCCGAGACCGAGCTCCGGCAGGGCAGCGCAGTAGACGCCTTCCGCGCCCGTCTTGACGAAGATACGGCCCGGCGCGGCCTGCATCAGCCTGGCGTCCATCCGGTCGGTGCCGGAGACGTGGAACGGCGCCCCCATGCAGGCGTCCATCAAGCGTTTCGCCGCTCTGGCGCGCTGCCTGCCCAGCCCCTCGCCGCTCGCCATTCTGGCAAAGCCATGCGCGAGGCTTTTCAGCGGCACGGCATAGGTCGGGATCGAACAGCCGTCGGTGCCGCGGTTTTCCGCACCGTGGCGCGCACCGGTCACATCCTCCATCGCGCCGCGCACCGTCTCCTGCAGCCAGTGCTGCGGCTTCACATAGCCGGCCGGCTCCACGCCGGAATGGCAACACAGGCAGATGAAGCCGGCATGCTTGCCGGAACAATTGTTGTGCAGCGCCGAGGGCTTGCCGCCCGCACGCGCCAGCTCGACCATGGCGTTCTGGTTCGTCGGCCAGTGCGCGCCGCATTCCAGCGCACCGACGTTCAACCCCACCTTGATGAGCATGGCCCGCGCGGTCTCCACATGCGCCGGCTCGCCCGAATGGGACGCGCAGGCCAGCGCCAACTCCTCATTGCCGAAACCCAGCGCGTCGGCGGCGCCGCTTTCCACCAGCGGCAGCGCCTGGATAGCCTTCACGGCCGAGCGCGGGAAGACCGGGCGCTCGATGTTACCGAGTTGCAGCACCATCTTGCCGCTGGCGTCGCACACCGCCACCGCGCCCCGATGCACGCTCTCGACGCTCGTTCCGCGTGTGACCTCGACCAGAACCGGATCGGCCATGCTTTCACCAAATTGCCTGCGCTGATTTGCCGTGCACCTAATCTTCGCGATGACTTCTGGCAAAGGATTTCGATTGGTTCACTGGCTGCTTCGCATCGTCCTCGCGATCTTCATCGTCTTCGTCATGCCCGCGCTGGCGACCGCCGCATGGTGGATTTCGGCGGACCGCCCGGCCAACTGGCGCTCGGCGGACTGGTCGTCGAGCGGCTTGCTGCCGCAACCCGACACCGACCGGAACGCCGCGATCTACATTCTCGGCGCGCGCACCGGCGGTCTCAAGGGCGCTTTCTCGCTCCACACATGGATCGTGCTGAAGCGCGAGGGCGCGGATTCCTATGATCGCTACGACAAGGTCGGCTGGGGCATGCCGGTCCGGAAGAACACACGCCCGGCCGACGGATACTGTATTCGAACGCGCCGGCGGTGGTCTATTCGCTGCGCGGGCCGGAGGCCGGGAGGCTGATCCCGCAGGTCGAGACCGCGATCGCCACCTATCCGTTCTCGAAAGCCGGAAACTATCGCGTCTGGCCCGGGCCGAACTCGAACAGCTTCGTCGCCCATGTCGTGCATGCCGTTCCGGAACTCGGCGCGCGCATGCCGTCCAATGCGGTGGGACGGGATTTTCCGTCCGGTCTCTGGAACCTCGAATGGCTGCCGCGCACGAAGGATTTGCACGGTTCCGTCGCCGGACTGCTGGGGTTCAGCGCGGGGCTGAGCGGCGTCGAACTCCAGTTCCTCGGGCTTGTCGCAGGCGTCGACTTCCGGGAACCCGGCCTGCTCATTCCCGCATTCGGCCGCCTGAACCTCTGGCCCTCGTGACCTGAGGCGTCATTCCTCGATTTCAACGTCCTGTCCGACGCTTTCGAGCGCGCTGCGCAGGCTCTCCTCGAAGCCGTTCACGCCATAGAACACGTCGTCGATCAGCACCTTGCCGTCGACCATTTCGAGACGCACACGGTCCGTCCAGTTCGCCAGATGGTCGTCGAAACGGTACTCGATATCGACCTCGGTATTGTCGGCCATTGCCGGCCCGGCGACGCATTTCTCCGGAGAGTCGGGATAGGACTGGAACGGCACGCCGTCGCCGAGCGGCGGCTTTTCGCCCGGATGCGCCGCCTCCCATGCATCGTTCTTCTTCGTCGCCTCGTCCATGGCGGCGCGCAGCGACGGCGTCAGAAGCTCCATCGTGGCGTTCTCGGCCTCGATCGTGCCGGGCAGATGCGTGTCGCAGAATTTCTGGGCGGCCGCGATCGCAGCCTGCGAGGTGATCGGCTCTGCCGGTGCTTTGGGAGCCTCGGCGGCGGGCGCCTGCGGTGCCGGCGTTTCAGCAGACGGCGTTTCGGGCGCGGGCGTCTGCGCCTGCGGCGCTGGCGTTTCCGGCGCAGCAGGCGTTTCGGTCTGGCCGAAAGCGGTCATCGGCAGCATTGCGGCGAGGAGAGCCGTCGCGAGAAACCGTTTCGATGCCATGCCGCGATTCTCCTGCCGTGCGCGCCCCTATCCTCCCTCATTCAATTCGAGGCAGGCGGCAAGAGTTTGACCGGTCACAAAAGCGCCAGCCGCGCGGCCGGCGCTATTTTATCCGCTCGAGGATCGAGACGTAGTTCGCGACGGCCGCGCCGCCCATGTTGAAGATGCCGCCGAGCTTCGCATCCGGCACCTGTATGCCACCGGCCTCGCCGGTGAGCTGCATCGCCGTCAGCGCATGCATGGAAACGCCCGTCGCGCCGATCGGATGGCCCTTCGACTTGAGCCCTCCCGATGGATTGACCGGCAGGCGGCCGCCCTTTTCGGTCTGGCCTTCCACTGCGATCTTGCCGCCCTCGCCGCGCTTCGCCAGCCCCATCGCCTCGTATTCGATCAGCTCGGCGATGGTGAAGCAGTCATGCGTCTCGACGAAGGAGAGGTCGTCCAGCGCAACGCCCGCCTTCTTCAGCGCGCGTCCCCAGGCTTCCTCGCAGCCCTCGAACAGCAGAATGTCGCGCTTCGACATGGGCAAAAAGTCCTGCACATGCTCGTTGGCGCGGAAGGCCACGGCGCGGCGCATGGAAAGCGCCGTGTCCACATCGGCCAGCACCAGCGCCGCCGCGCCGTCGGAGACGAGCGAGCAGTCGGTGCGCTTCAGCGGCCCGGCGACGAAGGGGTTCTTGTCGCTCTCCGTGCGGCAGAACTCGTAGCCGAGATCCTTGCGCATCTGCGCGTAAGGGTTTTCCACGCCGTTGCTGTGGTTCTTGGCGGCAATCGCCGCCAGCGCGTCGGACTGGTCGCCGTGGCGTTGGAAATAGGCCGATGCGATCTTGCCGAAAACTCCCGCGAATCCGGCCGGCGTATCCCCGTCCTCGGGCAGATAGGAGGCCTTCAGCAGGTTCCGCCCGATCTCGGGTCCGGGCGTCGTCGTCATCTGCTCAGCGCCGACCACAAGCACGATGCGCGCCGCCTTCGCGTAGAGAGCGCGGATGCCCTGCCGAACGGCCGCCGAACCGGTGGCGCAGGCATTTTCGACCCGCGTAGCCGGCTTGAAGCGCAGCCGGTCGTCTGCCTGCAGGACGAGGCTCGCCGTGAAATCCTGCGCCGAGAAGCCCGCATTGAAATGGCCGAGCACGATCTCGTCGACATCCTCGGGACCGATCCCTGCGTGCTCCAGCGCATCGGTGGCGACCTTGGTAATCAGGCTCTCCAGCGTCTCGCCTTCCAGCTTGCCGAAACGCGAATGCGCCCAGCCCACGATGCATGCTGTCATGACACTCTCCCTCGCGGCCGGGCCGCAAATTCGATCTTCCGTCAATATTGTTCAAGTCTGAACGGAAATCAAATGAAGAGCGTGACGCAAACCGCTCTTTCCGCGCCGGTTTTCGACACGCTTTTTTTGATTGGCCAGTCAATTAAGGAAACAGGGAGAGTCCGAGGCCTTTCATGCCCAAGATCGGAATGGAGCCGCTGCGCCGGCGCGCGCTCATCGACGCCACAATCGCGGCCATAGGCGAGCGCGGCTCGCTGGACGTCACCATGTCCGATATCGCCGGCCGCGCCGGCGTGTCCTCCGCGCTGGCGCATCATTATTTCGGCGGCAAGGGCGAATTGCTGCAAGCCACCATGCGCAAGCTGCTGGCCGATCTCGGCGCGGATGCGGTCAAAACGCTGCGCAAGGCGCCCACCCCGCGCGCCCGGCTCGCCGCGGTCATCGCCGTGAACTTCTCCGCCGGGCAGTTCCGCGAGGAGATCGTCCATGCGTGGCTCGCCTTCTATGTCGAGGCGCAGAAGTCGCAGGAGCTGCGCCGCCTGCTGCGCGTCTACGCCCGGCGCCTGCATTCCAATCTCATGAGCGGGCTCCTGCCGCTCGTGCCGCGCGCGGAGGCCGAGCGCATGGCCGAGGCGATCGCGGCGATGATCGACGGCCTCTACATCCGCCGGGCGCTGCGCGACGGCCTGCCCAACCCGGCAAGCGCGGCCGCGCTGGTCGAGGACTATGTCGAGGCGAAACTCAGGAAGATGCGGGCGGCCAATGACTGAGAGCGATTCCCGTCCCAACATCCTCGTCATCATGGTGGATCAGCTCAACGGCACGCTGTTTCCCGACGGGCCGGCAGACTTCCTGCATGCGCCGCACCTGAAGGCGCTTGCCGCGCGTTCGGCGCGCTTCCGCAACAACTACACCGCCTCGCCGCTCTGCGCGCCGGGCCGCGCCTCCTTCATGACCGGACAGTTGCCGTCCCGCACCGGCGTCTACGACAACGCCGCCGAATTCGCCTCCTCGCTCCCGACCTTCGCCCATCATCTGCGCGCCGCAGGCTACCACACCGTGCTCTCCGGCAAGATGCACTTCGTCGGTCCGGACCAGCTGCACGGCTTCGAGGAGCGGCTGACCACCGACATCTATCCGGCGGATTTCGGCTGGACGCCCGACTACCGCAAGCCCGGCGAGCGCATCGACTGGTGGTATCACAATCTCGGCTCCGTCACCGGCGCGGGCGTCGCCGAGATCACCAACCAGATGGAATATGACGACGAGGTCGCCTTCCTCGCCGGCCAGAAGCTTTTCGACTTCGCCCGCGCCTCGGACGATCCGTCGCGCCGGCCATGGTGCCTCACCGTCTCCTTCACCCATCCGCACGACCCCTATGTCGCGCGCCGGCAATATTGGGACTTTTACGAGGACTGCCCGGCGCTGGAACCGGCGGTCGGCTTCATCCCCTGCGAGGAGCAGGACCCGCATTCGCAGCGCCTCTGCCGGGCCAGCGACTATGCTTCCTACGAGATCACGCCGGAGCATGTACGCCGCGCCCGGCAAGGCTATTTCGCCAACATCTCCTATCTGGACGACAAGATCGGCGAGCTGTTCTCCATCCTCGAACGCACGCGCATGGCGGACGACACGATCGTCGTCTTCGCCTCGGACCATGGCGACATGCTCGGCGAGCGCGGCCTGTGGTTCAAGATGTGCTTTTACGAAGGCTCGGCCCGCGTGCCGCTGATGATCGCCGGCAAGGGGATACCCGCCGGCCGTCACGACGCGCCCACCTCCAACCTCGACGTCTGCCCGACGCTTTGCGACCTTGCCGGCATCGACATGGCCGGCATCGCGCCGTGGACGGACGGGCAGTCGCTGCTGCCGGTCGCCAACGGCGAGGAACGCACCGCGCCCGTCCTGATGGAATACGCCGCCGAGGGCTCGTATGCGCCGATGGTGGCGGTGCGCGGCGGCCGCTACAAGTTCGTGCATTGCGAGATCGACCCGCCGCAACTCTTTGATCTGGAATCAGATCCCCACGAGCTGAAGAACCTCGCCGCCGACCCGGCCCATGCCGGCGCGGTGGCGGCGCTGCGTGAGAGCGTCGGCGCCCGCTGGGACATGGCCGCCTTCGACGCGGCGGTGCGCGAAAGCCAGGCGCGCCGCTGGGTGGTCTACCCGGCGTTGCGCAACGGCAACTATTTTCCTTGGGATTTCCAGCCGCTCCGGCAAGCATCCGAGCGCTATATGCGCAATCATATGGATCTCGACACGCTCGAAGCGAAGAAGCGCTTTCCAAGAGGAGAATGACATGATCACGGTATGGGGACGCGCGACGTCCGGCAATGTGCAGATGGCGATGTGGGCGATCGCCGAACTCGGGCTGGAACACCGGCGCTTGGACGTCGGCGGCGCATTCGGCGGCAATGACACGCCGGAATACAAGGTAATGAACCCCAACGGCCTCGTGCCGGTGATCCAGGACGGCGACGGTCCGTTCCTGTGGGAAAGCGCGGCGATCGTCCGCTATCTCGGCGCCACCTATGGCGACGAGCAGTTCTGGCCCTCCTCCCCGGCCGCCCGCGCTCCCGTCGACATGTGGGCGGAATGGATCAAGACCACGTTCGGGCCCGCGCTGCTCACCGGCCTCTTCTGGCCGTTGATCGGCGTGCCGCCCGCACAGCGCGATACGGCGGCGATTGCAGCGGCCACGCAGAAGATGAAGCCGCTCGCGTCGATGCTCGACGCCCGCCTCGCCGAGGGCGACTATCTCGGCGGCAACGACATCTGCTTCGCCGACATCATCGTCGGCACGCTGCTCTACCGCTACTTCACGCTCGACTTCGACCGGGCCGGGACCCCGCACCTTCGCGCCTATTATGACCGCCTGTCGGAGCGGCCGGCCTACGCGAGGCACGCCATGGTCTCCTACGAGAGCCTGCGCGCAAAATGATCCCCGACCTCGCCCATCTCCGGCGCGCCTACGCGGTCACCTCGCAGGCGACCCAGCTCACGCCGCTTCTCAGGTCGCCGGCCCTTGCGAAGCTGACCGGCGCCGCCGACGTGTTCGTCAAGGCGGAATCCCTGCAATGGGCGGGCTCCTTCAAGGTGCGCGGCGCCTACTGGCGGCTGACCCGCCTGACGCCCGACGAGGCGAAGCGCGGCGTCGTCGCCTATTCCTCCGGCAATTTCGCGCAAGGGCTCGCAGCGGCCGGCGAGGCGCTCGGCATCCCGGTCACCATCGTCATGCCGGTGGATGCTCCGGCCGCCAAGCGCGAGGCGACCGCCGGCTATGGCGCGCGCGTCGTCCTCACCGAGCACGGCGAGCGGCCGCGCGAGGACGTGGCCTCCGCCAGGGCGCGCGAGATCGCCGGGACGGAAGGGCTGGTGCTGCTCCACCCGTTCGACGACCCGGAGATCGTCGCCGGCCAGGCCGGGACCGGCCTCGAGGCGATCGACCAGCTCAAGACGCGCGACGCCAGCGCCGATTACGTCTTCTGCTCGGTCGGCGGCGGCGGGCTGATCGGCGGCGTGGCGCTCGCCTTCCACTATCTGTCGCCGGCGACGAAAATCATCGCTGTCGAGCCGGAAGGCTTCAACGGCATGGGCGTCTCGCTCGACGCCGGCCGGATCGAGACCATGCCGGCGGCTCCGGGCTCGATCTGCGACGGGCTGATGTCGCGCTATCCCGGCAAAGCGCCGTTCGAGGCCGTCATGGCTTCCGGCGTCTCGGGCCTCGCCGTGTCCGACGCCGCCGTGCGCCGCGCGATGAAGATCGCCTTCGAGCGGTTGAAGCTGGTGCTGGAGCCCAGCGGCGCGGCATCGCTCGCCGCGCTGCTCGAAGGCGGGCTCGACGTCGCCGGCAAGACGGTCGTCGTCATCGCCACAGGCGGCAACGTCGCCCTCGCCGATTTCGGGAGGCATGTCGCTGATGCTTGAGAGATTTGTCCGTCAATTTACCCCCACCCCTAACCCCTCCCCACAAGGGGGAGGAAGACCCGGCTGCATGTTCGTCAGGTCCCAGCCTTCAATGGTTTTGTCCGGCATGGCTGCAGCAAGATCCCTCTCCCCCTTGTGGGGAGGGGTTAGGGGTGGGGGTAACCTGACATGCACGGTTTTCGACAGCCGGCGACCCATAGCATCGCCCCTGAATAGCGTACTCCCGCCCCGCAACCCAGGCACACGCCATGCTTGAGGCGGATTACGTCATCGTCGGCTCCGGTTCCGCCGGTTCGGCCATGGCCTACCGCCTGTCGGAAGACGGGAAGCATTCCGTCATCGTCATCGAATATGGCGGAACGGACTACGGCCCTCTGATCCAGATGCCGTCCGCTTTGTCCATCCCCATGAATATGAGCCTCTACGACTGGGGGTTTTCCAGCGAGCCGGAGCCGCATCTCGGCGGCCGTCGCCTCGCCACCCCGCGCGGCAAGGTGCTGGGCGGCTCGTCCTCCATCAACGGCATGGTCTATGTTCGCGGCCATGCGCGCGACTTCGACCATTGGGCCGAAGCGGGCGCGGCCGGCTGGAGCTTTGCCGACGTGCTGCCCTACCTCAAGCGCATGGAGAACACCGCCGATGCGGAAGGCGGATGGCGCGGCACGGACGGCCCGCTCTTCGTGCAGCGGGGGAAACGCACCAATCCACTCTATGCCGCCTTCATCGAGGCGGGCCGTCAGGCCGGCTTCGAGACGACGCAGGATTACAACGGCTCCAAACAGGAAGGCTTTGGGCCGATGGAGCAGACGATCCATGACGGGCGCCGCTGGTCCGTCGCCAACGCCTATCTGCGCCCCGCGCTCAGGCGCAAGAATGTAAGGGTCGTCAGCGCCTTCGCCCGGAAGATCGTGATCGAGAATCAACGCGCCACCGGCGTCGAGATCGAAGCTCGCAAAAAGATTCAGGTCGTCAAGGCAAGGCGTGAGGTCGTCATCGCCGCCTCGTCGATCAATTCGCCGAAGGTCTTGATGCTCTCCGGCATCGGCCCGGCTGAACATCTCAGGTCGCATGGCATCGCGGTGATCGCGGACCGCCCCGGCGTCGGCCAGAACCTGCAGGACCATCTCGAGCTTTACATCCAGCAGGAGTCGTTGAAGCCGGTCACGCTGCACTCCGTGCTCAACCCCTTCTCCAAGGCGCTGATCGGCGCGCGCTGGCTGTTCTTCAAGACCGGGCTCGGCGCGACCAATCATTTCGAGGCCGCCGCCTTCGTGCGCTCCGGAGCCGGCGTCGATTATCCGGACATCCAGTACCACTTCCTTCCCGCTGCGATGCGCTATGACGGCAAGTCGGCGGCGAAGTCGCACGGCTTTCAGGCGCATGTCGGCCCGATGCGGTCGAAGTCGCGCGGCGCCATCGCGCTGCGCTCGCCCGATCCCCGGACGAAACCGGAAATCCGCTTCAACTATATGTCGCATCCGGACGACTGGTCGGACTTCCGCCACTGCATCCGCCTCACCCGCGAGATTTTCGGCCAGAACGCTTTCGAGGAATATCGCGGCGCGGAGATTTCGCCGGGCGCGCATGTGCAGTCCGATGCCGAACTGGACGATTTCATCCGGCAGCACGTCGAGAGCGCCTATCATCCCTGCGGCACCTGCCGCATGGGACGCGCCGACGATCCGATGGCGGTGGTCGATCCCGAATGCCGGGTCATCGGCGTCGAGGGCCTGCGGGTGGCGGATTCCTCGATCTTCCCGCGCATCACCAACGGCAACCTTAACGCGCCGTCGATCATGACGGGCGAGAAGGCCGCCGACCACATTCTGGGCCGTACGCCCCTGCCCCGCTCCAACCAGCAGCCATGGATCAATCCGCGATGGCGGGAGAGCGACCGGTGAGAATGAGGGGAATAGGGCAGTAGGGCAGTATGTAGGATAACCGGGACGCCCACTGCATCCTGCTATCGCCCAATCTAGCCGTCATTCCTCGAACGATGCTTTATTGCCTTACTCCCTTACTGCCCTACTGCCTTACTGCCTTCGGAGGCCTCCCATGAAAGCCCAGCCCGCCGCCTCGCACTACGTCAACGGCCGCTATGTGGACGACCCGCACGGCAAGGCTCTCGACAGCATCTATCCCGCCACCGGCGAGACGATCGCCTCGCTCCACGCCGCGACGCCGAACATCGTGGAACTCGCCATGGAGGCGGCGCGCGCCGCGCAGCCGGCATGGGCGCGGCTGAAGCCGGTCGAGCGTGGGCGCATCCTGCGCCGCGCCTCCGACATCATGCGCGCCCGCAATGAGGAACTGTCGCGACTGGAATCGCTCGACACCGGGAAACCCTGGCAGGAGACCACCGTCGCGGACGCCTCCTCCGGCGCTGATGCGCTGGAATTCTTCGCCGGGGCGATCGCCACCTTCAACGGCGATTTCGTCGATCTCGGCGGTCCCTTCGCCTACACGCGCCGCGAGGCGCTCGGCGTCTGCGTCGGCATCGGCGCCTGGAACTACCCGGTCCAGATCGCCACGTGGAAATCCGCGCCGGCGCTCGCCATGGGCAACGCCATGGTGTTCAAGCCGTCCGAAAACACCCCGCTCACCGCGCTGGCGCTGGCGGAAATCTACTCCGAGGCCGGCCTGCCCGACGGGCTCTTCAATGTCGTGCAAGGCTTCGGCGATGTCGGCGCGGCGCTCGTCTCGCATCCCGTCACCGCGAAAGTCTCCGTCACCGGTTCGGTGCCGACCGGCAGGAAGGTGATGGGCCTCGCCGGCTCGCTGATGAAGCACGCGACCATGGAACTCGGCGGCAAGTCGCCGCTGATCGTGTTCGACGACGCCGATCTCGAAAACGCCATAGGCGGCGCCATGCTCGGCAATTTCTACTCGTCGGGACAGGTTTGCTCCAACGGCACGCGCGTCTTCGTGCAGCGCGGCGTGCACGACCGCTTTCTCGAAAGACTGGTCGAGCGCACCAAGAAGATCGTCATCGGCGATCCGCTCGATCCCGACACGCAGATGGGACCGCTCATCAGCAAGGAGCAATACGCCAAGGTCCTGGAATACATCTCGATCGGCAAGGAGGAAGGCGCCACCCTGCTCACCGGCGGCAACATCCCGTCGCTGCAGGGTTTTGAGCATGGCTTTTTCGTCGAGCCCACCGTGTTCTCAGACGTCACCGACGAAATGCGTATCGCCCGCGAGGAGATTTTTGGGCCGGTCATGACCGTGCTCGTCTTCGATGACGAGGAAGAAGTGATTGCCCGCGCCAACGACACGGAATTCGGCCTCGCCGCCGGCGTCTTCACCCGCGACCTGCCGCGCGCCCACCGTGTCATCGCCGAGCTGCAGGCCGGCACCTGCTGGATCAACGCCTACAACCTGACCCCGGTCGAACTGCCCTTCGGCGGCTACAAGCAATCCGGCATCGGCCGCGAAAACGCGCTGGAAGCCCTCGCCCACTATTCGCAGGTCAAGTCGGTCTATGTGGAGACGGGCGCCGTCGCCAGCCCATATTGAATTTCAAGCGATTTGACTGCATATAATCGCGATGATATCAATGATTTCATTCTAAAAGAGATGATATCATCATGCCGGCCATCACTATTCGCAACATTCCCGTCGAGACGCATCGGGCGTTGAAATTGCGGGCAGCCCGGAAGGGCCATAGCACCGAGGCTGAGATCCGCGAGATTCTCGAAGCAGCCGCCCGCCCGGCGGGACGGTTGAAGCTCGGTTCGCTATTGGTCGAAATCGGACGCGAAGCGCGATTGTCTGCGGCGGAGTGGGATGTGTTCGAGAAAGCTGCTGCGCGAGACAGGCATCCCGCCAAGCCGATCGCGTTCGATTGATGGTTCTCCTTGATACCAACGTTATTTCCGAGGCGATGCGGGAAAACGCGACACAACGCGTTATCGACTGGATCGACGCGCAACCGGTGGAAACGCTCTACCTTTCGGCAATCACGGTTGCCGAAATCTGCTTCGGTATTGCCGCGCTCCCCGCAGGCAAGCGACGTGACCGACTGGAAGAGCGTTTTGAACGCGACATCCTTTCAGCCTTCACCGGACGTGTGCTACCTTTCGACATAGTCGCGTCGCGAAACTATGCGGCTATCATGGCCCGTGCTCAGGCGGCAGGACGCGCGATAGGCAAGGCCGATGGCTATATAGCTGCGATCGCGGCGTCGCGTAATCTGATGGTCGCGACGCGCGATGTCTCGCCTTTTGAAGCGGCAGGTCTCTCAGTCATAAATCCGTGGGCTGATGGCGGCTGAGTGCCGACGACCCGGCTTCCTTTTCTGATCACTTCCGCTTCTTCGGCTCTTCCGGTTCCGTCGCGTCGAGATACTGCGTCAGCGCGCAGACGAGGTGGTAGAAGATGCTTGCCGGCACTTCGCGCGCCTGGCTTCTGCCCCGCTCGTCGATCTGGTCGATCCACAGCCCGGTCGGCGCGGGGTCGATGTGCCAGCGGAACAGGCGTCCGACGCGCGCCTCGATTTCCGGCTTGAGGTCGGGTCCACCGGTACCGTCCAGCGCCGTCGCGGCCTTGATCGCCTCGGTCTGCGGCCAGCTTCGCGACATGCGGTCGAGCGGCAGACCTTGCCGCGTCACCGCACCATAGGCGAGGCCGGTCGCGCGGTTCAGCCCGTTGGCGACCGCCGAGGCATAGAGCTTGCGGGCGAAGGCGACGAGGTCTTTCTGGCCGCTGGCATTGGCGAAATCGACCAGCAGCGAGGCCCATTCGAAGTGGTGACCGGGCTCCGTCCATTCGCCCTTTTCGCCCGCGACAGGCTTCCAGTCGTCGTCGAAGAATTCGCCCAGCGTCCAGGTGTCCGCATCGAAGAGGCTCGACCGGAAAAGGTCGATGATGCGCGCCGCGCGGCGCAGATAGGAGCGTTCGCCGGTCGCCTGATGCCACGCGAGGAAAGCTTCCAGGAGATGCATGTGCGGATTGGAGCGCCGCACGCCCTCCCCGTCCGACGTCTCCAGGAAGCCCGTCAGGCGGTGATCCTCCAGATGCTCGTCGATGAAGGCGAAGGTCTCCCTGCCCAGCCGCAGCGCGTCCCTGTTGCCGCCGATATGCGCATGCGCCAGCGCCAGAAGCACGCAGGAATGATCGTAGGCATCCTCCACCGGATCGGCGACGGTGCCATCGACGTTCAGCGTGCGGACCCAGCCGCCTCTGTCCGTGCGGCCGTGGCGGGTGATGAAGTCGATACCATGCCCGATCAGTTCGTCGGCCGGGCCGGTCCAGCCGCGCTCCTTGGCGACGGCGAAGGCATAGATCTGCCGCGCGATGGTGCGCATGCGCTTGGGCTTGCGGATCGGCTTGCCGGAAAAGTCCAGCGCCTCGAAGAAGCCGCCATTCTCCCGGTCGACGCCCGCCGTCGACCACAGCGGCAGCGTCTCATCGAACAGCCAGTGATGCACGCGCTTGCGCCACGCGCCGGGCACCAGGACGCGGTCGTCGGAAGGCGTGAACTTCGTCTCCAGCCGGCCGCTCTTTTCGAGTTGCTCGACGATCTTCTTGACGTGCTGGCTGCGGTCGACAGGCGCGACGAAGGTCGCGTCCAGCGTCGAGACGATCGCCATGTCCTTCAGCCCGATCGCCGAAAGCAGCCGGCCCTCGCTGCGGATGTAGGAGTTCTCGCAGTCGATGGCGACGACATCGCCGACGATGACGTTGCCCTTGTCGTCCGACGGGCTGACGTCGAGCAGCGACTGCCACGAGCCGAGATCGCTCCAGCGGAAGCTTGCCGGCACCATGGCGATGCCCTCGGCCCGCTCCGCCACGGCATAGTCGATGGAGTTGGACGGAATGGCCTCGTAAAGCTCCAGTGGCATATAGAGGCCGGAAAGGTCGGTCGTCGCCGCCGCATAGGCTCTTTCCGCCGCACGCCATATCTCCGGCTCGAATTTCAGGAAAGCGTCCCGCATCGCCCCGGCGCCGAACAGGAAGATACCGGCATTCCAGTAGAAATTGCCGGCGTCGAGATAGGCCTGCGCCGTCTCCAGATCGGGCTTCTCCACGAAGCGGCGCACATCGCTGACGCCGTCCGCCGCATCGCCCGCCTCGATATAGCCGTAGCCGGTCTCGGGCTGGGTCGGCTTGATGCCGAACACGACGAGCCGGCCCGCGCGCGCAGCCGGCACGCCCCGTTCCACCGTCTGCCAGAACTGCTCGACCGTCGTGATCTCGTGGTCGGAAGGCACCACCAGCACCAGCGAATCGCCGAACTGCTTCAGCGTTTGCAGCGCCGCGATGGCAACGGCGGCCGCCGTGTTGCGGCCGACCGGCTCGAAGATCGCGCCGCCGCCGGCGAAATCGATGTCGGCGATGTCGGAGCGCACGCGGTCGGCGTGGCGCTCGGAGGCGATCAGGAAGATCGGCGTCTCGCCCTCGCGTCGCCCGGCCAGCCGCCGCAGCGTCTTCACCAGCATCGAGCCGTCGCCGGCAAGGTCGTGGAACTGTTTCGGGTTATCCTCGCGCGACAGCGGCCACAGGCGCGAGCCCACGCCGCCGCTCATCACGAAACTGACGATCCGTTCAGTCATCTGCGGTCAATCGCCTTCAAAGAATTGCTTTGGTACGTCCAGATTCAAGTCAGGCCAGCCTCACCTGAATCTCAAAAAGTCTGGTTGTAGGCGCCCACTTCCGGGTTCCTGCGTAGCACGGCGTCCACAGCGTCGAACATCTCCCGCCTGCGCTCGGACGACACCGGGCTTTCCACCACCACCACGAGTTCCGGCTTGTTGGAGGATGCGCGGACGAGGCCCCAGGTCCCGTCCTCGGCGACGACGCGCACGCCGTTCACGGTGACGAGATCGACGATCTTCTGGCCGGCGAAGGTCTCGCCCTTCTCCTTCATGCCCGTGAAATCGGCGACGACGCGCTCGACCACGCCATATTTCACCGTGTCCCCGCAATGCGGCGACATGGTCGGCGTGCCGTAGGTCAGCGGCAGATCGCGATAAAGGTCCGCCATGGACTTTTGCGGATTGCGGTCCAGCATCTCGCAGACCGCGATGGCGGTGATCAGCCCATCATCGTAGCCGCGGCCGATCGGCGGATTGAAGAAGAAGTGGCCGGATTTCTCGAAGCCGGCGATGGCGCCGAGTTCCGCCACGCGCCGCTTTATGTAGGAATGGCCGGTCTTCCAGTAGTCGGTGACCGCGCCCTGCCGCTTTAGTACTGCGTCGGTGTTGAACAGGCCCGTCGATTTCACGTCGACCACGAATTTCGCGCCCGCATGCAGCGCGGAGATGTCGCGCGCCAGCATCACGCCCACCTTGTCGGCAAAAATCTCGTTGCCCTCATTGTCGACCACGCCGCAGCGGTCGCCGTCGCCGTCGAAGCCGAGGCCGACATCCGCGCCCGTCTCCAGCACCTTGTCGCGGATGGCATGGAGCATCTCCATGTCCTCGGGGTTCGGATTGTAGCGCGGGAAAGTATGATCCAGTTCGACGTCGAGCGGGATCACCTCGCAGCCGATGCGCTCCAGCGCCTCCGGCGCGAATGCGCCGGCCGTGCCGTTGCCGCAGGCAGCCACGACGCGCAGCTTGCGGCCGATCCGCATGCCCTTCGTCAAATCGTCCAGATAGACGCCGCGAAAATCCTCGACATAATCGTAGGAGCCGCCGCCCCGCAGATCGAAATCGCCGGCGAGCACGATCTCCTTCAGCGCGCTCATCTCGTCCGGGCCGAATGTCAGCGGCCGCTGCGCGCCCATCTTCACCCCGGTCCAGCCATTCTCGTTGTGCGAGGCCGTCACCATGGCGACGGATGGCGTATCGAGTGCGAACTGGGCGAAATAGGCCATGGGCGACAGCGCCAGCCCGATATCCTTCACCTTCGCTCCCGCCGCCTGGAGCCCGGAGGCCAGCGCCAGCTTGATGGCAAGCGAGTAGCTGCGGAAATCATGGCCGATCACGATCTCGGGCCCGACGCCCAGCCGGCGGATCAGCGTCGCGAGCCCCATGCCGAGCGCCTGCACGCCGAGCAGGTTGAGCTCCGGCGCCTTGGCCGAAGCCGGATGGCCGAACCACCAGCGCGCGTCGTACTCGCGAAATCCGGTAGGATTGACGAGCGCTTTCGTTTCGAAGGCAAAGGTGTTGGGCTTCGCGTCTGCGACTGGCTTCAGGCTCAAAATTTCTTCTCCGGACCCATTTGTTGCCGTCGTTGCGCCCGCCGCGCCTTGTGAACGCGGAAGTCCGCGCGGTCAATGGCTGCGTCTCCCGCCTGCCATGGTACGAATCGCGACAGGCTGCAAATTGGCTGCCATGGGTGCTTGCAGGATGAAAATCCGGCGGCTATATGACCGCGGTCTGGTCGCGGAGTGTAGCGCAGCCTGGTAGCGCACCTCGTTCGGGACGAGGGGGTCGCAGGTTCAAATCCTGCCACTCCGACCAGAAAAATCAAAACCTTGAGATTTCCCGAAAACGCTATCCACTGGGCATGCCTCGGTGTCCGGCGAACAAGACTTCACTTCGTGAATTATAATCGACACCTCACCAAGTGTGAATTATAAATTACATATGATCGAAGTGCGTAAAACCAATGTTTTCCTGATCTGGTTGAAATCGCTCAAGGATATGCGGGCACAGGCGCGGATCAATCTGCGCATCGACCGTGCCGAAAAAGGCAATCTTGGCGATGTGAAGTTCTTCGACGGCATCGGAGAGATGCGCATCGATTATGGCCCTGGATAGCGTCTTTATTTCGTCCAGCGAGGCCGGGAACTGGTCATCCTTCTCTGCGGTGGCGACAAGCGGACTCAGGACAGGGACATCAGGAATGCCATTGTGATGGCGAAGGAGGTCTGAAATGGCGACCAGGACGACTAAATGGGACACTTCAGAAATGCTCGACAGCGAAGAAGCGATCTTCGCCTATATCGAAGCCGCGTTTGAAGATGGCGATCCGGACCTTATCAAAACCGCGCTTGGCAATATTGCCCGCGCGCGTGGCATGACCGCGATTGCAAAAGAAGCCGGTGTCACCAGAGAAACGCTCTACAAGGCGCTCAGCGAAGAAGGTGATCCGCGCATGTCGACGCTCATCGGCGTCATCAACGCGATGGGTTTCCGTCTTTCGATTGCTCCGCGCGAGGAGGTTTCCTCATGACGCGTGAGCCATGACCGGTTCACGATAGCTGCCGATCACCGGAAGCCCCTATTCCCGGTGAGGTCCCGGTTCACACCGCTCTTACGAATGCCGCGCCGAGCGGCGGCAGCTTCAGCGCATCCGGACTGAGCGAGACATCGGCGAGAGCAAATCGGGGCCGGCCCGAAAAATCCGCCGGAGTGCGCCATTCGATCTCCGTATCACCGAAATTGAAGACGCAGAGCATCGCCTCCTCCCCCGCCTCGCGCACCAGCGCCAGCACCGTTTCGTCGACCTGAACAAAGCGGATCGCGCCAGACGTCAGCGCCGGGCTCGCCCTGCGGAATGTGAGCGCCTGCCGATAGTAGGCCAGCACCGAGTCCGATGCATGGTCCTGCCGGTCCACCGCGCGATGCCGATGCGCTTCGGGCACCGGCAGCCACGGGTCGCCTCTCGTGAAGCCCGCGCTCGCAGCTCCTGCTTCCCATGGCATCGGCGTGCGACAGCCGTCGCGCCCCTTGAAACCCGGCCAGAAACGGATGCCGTAGGGGTCGCGCAACTGCTCGAAGGTCAGTTCCGCTTCCTCCAGCCCGAGTTCCTCGCCCTGATAGAGGCAGAGCGAGCCACGCAGCGCGATCAGGACCGAGATGGCGAATTTCGCGACGGCATCCGGGTCCTGTCCTGCCTTCGTGAAGCGCGAGACGTGGCGCACGACGTCATGATTGGAGAACGCCCAGCAGATCCATCCGCCGGCCACCTTCTCCTCCGCCGCGCCGACGCAGCGGGCGATATGGCCCGGCGAGAATTCCGGACCCAGCAGATCGAAAGTGTAGCACATGTGCAGCCGCTTACCGCCCTCGGTATAGGCGGCCACGGTCGCCAGCGAGCGATCCTCGTCGCCCACCTCGCCGACCGACATGCGGTCCGGCCAGGCATTCAGCACATTGCGAAAATCCTTCAGGAATCCAAGGTTCTCGGCCTGAGTCTTGTCGAACAGGTGCCACTGGTAGAGATACGGGTTCGTGTCGAGCGCCAGCCCGGCGACGCGGTTCGTCGTCGGCGGGTTGTCGCGCAGGAAGCGGTCGTGGAAATAGTAGTTCACCGTGTCGAGACGGAAGCCGTCAACGCCGCGCTCCAGCCAGAAGTGTGCGCTGTCCAGCAATTCGGCGCGGACCTCGGCATTGTGGAAATTCAGGTCCGGCTGCGCGGCGAGGAAATTGTGCAAATAGTATTGCCGGCGCGTCGAATCCCATTCCCATGACGGCCCGCCGAAGACCGACAGCCAGTTGGTCGGCGCGGTGCCGTCCGGCTTTGCGTCGGCCCAGACATACCAGTCGGCCTTCGGATTCTCGCGCGAAGCCCGGCTTTCCACGAACCACGGATGCCTGTCGGAAGTGTGCGAGATCACCAGATCCATGATAACGCGCAGGCCGAGCCGATGCGCCTCGGTCACCAAGGCATCGAAATCCGCCAGCGTGCCGAACATCGGATCGACGTCGCGGTAATCCGAAACGTCGTATCCCATATCCGCCATCGGCGACTTGCAGAAGGGCGACAGCCAGATCGCGTCGACACCGAGCGAGGCGATATGGCCGAGCCGCTGCGTCACGCCCTTGAGGTCACCGAAGCCGTCGCCGGTCGTGTCCTGAAACGAGCGCGGATAGACCTGATAGATGACGCAGCCGCGCCACCATTCCTTGCCGGCCGGGTTGCTCATGGTCGTCTCCGCGCGGCGTCAGTCCCGCCGCTCTTCAAGGAAAAGCACGCTCCTGCCCTGCACCAGAAACGCTCCGTCCTCAACCTGTCGCGCTGCACTTTCCGGCGGCGACAGGAGCATCATCCAGTTCCAGCCGGCGCGCTGCGGCAAAGCGAATATGGCGGCGCGACGGTCGCCGTTGATCGTTACTGCGACCCGGCTACGCCGACGGTCGCCTGCCGCCAGCATCATCGTCAGGCGCCGCCGTTCGGCATTTTCCCAGTCGCCCTGTCCCATGCCCTCGCCCGTTTCGGTCAGCCACTCCACATCGTGGAGACCGTCGCGCGATGCGCCGTTCAGGAAATCGGTGTTCCGCAGGGCCGGAAATCGCTCCCGCAGGCCCGCCAGCGCCGCCACGTAATCCTCGCGGACGCGATCCCGGTTCGCCCAGTCGATCCAGGTGATGCCGTTGTCCTGCGCATAGGCGTTGTTGTTGCCCTGCTGCGTGCGGCCGGACTCGTCGCCGGCGGTCAGCATCACCGTGCCGCGCGAGGCGAACAGTGTGGCCAGCAGCGCCAGCGCATCGCGGCGGCGCGCGCGCGAGGTGGCCGGATCGTCCGTCGCGCCTTCCGCGCCATTGTTCCACGAAAAATTCTCGTTGTGGCCGTCGCGGTTCTCCTCGCCATTCGCCTCATTGTGCTTGCGCTCGTAGGAGACGAGATCAGCCAGCGAAAAGCCGTCATGCGCCGCGACGAAATTGACGCTGCGCGTAGCGGTCGCGCCGTCGTGCCCGAAAATGTCCGACGAGCCGGCGAGCCGCGTCGCGAGGTCGCCGATGGTGGAAGGATCGCCGCGCCAGAAGCGCCGGACATCGTCGCGATAGCGGTCGTTCCATTCAAGGAACTCTTTGCCGAAATTGCCCAACTGATAACCGCCCGCGCCGATATCCCACGGCTCGGCGATCAGGATGCGGTCCGCCAGCGCCTCATCTTCCCGCATGGCCTTCAGCAGCGGCGCATCGGGGTCGAAGCCCCGATCGGTGCGGCCGAGGACCGGCGCGAGATCGAAACGGAAACCGTCGACGCCGGCATGAAGGACGAAATGGCGCAGGCTGTCCAGCACCATGCGCCGCATCACCGGATGATCGCAGGCGATGGTGTTGCCGGTGCCCGTGTCGTTGACGAGCGTGTCGTCGAAGTGCCGGAAATATGCCCGCCCGTCGAGACCGCGCAGCGACAGCGTCGGGCCGAACCGGTCGCTCTCGCCGGTATGGTTGAAGACGAGATCGAGGATTGTTCCGATGCCCGCCTTGCGAAGCGCCGCCACTGTCTCGCGCAACTCGGCCAGTCCGTCCGGCGCCAATCGCGGATCGAGCGCCATGAAGGTGACCGGATTATATCCCCAGGCATTGGTCAGCCCGAGCGGCGGCAGATGGCGCTCGTCGATCCATGCCGTGACCGGCATCAGCTCGACCGCCGTCACGCCAAGCTTTTGCAGATGCTCGACGATCGCCGGATGCGCCAGCGCGGCGACGGTGCCGCGCAGCTTCTCCGGCACGTCCGGATGCCGCATGGTGAAGCCGCGCACGTTGAGCTCGTAGATGAAGCCGCCCGGCCGGAACACCGGCTTCGCCCGCCTCAAGGTCCTGGGCTTGCAGACGACCGCCTTCGGCATCAACGCGGCAGTATCGCCTCCCTCGCCCCGCCGCGCGGCAAGCGCCGGGTTGTAGGCATAGGGCCGGTCGATCTCGACAGCATACGGATCGACCAGCAGCTTTTGCGGATCGAACCACAGCCCGGCGTCCGGATCATAAGGCCCGTCAGCGCAAAAACCATAGCGCGCACCGGCCTTGATGCCGGCGACTTCGGCGGAGAACACACCGTCCTCGTCACGCGTCAGCTCGTGCCGCGCGATCTCCCGCTCGCCAGCGGCGTCGAACAGACACAGCCAGACGCGTTCAGCCGCGCCCGACCAGACGGCGAAGCGAACGCCGGCTGGTGTGAGCACAGCGCCGAGCGGTTTGTCGGCGGTCATGCGAAGCCAGATATGCGGCGGCTCGCTCTCCCGCTCACGTAATCACCGTCGGCCTGTCGCGGCCGGTGTGACGCCTGATGCCGGCGATGTCGTCGGCCGCTGCGATCAGGTCGGCCAGCGCCGTTTGCGTGTCGATATCGTGCCTGGCCGGATCGGCCTCGTAGCGCTCGACATAGAGCCGGATCGTCGCGCCGGACGTGCCGGTGCCCGACAGCCGCAGCACGACGCGCGAGCTGCCCTCGAACAGGATGCGGATGCCCTGGTTCTTCGAGACGGAACCGTCCACCGGGTCGTGATACTCGAAATCGTCGGCCTTCTCGACCGTCAGGCCGCGCACCGCCGTCCCCGGCAGCGAAGCGAGCTTGCCGCGCAGTTCCGAGACCAGCGCGTTGGCCTTCTCGCTCTCCACTTCCTCGTAATCGTGGCGGGAATAGTAGTTGCGGCCGTAGGTCGCCCAGTGCTTCTCGACGATCTCCTTCACACTCTCGCCGCGCGCCGCGATGATGTTCAGCCAGAACAGCACCGCCCAGAGCCCGTCCTTCTCGCGCACATGGTCGGAGCCGGTGCCAAAACTTTCCTCGCCGCAGACGGTGGCCTTGCCGGCGTCGAGCAGGTTGCCGAAGAATTTCCAGCCGGTCGGCGTCTCATACATGCCGACGCCGAGCTTTTCGGCGACGCGGTCGGCGGCCGCGCTTGTCGGCATCGAGCGCGCGATGCCGGCGATGCCCTTCGCATAGCCCGGCGCGACCGTCGCGTTGGCGGCGATGATGGCGAGGCTGTCGGAGGGCGTCACGAACATGCCCTTGCCGACGACCATGTTGCGGTCGCCGTCGCCGTCGGAGGCCGCGCCGAAATCCGGTCCGGACGCGCTCATCACATCGTCGTAAAGCGCCTTGGCGTGAACGAGGTTCGGGTCGGGGTGATGCCCGCCGAAATCCTCCAGCGGCACGAAATTCCGCGCCGTGCCTTTCGCCGCGCCCAGCCGGCTTTCAAGGATTTCCTTGCCGTAGGGGCCGGTCACCGCATGCATGGAATCGAAGGCCATGCGGAAGCCGCCGGCAAAAAGCCCGCGGATCGCGTCGAAATCGAACAGACGCTCCATCAGCTCCGCATAGTCGGCGACGGGATCGATCACCGAAACCGTCATGCCCGCGACGTCGCGCTCGCCGATCGTGTCGAGGTCGATCGCCCCGGTGTCGGCGATCCGATATTCGCTGATCTTCTTCGAATTGGCGAAGATCGCGTCGGTCACCTTCTCCGGCGCCGGGCCGCCATTGCCGATATTATACTTGATGCCGAAATCCTCGTGCGGGCCGCCCGGATTGTGGCTGGCCGACAGGATGATGCCGCCGAACGCCTCGTATTTGCGGATGATGTTGGAAGCGGCGGGCGTGGAGAGAATGCTGCCCTGCCCGACGATCACCTTGCCGAAACCGTTGGCGGCGGCCATGCGGATCGCCGTGCCGATGACTTCGCGGTTCAGGTAGCGGCCGTCGCCGCCGATCACCAGAGTCTTGCCCTCAAAACCTTCCAGCGAGTCGAAGATCGACTGGATGAAGTTCTCGGTATAGTGCTCCTGCTGGAACACCGGCACCTTCTTGCGCAGGCCGGAGGTGCCCGGCTTCTGGTCGTCGAAGGGTTTCGTCCTGACGGTACGGATCATGGCGCGTCAGCCACCTTTCCTTGCCAATAAAGATTTGTAGAGGTCGACATAACGGTCGGCGCTGCGGCTCCACGACACGTCCGCCTTCATGCCCTGCTTCTGGATGCCGTTCCACACGGCGGGCGTCGCGAAGACGATCATGGCGCGATGAACGGCCTGCATCAGAGCCTCCGGCGTCACGGCTGAGAACAGGAAGCCCGTCGCGACACCCGCTGAGAGCGCCGCCTCGTTGGCATCGACGACGGTGTCGGCCAGCCCGCCGGTCCGGACAAGGATCGGCACGCAGCCATAGCGCAGGCCGTAGAGCTGTGTCAGCCCGCAAGGCTCGAAGCGCGACGGCACCAGAATGGCGTCGCAACCGCCCTGCATCAGATGCGACAGCGCCTCGTCATAGCCGATGACGACGCCAACGCGGCCGCGATGCCGCGCGGCGCCCGCCAGAAGCGCGCCTTCGAGGCCCGCATCGCCCGTGCCGAGGATCGCAAGGCGCGCGCCGGTCGAGACGATCTCGTCCAGCGCCGCGACGATGACGTCGATGCCCTTCTGCCAGGTCAGGCGGCTGACGATGCAGAAGATCGGCCCGCCGCCCGGCTGAAGGCTGAAGCGTTCCTCCACCGCGCGCTTGTTGACCGACCGCGCCTTCAGCGTCTTGGCGGAATAGACGCCGGCCAGCAGCGGGTCGGCCGCCGGGTCCCAGATGCCGGTGTCGATGCCGTTGACGATGCCGTGCAGGTCCGCCGCGCGCGAGTTCAGCAGGCCGTCGAGCCCCATGCCGAATTCCGGCGTGCGGATTTCCTGCGCATAGGTCGGGCTGACGGTGGTGATCGCCCACGCCGCCTGCAGGCCGGCCTTGAGGTAGCCGACGCCGCCGTAATATTCAACGCCGTCGAGCGACATCGCCTCTGCCGGTAGTCCGAGGCTGCCGAAGATGCCGGCGCCGAACTGTCCCTGAAAGGCGAGGTTGTGGACGGTCATCACGGAGGGCCTGTCCGGCGCGTGGCCATAGCGCATATAGGCCAGCGTCAGCGCGGCCTGCCAGTCATGCGCATGCACGATGTCGGGCCGGTATCCGCTGATCGCGCCGGAAGCGATGTCCGCGCCCACATGGCTGAGCGCAGCGAAGCGCCGCCAGTTGTCCGGCCAGTCCGCCCCCGTCGCGTCGCCATAGGGTCCGCCGACACGGTCGAAGAGGTGCGGCGCGTCGAGCACGAAGAGGTCGAGGCCGCTCACCTCGACGGTATGCACGGCAGCCGCGCCGCCCTGCAACGCCGCATATTCAAGGACAGGCTCGGACGGCGGCAGCTTCGCCATGACCGACGAATAGCCCGGAATGAGCGTGCGAACGCCGACGCCCTTGGCGCCCAGCGCCAGCGGCAGCGCGCCGGTCACGTCGGCCAGCCCGCCGGTCTTGATCAGCGGAAAAATCTCCGGCGTGACAGCTAGGACTTCCATCGCATGGTCCCTCGAGCGACGCTCCCGCGCGCGGCTTTTCTGCGGTCGACGAAGTCACCCCCACCCCCAGCCCCTCCCCACAAGGGGGAGGGGAACTTGGCGTCAGCGCTTCCATGTCCCCCTCCCCCTTGTGGGGAGGGGCTGGGGGTGGGGGTATCCTGTCGGCCGAAACGGGGCGCCGTCACGCAATCACCCTCAGATTCCGAGCTTGTCGATCATCGGCTGTGTGATGAGGCAGATGCCTCTTTCGGAGACGCGGAAGCGCTTGGCGTCGAGCACCGGGTCCTCACCGACGACCAATCCTTCCGGAATGTTCACGCCGCCGTCGATCACCACCCTTTTCAGGCGCACATTGCGGCCCACCGTGCAGTCGGGCAGCATCACCACCTCCTCCAGCGTCGAGAAGGAGTTGATGCGCGCTCCGGTGAAAAGGAGACTGCGCTTCAGCGACGCGCCGGACACGATGCAATCGCCCGAGATCAGCGAGGACACGGCCATGCCGCGCCGACCGTCCTCGTCATGCACGAACTTTGCCGGCGGCTTCAGCTCCGCATAGGTCCAGATCGGCCAGTCGCGGTCGTAGAGATCGAGTTCCGGCGTCACATCGGTGAGGTCGACATTGGCTTCCCAATAGGCGTCGATGGTTCCGACGTCGCGCCAGTAAGGGCTGGACTCCATGGACGAGCGCACGCAGGATTTTGCGAAGCGATGCGCGACCGCCTTGCCGTTCTTGACGATGAAAGGAATGATATCCTTGCCGAAATCGCGGCTGGACGCCGGATCGGCGGCGTCCCTGCGCAAAAGGTCCATCAGGAACCTCGTGCGGAAGACGTAGATGCCCATGGAGGCCAGCGCGAAATCCGGCTTGTCCGGGATTCCTGGCGGATCGGCCGGCTTCTCGACGAAATCGATGATGCGGTCCTCGCCGTCGACATGCATGACGCCGAAGCCTGTCGCCTCCATGCGCGGCACTTCGAGACAACCCACCGTCACGTCGGCGCCCTGGTCGACGTGCTGGCGCAGCATCAGTTCGTAGTCCATCTTGTAGATGTGGTCGCCGGCGAGCACGACCATGAATTCCGGCCCGTAGGACTCGATGATGTCGATGTTCTGGTAGACCGCGTCGGCGGTGCCCTCGTACCATTGCGTCTCCGAGACGCGCTGGCTCGCCGGCAGGATGTCGAAGCTCTCGTTGCGCTCGGGCCTGAGGAAGTTCCAGCCGCGCTGCAGGTGCCGGATCAGCGAATGCGCCTTGTACTGCGTCGCCACGGCAAGGCGGCGGATGCCGGAATTGAGCGCGTTCGACAGGGCGAAGTCGATGATGCGGGTCTTGCCGCCGAAATGGACGGCAGGCTTGGCGCGCCGGTCCGTCAGTTCCTTGAGGCGGCTGCCGCGCCCGCCCGCAAGCACATAGGCCATGGCGTCGCGCGCCAGCGGCTGGTTTCTTTCCGTCGCCATAGAGCCCTCCCTTAGCGGCCCGCGTCGCTCTCGACCGCAGGCACGAATTCAAGCATCAGAGTCGAGAGCGGCGGCAGGAGCATGGTGCCGACGACGCGGCCGCCCGCCTCCCTCGCCTCCACCCAGCCGCCATTGCCCTTGCCCGATCCGCCATAGATTTCAGCGTCCGAGTTCAGAGCCTCCCGCCAGCGGCCCGCATGCGGCAACGGCACCTCGTAGAAATCGCGCTGCACCGGGGTGAAATTGCTGATCACCGCGACCGGATTGCCGCCCGGCGCCCTTCGCAGCCAGGCAAACACCGAATTCCGGCTGTCGTCGACGATCAACCACTCGAAACCTTCCGGCTCGCAGTCGCGCTGATGCAGCGCGGGCCGCGATCTGTAGAGGTAGTTGAGATCGGTCACCAGCCGCCGCATGCCGTAATGGGGACGATGCTCCAGCACATGCCAGTCGAGCTGCCGGGCCTCGCTCCACTCGTCGCGCTGGGCGAATTCCTGTCCCATGAACAGGAGCTTCTTGCCGGGATACCCCCACATGAAACCGTAATAGGCGCGCAGATTGGCGAATTTCTGCCAGTCGTCGCCGGCCATCTTGGTCAGCAGCGTTCCCTTGCCGTGCACCACCTCGTCATGGCTCAGCGGCAGCACGAAATTCTCGCTGAAGGCGTAGAGCAGGCCGAAGGTCAGGTCGGAGTGGTGGTATTGCCTGTAGATCGGCTCGCGCGCGAAATACTGCAGCGTGTCGTGCATGAAGCCCATGTTCCACTTCAGCCCGAAGCCCAGCCCGCCCTCATGCACCGGCTGCGACACCTTCGGCCACGCGGTCGACTCTTCCGCGATGGTGACGCTTCCCGGATGCGTGCCGTAGACGGCGTGGTTCATGCGTTGCAGGAAGCGCACGGCGTCGAGGTTCTCGCGGCCGCCATGCTCGTTGGGCACCCATTCGCCGGCCTTGCGCGAATAGTCGAGGTAGAGCATGGACGCCACGGCATCCACGCGCAGCCCGTCGACATGGTATTTCTCGGCCCAGAAAAGGGCGTTGTTGACGAGGAAGGAACTCACCTCGCGGCGGCCGAAATTGTAGATCGCCGTGTTCCAGTCCGGATGGAAACCCTGCCGCGGGTCGGCATGTTCATAAAGCGCGGTGCCGTCGAAGCGCGCCAGACCGTGCTCGTCGGTCGGGAAATGCGCAGGCACCCAGTCGAGGATGACGCCGACGCCGGCGCGATGCGCCCCGTCGACGAAGCGCGCAAATCCTTCCGGATCGCCGAAGCGCGCCGTCGGCGCATAGAGCCCGGTGGTCTGGTAGCCCCATGACGGATCGTAAGGGTGCTCGCTGATCGGCAGGAACTCGATATGGGTGAAACCGGTCTCGACCACATAGGGAATCAACTGGTCGGCCAGTTCGTCCCAGCTCAGGAACCTGTCGCCCTCCCCGCGCCGCCACGAGCCGGCATGGACCTCGTAGATGGAGATCGCCTCGCGGCGCGGATCGACCGACCGCCAGTATTTCCGGTGCGCCTCGTCGCCCCACTCGTGCGCCATGGGTGGCGCGACGACCGACGCCGTCGCCGGCCTCAGCTCCGACTGGAAGGCGAAGGGGTCGGCCTTGAGCGGCAGGCGCACGCCGTCCGGGCCGATGATCTCGTATTTATAGGCACGGCCCGCGCCAATATCCGGGATGAAGATTTCCCAGATGCCGGTGTCCTTCCTCAGCCGCATGGCGTGGCGGCGGCCGTCCCAGTCGTTGAAGTCGCCGACCACGGAGACGCGCCGCGCATTCGGCGCCCAGACGGCGAAGTGCACGCCGTCGGCGCCGTCCAGATGGATCGGATGCGCGCCCATCTTGTCGAAGAGCCTCAGATGCGAGCCTTCGGCGATGTAGTAATCGTCCATCGGCCCGAGCACCGGCCCGAAGGAATACGGATCGGTCACCCACCAGTCGCCGCCGGCATTTCGCGCGTGATATTTCAGCGGCTGGCGCTGTGCGACCGCGATCTTCCCCTCGAAGAACCCGGCATCGTGTCGCCGGGCAAGCTCGCCCACCGCCTCGCCATTCAGCGTGAAGGCTTCAACGGTTTCCGCATGCGGGATGAAGCAGCGCGCGACGAAATCCTTGCCGGCGGCCTGGACGCCGAGGATCGCGAAGGGATCGCCATGCGTACCGGCGACGATCGCGTCGATATCGGAAGTCTTGGCCAGACCGGGAGCCTGCCGCTTGCGGCCATCGCCCGCCTTCGGCTGCGCCGCAGCTTGCGCCGATCGCTCCGGGGCGGCCGCAGCCTTGCTCTTCTTCATTCTCCGGCGCCTCCTCCCGACATCCGGACCACCGATTTACACGCCATCGGCACGGCCCTGTCTAGAGGGCGCGCCGGTCGTACGACGCCGTCAGGCCGGGACGTTCCAGATGTCATGGGCGTATTGCCGGATGGTGCGATCGGAGGAGAACCAGGCCATGCGCGCGACGTTGTGGATGGCCTTGGCCGTCCAGCTCGGGCTGTCGCGCCAGATCGCGTCGACCTGCCGCTGCGCCGCCATGTAGGCATTGAAATCTCCGGCCACCTGGAACCAGTCGTGGTCGTAAAGGCCGTTGACGAGGTCGCGGTAGCGGCTCGGATCGTCGGGCGAGAAGACGCCGGACGAGATGGCGGACAGCGCCTGCGACAGTTCCGGCGACGCCTCGATCACCGCGCGCGGGTTGTAGCCGTTGGCGCGGCGCTCGGCCACCTGATCGGCGGTCAGGCCGAAGATGATGATGTTGTCGTCGCCGACCCGCTCCTTGATCTCGACATTGGCGCCGTCCAGCGTGCCGATCGTCAGAGCTCCGTTCAGCGCGAACTTCATGTTGCCGGTGCCGGACGCCTCCATGCCGGCCGTCGAGATCTGCTCGGAGAGGTCGGCCGCCGGGATCATTACCTCGGCCAGGCTGACATTGTAGTTCGGCACGAAGGCGATCTTGAGCAGGCCGCGCACCGCCGGGTCGCGGTTCACCACCTTCGCCACATCGTTGATCAGCTTGATGATCAGCTTGGCGTTCGCGTAGCTCGGCGCGGCTTTCCCCCCGAACAGTTTTACGCGCGGGAGCCAGTCTCTTTCGGGATGCGAGCGGATCTCGTCATAGAGCGCCACCGCCTCGATGATGTTGAGCAGTTGCCGCTTGTATTCGTGGATGCGCTTGATCTGCACGTCGAACAGCGCCGAAGGGTCGATCCTGAAGCCCAGCCTTTCGCCGATGAGGTTCGACAGCCTCACCTTGTTCTCGCGCTTCACCGCCGCGAACTTCTCGCGGAACGTGGCGTCCGAGGCGAACCTGTCGATGCCCTCGATATCGGTGATGTCGTCGAGAAACCCCTCGCCGATCGTTTCCCCGATCAGGCGGGTCAGGCCCGGATTGCACTGGATCAGCCAGCGGCGCGGCGTGATGCCGTTGGTCTTGTTGTTGATCCGGTCCGGATAGAGCTTGTTGAGGTCGGCGAACACGGTGTCCTTCATCAGTTCCGTGTGCAGCGCCGAGACGCCGTTGATCGAGTGCGAGCCGACGAAGGCTAGATTGCCCATGCGCACGCGCCGCTCGCCGTCCTCCTGGATCAGCGAGATGCGCCGGATGGCGTCGTCGTCGAACTGCCGCGAGATGCGCGCCTCCAGCAGCACTTCGGCATTGATGGCGTAGATGATCTGCATGTGGCGCGGCAGCAGCCGCTCCATCAGCGGCACCGGCCAGCTTTCCAGCGCCTCCGGCAGCAGCGTGTGGTTGGTATAGGCGAAGGTGCGCCTTGTGAGGTCCCACGCCGTGTCGAAGTCGATGCCGTGGATGTCCATCAGCAGCCGCATCAGCTCCGGCACGGCGATCGCCGGATGCGTGTCGTTCATGTGGATCGCCGCCTTGTCGGGCAGCGATGTCAGCTCGCCATACTGGCTGATATGACGCTGCAGGATGTCCTGCAGCGAGGCCGAGGAGAAGAAATATTCCTGCTTGAGACGCAGTTCCTGTCCGGCGCTATGCGAGTCGGCCGGATAAAGCACGCGCGACAGGGCGTCCGCCATGTTGCTCTCGGCCAGCGCGCCGATATGGTCGCCGGCGTTGAAGCGATCAAGCAGGATCGGGTCCACCGGCATGCCGGACCACAGGCGCAGCGTGTTGACGCGGTTGCCGCGCCAGCCGACGACCGGCGTGTCGTAGGCGACGGCGAGCACATGATCGCTCGGGTTCCAGACGTGGCGTTCGAGGCGTCCGTCCTTGGTGGTCACGGACTCGACCGTGCCGCCATAGCCGACCTGGAAGGAGCGCTCGCGCCGCTCGAACTCCCACGGATTGCCGTGGTCGAGCCATGTCTCGGGCAGCTCGACCTGCCAGCCATTGGAGATTTCCTGGCGGAACATGCCGTTGGCGTAGCGGATGCCGTAGCCATGCGCGGGAATGTCGACGGTCGCCATGCTTTCCATGAAGCAGGCTGCCAGCCGACCGAGGCCGCCATTGCCCAGCGCCGCGTCCGGCTCCAGCGCGGCGATGACGTCGATGTCGACATTCAGCGTCGCCAGCGCCTGCCGCATCTTGTCGAGCATGCCGAGATTGGAGAAGGCGTCGCGCATCAGGCGGCCGATCAGGAATTCCAGCGACAGGTAATAGACGCGCTTGGAACTCTGCTCATAGGCCTCCTTGGTCGAGTCGATCCAGTGCTCGATGATGCGGTCGCGCACCACTTTTATGGAGGCCGTCAGCCAGTCATAGGGAGTGGCGACGGTCGCGTCCTTGCCGACGCGGTAGCGCAGGCAGGTCAGGATCTCGGCCGCGAGGGCCTTCGGATCGGAATCGTCGATTGTCGGCTTGGGAAGCTTGATCATGGCGCCCGTCATCATTGCCTCGTCAGGGTAGCCGGGCGTGCGCTGTTGAAAATCCCAGGCCTGCCCGCGCGAGACGATCCTCCCGGCGCCTTTGTTGCATGATCGATGTACAAGCTCAATCGATTGGAATGAAAAGCGATGGCGGCGGTTCAGGCCGCCAGCGCCTCTTCCGGCGGCTTCTTGGCGCCGGTCATCAGGGCGACCGCGTCGGACATGGAAATCTGCTTGGGATCGACCACGCAGAGCCGCCGGCCGAGCCGATGGATGTGGATGCGGTCGGCCACCTCGAACACATGCGGCATGTTGTGCGAGATGAGCACGATCGGCAGGCCGCGTTTCTTCACGTCGAGGATCAGCTCCAGCACGCGCCGGGACTCCTTGACGCCCAGAGCGGCGGTCGGCTCGTCCATGATGACGACCTTGGAGCCGAAGGCCGCCGCGCGCGCCACCGCCACGCCCTGCCGCTGGCCGCCGGAAAGCGTCTCCACCGGCTGATGGATGTTCTGGATGGTCATCAGGCCTAGCTCCGACAGCTTGCCGCGCGCCATCTTGGCCATGGCGGACTTGTCGAGCTGCCGGAACCAGCCGCCCATGAAGCCCGGCTTCCTGATCTCGCGGCCCATGAACATGTTGTCGGCGATGGAAAGCGCCGGCGACAAGGCGAGGTTCTGGTAGACGGTCTCGATGCCGGCCGCCCGCGCCGCCATCGGGTTGGAGAAAGTCACCGGCTGGCCGTCCAGCGTGATCTCGCCCTCGTCGGGCGTGATGGCGCCCGATAGGACCTTGATGAGAGAGGACTTGCCGGCGCCGTTGTCGCCGATCACCGCGAGGATCTCGCCCGGATAGAGGTCGAAATCCGCATGATCGAGCGCCGTGACGCGGCCATAGCGCTTGACCAGTCCGCGCGCCTTGAGGAGAGGTTCGACACTCATCAGCCCGCGACCTTTCTGATCCATTGATCGACCGCCACCGCGAGGATGATGAGAACGCCGATCATCATGTAGGTGTATTGCGGGTCGGTGCCGAGCATCCGCAGCCCCAGAGAAAACAGGCCGACGATCAGCGCGCCGAAGATCATGCCGAGGATCGAGCCGCGGCCGCCGAACAGCGATATGCCGCCGATCACCACGGCGGTGATGGATTCGATGTTGGCGAAGGCGCCGGACGTCGGCGAGATCGCCCCGACGCGTCCGATCAGCACCCAGGCGCCGAAGGCGCAGATGATGCCGGCCAGCGTGTAGACCTGCAGCAGCACGCGGCTGGTGCGCACGCCGGAAAGCTCGGCGGCGTCCGGATCGTCGCCCACAGCGTAGACATGCCGTCCCCAGGCCGTGTGGTTGAGCACGTACCAGAGAAGGACGACCAGCAGCACCATCGAGATGACGCCGTAGGTGAACACCGCCCCGCCCGCCCTGATGTCGTTGGCGAAGAATTTCAGGATCGGCGCCTCGGCGTCGATGTCCTGCGAGCGGATCGTCTCGTTGGCCGAGTAGATGAAGTTGATGGCGAGGATGATCTGCCAGGAGCCCAGCGTCACGATGAAGGGCGGCAGCTTCATCTTCGAGACCAGCAGGCCGTTCACGTAGCCGCAGATCGCGCCCACCATGAAGCCGCAAATGATCGAAAGCACCGGCGGAAAGCCGTAGCGGAAGGTGAACTGGCCCATGACCACCGAGGACAGCACCATGATCGCACCGACCGACAGGTCGATGCCGGCGGTCAGGATGACCAGCGTCTGCGCCGCGCCGATGATGCCGGTGATCGCCACCTGTTGGAGGATCAGCGTCAGAGTGAAGGCGGAGAACAGCTTGCCGCCGAGCAGGACGCCGAAACAGATCAGCGAGATGACGAGCACGATCAACGGCACGGCGGCCGGATTGGAGTGCAGATAGTTCTGTATCCTGCGAATGAGACCCTGGTCGTGATCGTCGAACGAAGCGATCGACGTATCGCTCCGTTCGAGCACGCTTTCTACGGTTTCGCTGTGTTCCGATGTGCTCATTGCGCCTTTTTCCCACCTTGCCGCAGAGGAGCGGTGTGACGGGCATGTTCCTCACTGCCCGTCACCGCACGGTCCGGAAGGGCGGCGCTCGCCGCCCTTCCGGGTTCGTCACATCAGGCTGATGGGATCAGCCCCAGCACTTGTTGAGACCTTCTTTGGTGTCGATCGACGGCACGCCCTCAGCCGGCTTGTCGGTGATCAGCGTCACGCCCGTGTCGAAGAAGTCCTTGCCGTCTGTGGCTTTCGGCTTCTCGCCGCTGTCCGCGAACTTCTTGATCGCCTCGATGCCCATCGACGCCATCAGCAGCGGGTATTGCTGGGAGGTCGCGCCGATGATGCCCTCGGCCACGTTCTTGACGCCCGGGCAGCCGCCATCGACCGACACGATCAGCACGTCGTTCTCCTTGCCGACCGACTTCAGCGCCTGATAGGCGCCGGCTGCGGCAGGCTCGTTGATGGTGTGGATCACATTGATGTTCGGGTTTTTCTGGAGAAGGTTCTCCATGGCCCGCAGGCCGCCTTCCTCGTTGCCGTCGGTGAAGTCATGGCCGGCGATGCGCGGGTCGTCCTCGTCGCCGATGAGGTCAGGGTTCTTGACGTCGATGCCGAAGCCTTCCTGGAAGCCCTGGTCGCGCAGCACGTCGACGGTCGGGTAGGACGGGTTGATGTTGAGGAAGCCGATGACGGCATCCTTGGCCTTGTCGCCCATCGTGGCGGCGGCCCACTTGCCGATCAGGCGGCCGGCCTCGCGGTTGTCGGTGGCAAACGTCATGTCGGCTTCGCTGATCGGCTCGAGCGGCGTGTCGAGCGCGATGACGAGCACGCCCGCCGCCCGCGCCTTCTGCACCGAAGGCACGATCGCCTTGGTGTCGGACGGCGTCAGCAGGATGCCCTTGGCGCCGTCGGCGATGCAGGTCTCGATCGCCGCGACCTGGCTTTCATTGTCGCCGTCGATCTTGCCGGCATAGGATTTCAGAGTCACGCCCAGCTCCTGGGCCTTGGCGGTCGCGCCTTCCTTCATCTTCACGAAGAAGGGATTGCTGTCCGTCTTGGTGATCAGGCAGGCGCCGATTTCCTGCGCGGAAGCCGGCATGGCGAAGCTGGCCAGCCCCATGGCGGCGGCCGCGAGTACAGTCGTTCTCAAAAGCGATTTCTTGTTCACCGTTTCCTCCCAGTGGAACCAAACACTCAAGCCCGGCGGCGCGCCTCCCGCGCCCGGAGCCGGCCGACCTCGGCCTTCCTTTCACCAACACATTCTGGTAGCGCTGTCAATAATTAAATCACTCTTATTTAAGTATTGACAGCCGACCGCACTGCGCGCATCCTTTCGCCTTGCGCATCGCCAAGACTGGAGGAAATCTTGGAAGCCGGCAACCCCAAACACGGTTCCGCCGAGCCGTTGGAGAGCCGTATCCGCGGAACCAACCAGAGCGGCATGCGCGACTACAACGAGCGGCTGGTGCTTTCGCTCGTCCGCCAGCACGGCGCGCTGGCCAAATCCGACATAGCGCGCATGACCGGCCTTTCGGCGCAGACCGTCTCGGTGATCATGCGGGAACTGGAGGCGGAGCAGCTTCTCGTGCGGCAGGAGCCGATCCGGGGCCGCATCGGACAGCCCTCCGTGCCGATGGCGCTCAATCCGGACGGGGCCTTCTTTCTCGGCCTGAAGATCGGCAGGCGCAGCGCCGAGCTGGTGCTGATCGACTTCCTCGGCAAGGTCCGCTCGATGCAGCACTACGCCTATCGCTATCCCGCTCCGCAGGACACGATCGATTTCGTCCATGCCGGCATTGCCAAGGCGCGAAAACTGCTCACCGACGAGCAGGACGCCCGCATCGCCGGACTGGGCATCGCCATGCCGTTCGAACTGTGGAACTGGGCCGACACGATCGGCGCGCCGGCGGAAATCATGAACGAGTGGCGCTACCGCAAGATCCAGGCCGAGGTGCAGGCCGAGGTCCCCTTCCCCGTCTATCTGCAGAACGACGCAACCTCGGCCTGCGGCGCCGAGCTCGTCTTCGGCGAGACGGGCGGCCTGCGCGACTTCGTCTATTTCTACATCGGCGCTTTCGCGGGCGGCGGCGTCGTGCTGGACGGGCGCCTCTATGACGGCCCTTCCGGCAATGCCGGCGCTCTCGGCTCCATGCCTGTGCCGGATCGCGACGGCCGCACCCGCCAGCTCATCGACATCGCCTCGATCGCGCGGCTGGAGAAGATGCTGGCGCTGCACGGCGGCGACGGCTCGCGCCTGTGGACCTCGCCCGACGACTGGGGGGATGTCGGGCCGGATCTCGGCCAATGGCTGGAGACCGCCGGCGAAGCGCTCGCCTATGCCATCGTGTCCGCCACGGCGGTCATCGACTTCGAGGCCGCCATCATCGATGGCTGGATGCCGCGGACGGTGCTCGCGGCGCTCGTCGACGCCGTCAACGCCGCGCTCCCGAAGATCGATGCGGAAGGCCTGCGCCCGCCTCCCGTCCGCGAGGGCACGGTCGGCATCCATGCGCGGGCGCTCGGCGCCGCCAGCCTGCCGCTGTCGGACCGCTTCCTGATCGGCGCAAACCTGCTCTCCAAGCGGAACTGACGCCGTGAGGGCCGGTGCCGCCACGCCTATTGCAGGCCGCGCTCCGCGAGCCTATTCGGGCAGGCCCTTTCCTTTTGAACCGGCATGTGCGCGGGATTTCTTGCCATGATCATCTGTTGCGGCGAAGCGCTGATCGACATGCTGCCGCGCGACACGTCGCTCGGCGAGCCGTCCTTCGCTCCCTATGTGGGCGGCGCGGTTTTCAACACCGCGATCGCGCTTGGCCGTCTCGATATCCCCGTCGGCTTCTTCACCGGCATCTCGACCGACTTCTTCGGCGGCATGCTGAAGGACGCGCTGGTCGCCAGCAACGTCCGCCTCGACGCGATAAAATTCTCCGACCTGCCGACCACGCTCGCCTTCGTGCGGCTTGTGAACGGGCACGCCAGCTACCTGTTCTACGACGAGAACACCGCCGGGCGCATGCTCTACGAGACCGATCTCCCGACGATCGGCGACGACGTGGAGGCCATGCATTTCAGCTGCATCAGTCTCATTCCCGAGCCTTGCGGTTCCACCTACGAGGCGTTGATGCGCCGAGAGCACGGCAAGCGCGTCATGATGTTCGACCCGAACATCCGCAAGAACTTCATCAGGGACAAGCCGGCCCATCTGGCGCGTATGAAGCGCATGCTGGCCATGGCCGACGTCGTGAAACTGTCGGACGAGGATCTGGACTGGTTCGGCGAGGACGGCGCGACGGACGAGATCGCCGCTCGCTGGCTGACCCTCGGGCCGAAACTGATGATCGTCACGAAGGGCGCCGACGGCCTGATCGCCTTCTCCGGGAATCACAGGGTGGCGATGCCGGCGCCCACCGTCGCGGTGGTCGATACGGTCGGAGCCGGCGATACGATCAATGCCGGCATACTGGCTTCGCTGCGCGATCAGGGCCGGCTCACCAGGGCCGGCGTGGCGGCCTTGAGCGAGGCCGAGATCGCGCGCATCCTCGCCTTCAGCGCCAATGCGGCGGCGGTCACCGTCTCCCGCGCCGGGGCGAATCCGCCCTGGCGCAACGAGCTCGGTTGAGCGCACCGGACATCGCGGATCCCGATCAATTTATGTTTCGGCAGGAGCGCCTGCGGCGCGGGTGTATCGCGCGCTTCTCGTAACATATTGATCATAAATGACTTTTGTGGTGTGAAAAATGCGCATCCGGTAACGCGCGGCATCCGGCCTGCAAATCGGCCGCAGCCGCCCTCGCCTATCTCGTCCCCCGCAACTCTGGTATCTCCCGCAGCAATTCAGGCATTGGTGGGAAGTCTTTGATGCAATTCATCGATCTCGGCGCACAGCGCGAACGCATCCGTGAGAAGCTGCGCGCGGCCATCGACGCCGTCGTCGATGACGGCCGCTACATTCTCGGGCCGCAGGTCGCCGAATTCGAGAAGCAACTCGCCGCCTATGTCGGCGTCAAGCATATGGTCGCCTGCGCCAACGGCACGGACGCGCTGCTTCTGCCGCTTCTGGCTTCCGGCATTGGCCCCGGCGACGCCGTCTTCGTGCCGAGCTTCACCTTCGCCGCGACGGCGGAGGTGGCGGCGCTGGCGCATGCCGAACCGGTCTTCGTCGACGTCGATCCCGACACCTACAATATCGACATCGCCAGCCTCGAAGCGGCGATCGCGGCGATCCGCAAGGAAGGCCGACTGACGCCGAAGGCGATCATCCCGGTCGACCTGTTCGGGCTCGCGGCCGACTATGCCGCCATCGACGCGGTCGCCAAGCGCGAGAAACTGCTGGTCATCGAGGATGCCGCGCAGGCAATCGGCGGCTCGTCGCATGGAAGAATGTGCGGCGCCTTCGGCGACGTCGCCTCGACGAGCTTCTATCCCGCCAAGCCGCTCGGCTGCTACGGCGACGGCGGCGCCATGTTCACAAACGACGGCGCGCTCGCCGAGCGGCTGCGCTCCTTCGCCTTTCACGGCAAGGGCGAAACGCAGTACGACAACGTCCATGTCGGGCTGAACTCCCGCCTCGATACGTTGCAGGCGGCGATCCTGATCGAGAAGCTCGCCATCCTCGAAGACGAGATGTTGGCGCGGCAGGCCGTGGCGAAGCGCTATGCGGAAGGTCTCGGCGACGCCGTCAAGGTCGCGCAGATCCCGGCCGGCCATCGCTCCGCCTGGGCGCAATACGCCATCGAGACACCGAACCGCGACGCACTGAAGGCGCATCTGCAGGCGAACGGCATTCCGTCCGTGATCTACTACGTGAAGCCGCTGCATCTGCAGGCTGCCTACGAACGCTATCCGCGCACGCCCTCGGGCCTGCCGGTCTCGGAAGGGCTGCCGTCACGCATCCTCTGCCTGCCGATGCATCCCTATCTCTCCATGGCGGATCAGGACAGGATCATCGAGACGATCCGCACCTTCGCCGCCGGGAACCCGGTCCGGGTCGCGGCGGCCTAGCCACGGCCGAGCCGGAAGCTGAAGGATTTGGGCCAAATGCACCCGGCCCGAAGGGTTTCCCGCTGGCGGACGCCCGCGGCGTCAGGCGGGCTTGGCCGTACCACCGGTACGACCTGCGCCGCCTTCCTGGCGGATCGCCACGCCATCGGAGAAACAGAGCGAACCAAGGTTCACAGGAAGTGCTCCAGCATCGCTGCTCTATTACCGGGTGGACTGTCGGCCACCTTTCCTGCCGACATCTTGGCTGCACGGCGGCCGATCTCCAACATTCCACATATCTTCTTCGCCAATTCTTAAACTCGCTCGTCTAAGCATATGCAAAAAAGAACGGGGCGAAGGGCGAGGCGATGTCGATAGCAGGCACGGTGGATCACGCGCGACCGGCGGGATTCACACGTTGGTTGAAAGAAGAGATACGAAGCGATCTCGGCTTTTACGGTGGCTTCATCGCCTTCGTCGCAGGCACGGCGCTGCTGGCCGCCATTCGTGGCGAATCGATTTTTCCGCAACTGGCCGAGTATGGCGAACGGATCTGGCGTGTCCTGCTCGCGGCGATCTGCGGCCTGCTGCTGGTGTTATGCGTGCGCGCGCTGATCAACGGCGGCGAGGGTTCGCTGCTCGCGAACATCTTCGCCTCCTTCAAGGCGATCGTCAGGCTGAAGTTCGCGCGCTTTCTCTATGCCTGCGGGCTGATGGTCTTTTTCATGGCCGCCTTCCTCTATCACAAGATGGATATTCCCGTTCTCGCGCCGTTTGACTGGGATGCGACCTTTGCGGGATGGGAAGCGGCGCTGTTCGGCGGCCGCCAGCCATGGGAGCTGATCCATCCTTTCGTCGGCTATCCGCCGATCACGATCCTGCTCGACCTGCTCTATTCATCGTGGGTCGTGATGACGTTCGTCGTATGGGCGGCACTGCTCGCCAGCGTGCGCACCCCGCGGGCGGTTCGTATCCGCTACTGGCGGGCGACCGTCATTTCGTGGGTCGTCATCGGCATCGTGATGGCCACGTTGCTTTCGTCGGCCGGACCGCTCTATTTCGGCAGGTTCGAGCCGACCCTGACCGACCCGTTTGCCGAGCTCAACGCGTATCTGGCCCATGTGGACACCATTTTTCCGCTGTCGCAGATGGCGTCACGGGAACTTCTCTGGGAGGTTTATCTGAACCGTGTCGACCTCCCCGGCGGCATTTCGGCGATGCCCAGCATGCACAATGCTCAAGCCGCGCTTTTCGCCGCCGTGGGCTTCTCGCTGAGCCGGCGTCTCGGCATGGCGATGACGGCCTATGCCGTTCTCATCTTCATCGGCTCGATCCATCTCGGCTGGCATTATGCACTGGACGGCGTGGTCGGCTGCGCCGCGGCGCTCGCCATCTGGTGGGCATGCGGGTTGCGCCTGCGCAGCGCGGGCGCAAGCAAGACGGAAATGCAGCCGGCCTGACAAGGCCGCCGCGAGGCGTTCAAGGCTCTGGTGAGCGCGTCAATCCCGGTCCTCGACCCTTGGTCGAAGCCGAGGCGATCGCTATCCCGGCGATCACGGCCACCAGCCCCATCATCAGATTGGCGCCGACCGGCTCGCCGAGCAGAGGGACGGCCAGCATCGCGGCGGTCACCGGATTGACCGCCACCGAGATCGCGACCAGCGTGGGTGTCGTGCGGCCGAGGGCGAATGCCCAGAGGAAGAATATAAAGGCGCCACAAACGATGGCGAGATAACCGCACGCCGCCCATTGTGCCGCGTTCAGCTCCGTCAGCCCGCCAAGGCCGCCCGTCGCTGCGGAAAAGGCCAGCAGGCTTGCGGCGCCAGCTCCCATGCCGAATGCCGCGAAAGGGAGCGGCCCGGAACGCGAGATGAACGGGCGCGACCAGACATTGTAGAGCGCCATGCAGAATGCGGCCGCCACCATGATGAGGTCGCCGCGCCAGGCCCCGGCAGGGGCGGCTTCAAGGCGGGTTCCAAGTGCGATCGACACACCCGCCATCGCGATCAGTACGCCAAAGCCCTTGCGCGGCGTCGGTCGTTCTACCCCAAGAATAGCGCCTGCGACCATGGTCAGCAGCGGCAGCGTGGAAAGCGCCAGTGCTCCGCGGGCCGCAGTGGTGTAGATCAGGGCTGCGTTGAACAGCACCGGAAACAGGCCGAAGAACAGGAGGCCCAGTGCGCCGGTGCCGAGCCAGTCCTTCCTTGCCGGCCATTTGTGGCGCTCCGCGAGCGCCAGAGGCAGCAGAACGAGGAAGCCGCCCGCGAAGCGCACGGCTCCGATGGTGACTGGATCGAGAGCGTCCGCCAGATAACGTGTTGCGACGACGGCCGTGCCGCCCAGAGCGCTGGACAAAATCGCCGCCAGCAATCCCAGACGTTCCATCGCGATCCGGCCTTTCGGGTTCGATGGTGGAATAGAGGCCCGATGAATCAAAGGGAATGGAATAAATCCTATTTGCTTGATAATGATCGTTTATGAGCATTCCCAGCCTGGACCCCGATCTCCTGCGCGCCTTCGTGGCGGTTGCCGACCGGCTTTCGTTCACCCGGGCGGCTGAACAGCTCAACCGCACGCAGGCTACCGTGAGCTTGCAGGTAAGGCGGCTTGAGGAACGTCTCGGCGTCCCGCTCTTTCGCCGTTCGACCGCCCATGTCGAGCTCACTGCGGTCGGAGACAACTTCCTGCTCGACGCACGCCGCATCCTCTCCTTCAGCGAACAGGCGCTTGCCCGCATATCCGGACAGAAACTCGCCGGGCGCATCCGGATCGGCGTGATGGAGGACTACGGCACGAAAATCCTGCCGCGCCTGCTTGCCGAGGTGGCCGAACGGTTTCCCCTTGTGCAGATCGAAATGGAGATCGGCCTCACCTCGCGCCTGCTCAAGCGGCTGGGGCAGTCGTTCGACGTCGTCCTGGCCATGCATCCGGAGGGCGCTTCGGAGGGCGAGCTGATATGCAGGGAGAGCGCGATCTGGGTAGCGGCGTCGGGTCACGCGGTCGAGGAGTCCGATCCCTTGCCGGTCGCCTTGTCCAATCCCGATTGCCTCTTCCGCTCCTGGGCGGTCGATGCGCTGAACGAGGCCGGGCGCCCATGGCGGCTTGCCTATGTCAGTCCGAGCCTCGCGGCCGTCGAAGCCATCGTGGATCAGGGTCTGGCGGTGACGGTCATCAAGGGCAGCATGATCGGCCCGCGCCTGCGGCGTCTGTCAGCGGGGAACAATGTTCCGACGCTGCCCGGCGCCGAGATCCGGCTGCATCGATCCGGGACGCTCGATCAAAGTTCCGGCCTGGTCGCGGACCTGCTGTCGCGACGTCTGCGCGAGATGTCCCTGGGTTCGTAAGACGGACCGATTATCTGCCCCGCATGCACGACGCTATGCGCCGGGCGACCCGGCCACCCGCCCGCTCGAAATGAACGGCGGATTGGCGAAGCTGTTTTCCGCCTTGCCGTATCGCAGTGGCCGGCCGTCCTGCGTGACGGTCCGGCCGCCGGCCGCGCGCAGCACGGCGTCGCCGGCCGCCGTGTCCCACTCCATCGTGCGGCCGAAGCGCGGATAGAGGTCGGCCTCGCCCGCCGCCAGGATGCAGAACTTCACCGACGAGCCCACCGACACGATTTCGGCAGCCTCGAAACGGCGCATATAGGCAAGCGTCTCATCGTCCATGTGCGAGCGGCTGGCGACGACGGTCAGCGGATCGTGTCCTTCCCGCGCATGAATGGGCCGGCGGCTGACGATGCGGCCCTCGGCGTCCACTTCCGCCGCTTCCGCCCGGCCGTTCGCGCCGAGATAGAGCTTGCCGCTGGCCGGGGCGTAGACCACGCCGGCAACGGGCTCGCCATTGCGGACGAAGGCGATGTTCACGGTGAAATCGAGATTGCGCTGCACGAACTCGCGGGTGCCGTCGAGCGGATCGACCAGAAAGAAGCTGCCGCCGATGATGTCCGGCAGGAGGCCGGCGGCCGCCTCCTCCTCGGCGACGCAGGGAATGCCGGGAAACTCGGCACGCAGGCCCGCCAAGATGAGCTTTTCGCTGGCGCGGTCGGCTTCCGTGACGGGTGAGCAGTCGGCCTTCTGGTCGACCGCGATGCAGCCGTTGAAGACGTCCATCACGACGCGGCCGGCCTGCAGCGCCAGCCGCTCGAAGGCGGCCAGAAGCCGGCTTTCCTCAGATGCCGCCGCCGGCGTCGTATTCCTGCTCTGCAAGGTCCTTCTCGCGCAGCCAGTTCTCTACAAGTTCCACCAACTCTTCGGGCGTCTTGCCGCTCGTTGCAAGATGGATTTCAGGATTCGCGGGCGCTTCATAGGGCGAATCGATACCGGTGAAGTTGCGGATTTCCCCGGCCATGGCCCGCTTGTAGAGTCCCTTCGGATCGCGCGCGGCGCATTCCTCGATCGGCGTGTCGACGAAGATCTCGACGAACTCCGCCTCGCCGATCAGCTGGCGGGCCATTTCCCGCTCGGCGCGGAACGGCGAGATGAAGGACACCAGTACGATCAGGCCGGCATCCGCCATCAGCTTGGCGACTTCCGCCACACGGCGGATGTTCTCGACGCGGTCGGCATCCGAGAAGCCAAGATCGCGGTTGAGGCCGTGGCGCACATTGTCGCCGTCGAGGATGAAGCTGTGCCGGCCGGAAGCGTGCAGCCTCTTGTCCAGCAGGTTCGAGATGGTCGATTTGCCGGAGCCCGAAAGCCCCGTGAGCCACAGCACCTTGGCGCGCTGGTGCTTCTGGAAGGCGCGGGCCTTGCGGTCGACATCGATCGCCTGCCAGTGGATGTTGCCGGCGCGCCGCAGCGGATGCTGTATCATGCCGGCCGCGACGGTCGCGTTGCTCAGCCGGTCGATGAGGATGAAGGCGCCGGTGGCGCGGTTTTCGCGAAAGGCGTCGAAGGCGATCGCCGTCTGCGTCGAGAGGTTGGCGACGCCGACCTCGTTCATCCTGAGCGACTTCGCCGGCCCCTCGCTCAGATCGTCGATGTTCACGCGGCGCGCGAGTTCGGTCACCGTCACGCTCACCTGATCGGTCTCGGTCCGCAATATGTAGGAGCGCCCGGCCACCAGCGGGCTTTCGTCGAACCATACGAGGCTCGCGGAGAACTGGTCGGCGACATGCGGACGGGCGTCGGGCGCGACGAGCAGATTGCCCCGCGATGCGTCGATCTCGTCCTCCAGGATCAGCGTCACAGCCTGCCCCTCGACGGCGCGCGGCAGGTCGCCGCCGAACGCCACGATGCGTTTCACCCGCGAGCTGCGGCCGGACTTGGCGACCACCACCTCGTCGCCCGTCGCCACCGCGCCGGAGGCGACCGTGCCGGCAAAGCCGCGAAAGTCCAGATTGGGCCGGTTGACGTATTGCACGGGGAAGCGGAACGGCCGCTCCACAGCCTCGCCGTCCACGACGACTGTCTCAAGATGCTCCAGCAGGCTCGGCCCGCCATACCAAGGCGTGTTGGCCGACCGCGCCGTGACATTGTCGCCGAAGCGCGCCGAGAGCGGCACCGCGACAATCGACCGGAAGCCGAGTTCCTCCGCGAAGGCGCGATAGTCGCCCGCGATGCGGTCGAACGCCTTCGCGTCGAAGCCGACCAGATCGATCTTGTTGACCGCCAGCACGATATGCCGGATGCCGAGCAGCGAGGCGATGATCGAATGGCGGCGCGTCTGCGGCAGCACGCCCTGCCGCGCGTCGACCAGCACGATGGCGAGGTCCGTGGTCGATGCGCCCGTCGCCATGTTGCGCGTGTACTGCTCATGCCCCGGCGTGTCGGCCACGATGAACTTGCGCTTCGGCGTGGCGAAGAAGCGGTAGGCGACGTCGATGGTGATGCCCTGCTCGCGCTCGGCCTCCAGCCCGTCCACCAGCAGCGCGAAGTCGATGTCCTCGCCGGTGGTGCCGTGCTTCTTCGAATCCTTCTCCAGCGCCGAAAGCTGGTCCTCGAAGATCAGCTTGGTGTCGTAGAGAAGCCGGCCGATCAGCGTCGACTTGCCGTCGTCCACCGAGCCGCAGGTGAGGAAGCGCAGCAGCGTCTTCTTCTCCTGCGCGGCGAGGTAATCGCGTACGTCGTCGGCCAACGCGACTTCCTGACTGGTCTTCAGCTTCTGCACGATCAAAAATACCCTTCGCGCTTCTTTTTCTCCATCGAGCCGGCCTCGTCGCGGTCGATGAGGCGGCCCTGCCGCTCGGAGGTGCGCGCCGTCAGCATCTCGCCGACGATCGCCTCCAGCGTGTCCGCATCGGAATCGATGGCGCCCGTCAGCGGATAGCAGCCGAGCGTGCGAAAGCGGACCGTGCGGTTTTCGAGCACCTCGCCGGGCTTCAGCACCATGCGCTCGTCGTCGCGCATGATGAGCATGCCGTCGCGCTCCACCACCGGACGCCGCCGGGCGAGATAGAGCGGCACGATGGGGATGTCCTCCTGCAGGATGTATTGCCAGATATCGAGTTCGGTCCAGTTGGAGAGCGGGAAGACGCGGATCGATTCGCCGGGATTGATGCGGGTGTTGTAGATCTTCCACATCTCCGGCCGCTGGTTCTTCGGGTCCCAGGCATGCACCTGATTGCGGAAGGAGAAGATGCGCTCCTTGGCCCGGCTTTTCTCCTCGTCGCGCCGCGCGCCGCCGAAGGCCGCGTCGAAGCCATGCCTGTCCAGCGCCTGCCGCAGCGCCACGGTCTTCATCACATGCGTATAGGTGTTCGATCCGTGATCGAACGGATTGATGCCGTGCGTCGCACCTTCCTCGTTGGTGTGGACGAGCAGGTCGAAGCCGAGCGTCGCCGCCATGCGGTCGCGGAACTCGATCATCTCGCGGAACTTCCACGTCGTGTCGATATGCAGGATAGGGAAAGGCGGCTTGGCCGGATAGAAGGCCTTCATCGCCAGATGCAGGAGCACCGAAGAATCCTTGCCGATCGAATAGAGCATGACGGGCTTGGAGAAGGTCGCGGCCACCTCGCGGAAAATATGGATCGCCTCGGCCTCGAGGCGCTGCAGATGGGTCAGGTGGGTCAGGTGGACGGTCATGACGCGATACCTTGGCAGAGCTTCCGACGTTCACAAGCCCTTATTGCGCGGAACGGGAAACGGACGCCGTCGAAATCGATGAATCTGATCAAGACATGATGTTTCAGTGGTTTCTAGACGCGCGCCGCCGCCCTGACAAAGCAGCGGCTCGCGCCGCCCTGCCGTGCGGCGGATGTTTTTTCCCTCACGGCCCGTCAGGCGCGGAATAATCACCCGGCAGCATGCGCCGCCCGCCTTTCTGCGTCCGGCGTCGAGAGCGGCGCGCCTTCGGACGAGGCGATGAGATAGAAGATCAGCACGGCGTAGATCGAGGCCGTGAGGCTGAGGTCCATCACCGATTCGGTCAGGCAGAAGACGAAATAGGCGACGCATGTCGTGGCGCCGAGCAGCGGCGCGATGGATTCCGGGCCGCTCCGGAAAGGCCGGCGCCTCAGGAACAGGAACAGCGGAAAAAAGATCATCGCCAGCCCGCCCACCCCGCGCAGCAGGCCGCCTTTCGCGAAATCGTTGGCGAACTGGTTGTGCGGCTGGTTGAACGCCTCGTCGAGCGCCGTTTCCGGTGGGCTGTTCCGCATCTGCGCGGCCACGGCCTCGTCCCAGCCATGCGCCCCGACGCCGGCCACCGGATGGGCGGCGAAGAGTTCGGCCGCGAGTTTCAGCATCTCCATGCGGTTGTGCGCCGACCGTTCCTCGACGTCGCCGCCCGTGACCATGGCGTCGGCGGCCTGCATGAGATTTGAGAGGTCGGAACGGATCAGGCTGACCTGCCATATGCCGAGCGCGACCGAGAACAGCAGGAACACCAGCCCCGCCAGCATGGCTGTCATCCGCGAATTCCGCCAGAGGCGCGGCACGAGCAGCAGCAGCATGGCGGGCACGGCCAGAACCGCGCCGCGCGAGCCGGATGCGAAAACGGCGACGATGCCTGCGCATGTCGCCACCGCCATGACGATGCGCGTCAGCTTCGCCGGGCGGCCGAACACCGCCCCGATCAGGCAGAACACCGAAAGCAGCGCCGCGAGCATGCCGAACCGGATGGCGTTTGTCGGGCCGTCGGCGCGGTCGAGGCCGATCAGGAAGAGATCGCTGAGCGCCATCAATCCGCCAAGGAAACAGCCCGCCGCCGCGCCCCAGAGCACGGCGCCGGCCGGGAAGCGCCTGATCGTCAGCAGTATGGCGAGCGCCATCACATACTGCTTGATCTGGTTCTCGAGATCGCCCGGATCGTCCCCGTGATAAAATACCAGTCCCGCTTCCACGAGCGTCACCAGCAGGATCAGCAGGTTCAGCGCGAAGGCGTCCGACTTCAGCCAGGGCCCGGCATAGAGCTTCAGCGCCTCGACAAGCAGCTTCCCCCGGCTCGCCGCAATGCTCATGAGCGACATCGCCGCGACGATGCCGACCCCGCCGAACGGCACGACAAGGCAAAGGGCAAGCGTCAGGAAGACCGACGCATTGCCGTCGCGGATATCCGTCTTCGCCGTCCCGGCGAGACGGCGATACTCCGCAGCGATAGGCAATGGGGTGAAAGGCAAACGGGCCGCCAGCGTTCGGTTCCATGATCGGGCGGCGCAAACAGGTCGGCCCGTGGCCGTGGTCTAAAGCGGTTCACGACACGATGGAAGCACTCTCTCGCACCGGAAAGGACGCTTCAACGCGAAATGGCTGCGATCCGGTGAACCGCAACCGTTCAATTCGCATTTCAATCAAGTCACTGGACGCGAGCGGGTCCGCAGGCTATTGACGGCCCCTCTTGCGGGCGATCCGCAGCATTGGGGCGTCGCCAAGCGGTAAGGCATCGGTTTTTGGTACCGACATTCCCAGGTTCGAATCCTGGCGCCCCAGCCACTTCAGCCTAGACCCATACCCATCTCCAGACGCGTCTGCGCTCGCAGCGGGTGCGCCAGCGGCCATGGCGACGGTAACGGTAGCAGACGCGCTCCCATACGCGCCGGCGGCGATGGCGTCGATGGTGCCTGATCTGCTCCACCTCCGCATCGGGCAAACCGTCGAATTGCGGCGCGTCGAGTTCATCGAGGATACCATTGCGCGAAGCCGCAACGACGGCGCGGGCCTCGCCCGTGACGCCCGCAACGGCTGCGACGCCGGCAATACCGATCAATCCGGTCAGGAATAATCTCCGGTCCATCCGAACCTCCAAAAATTCTGTCCCTTCGAAACTTTTAGATAGCGTACCGGTCGGGGCCGAACAGAGGCCATCTTCAAACCGTCCTTCGGATACCGGACCGGGATGCGCATCGTGCGGCACTATCGGCTTTTTCGCAACGTCGCCTCACCACGTCGACGGCGCCTTTTAGTAAAGTCATCTTGACACTGAGAATAGCGATATGACTAATCTTCGTTGTCGAGAACATCATGCCAAGGAGGAAAACATGACCCGTTGCTTCAACTGGCATCCCCTGGAGAGCGGCCCGATCAGCGGTCTGATCAAGCCCCGCTGATCGCATCCGGATCGAGACCTGCCCGTTGCGGCTTGCCGAAACGGGCTTTTTCAGAAGCAGGCCCTCAGCGGCACGATAGTCATCTTCGATGAGTCCGCGCCGCGGGAGGATGGCTATGCCCCGTCTCGGCTGATCCGTCTCAGCTTGCGGGCGAAATCGACCTCGAAGCCGCCGCCCCTCAATATCGCAGCGTCTTCGGAAACTGCATGTGCCCGAAGCACGAGGCGCAGCGCCGCCGCCGCCTTCTCCCAGGCGCCAGACCCTTCCGCCATCACCGCGAATTCGACGGTTGACATCTCGGTCTGCCTCACCCGGAAATCGGTGATCGAGCGGTCGCTGTCGAGGATAGCGGCGCGTATGGCATCCGGCATCACTTCGACAAATCCCCCCATTGTACCCGGCAGGCGCAGCGTGTCGTCGCAGCGGCCTTCGACGCGCTCCAGCGCGAGAAGCGGCGAGCCGCAGGCGCACTTTTCCCTCGACGGCGCCAGAATGTCGTTCAATCGGTAGCGGATCATCGCCTGCGCCGTGCGGCGAAGGTCGGTGATGATCGGCAAAAAGCGGTCGGGATGACCCGGAATCGGCTCGCGCTCGAAGATCATGTCGTCCTCGTTGAGGTGGATGTTTCCATGCGCGCAAGCGACGCCCAGAAACCCCTCCGTCGCCTGATAGATCGAGCGCGGGCGGACGCCGAAAGCGCGTTCGGCCTGATCGGCATCGAGAGGGTCGAGCACCTCGCCGCCGGCGAAGATTTTTTGCAGCGGCAGGTCTGCGCCGAATTCCGCCAGGGCGCGCAGGGCCTTCGGTGGAGCGACGATCGTGTCGGGGCGGAACCGTTCGAGTTCCCCGATATGACCCTCCACGCCCTTGCGGATGTCGAAGAAGGCGAAGGCGAGCCGGCTTGAACGCCGCGTCGTCTCGTACAGTTCGTTCGCCGTGGAAAGCATCACCGCCACGCGATGCGCGCGGAAAGGAAAATCCGGCAGGGTCTTGGCGAGAATGGAGCCAAGCCAGAGGCAGCGCTCGCGTTCCGAGACGAGAAACAGGCCGCGATTGCCCGACGTGCCGGAACTGGTGCCGACCGTCAGCGCGCCGATGCGGCCCGAGCCGTTGCCGCTGCGCAGCCCCTCCTCCGCCGCCGCCCACGCCGTGTCGCGGCTGATGCCGTGGGCGTTGAGCGCGCTGAAATTCTCAAACGCGCCCGCCTTGTCCATGACGGGCCATTCGGCGAAAGGTCGACCGGCGAATTGCCCATAGAAAGGAATCGCTTGCGCGATTCCGGTCAGTTGCCGATTCAACATCAGCCGCTGCCGCGCGGCGACCTGTCCGGGCGTGCGCAGCCTCGCCAGTGTCCAGCGCTTGGCGGCATAGGCGGCGAGGATCGAGAGCGCGCCGGTCATTACCGTGGCCTATGCGCCATTCCCTCTCAACATCGATTCCAGCAGTGCATGACGCGGCGAGGCAAAGGGATTGACGACCGTCACGCCACCCCATGTGAAACCATCCTGAAGATCTTCCGATAGAAGCAGTCTGCAGCCAGCCCGGGACGACACGGAGAGCATGACCGCATCCCAGATGCCGAAATGGTGATCCGTGGCGAGATCGGCCGCCGTCAGCATGGCGTCGGACCCTGTCTCGACGACCGGGAACGTATCGCACCAACTCAACATAGCCTCGCGGGCTTCCATCGGCGACTTTCCGGCTTTGCGCCTGAGAACGTTGAACAGTTCGCCAAGCACTTGAACAGGAATGATCGCCGCTCCTTGCGGGAGCCTGCGGATGATTTCGAGAATGATATTGCGCTTCTCGATCCCGTTGACGCCCTCCGCATATGCAAGAATGTTGGTGTCCAGCGCGATCTTCAACGCTCGTCCTCGTAAAGTTCGTCGCGCGTCCATTGCCCGGCATCGGCAATGGGTTGACGCTCAAGGCGCGCCAAGAGCGCCGCACGCGCTCCGGACGTCGCGCTTTCGCGTCTGTCGGCGGGAACGATGCGCGCGACGGGCCGTCCGTGGCTCGTCACCACATAGCTCTGGCCCTCGCGCACGTTGCGCAGGATGACAGAAAATTTGCGGTTGGCATCCGCCGCCGAAACAGCCTCTTCCATAGAGCACCTTCTTAGTAGTTATATTGCCTACAATAAGGTAGGGTTAGGCGTCACGCAAGTCGGCTCATCAAAGCCGCTCGGCCCCGCCATTGCCCAGCGCACACTCACGGCCACGACTCCGGATCGTGAGCCAGCAACAATTCCGCTCCCCACGCTGTCGCCGCGCGCACCAATTCTCCGCTTCGCCGCGCCGCCTCGCGGTCATGCACGACCAGACGCGCCGGCCAGTTCGGCTCGCGGCCGGAAAGCAGAGGCGGAAGCGTCCAGTCGGTATCGGCGGCATAAAGCAGCGGCCGTTCCCGCTCCCCGAAAAACAGCCCGAAATGGCCTGCCATATGACCGGGCAGATCGACAGCCACCGCCGAGCCGTCGCCGAATATATCGTGCCCCGCCCCGCCCCACGGCAGCGGCACGCGCGGCGCATCCTCGATCACGCGCACCGTCGTTTCGGCGAGGGCCGGCATCAGCGAACGGTAGAACGCCATCGTGAGGTCATGCCGGCTCGGACTGGCCCGCCAGATCGCCAGCGAGGCGCGCGACATATGCAGCCGCGCATACAGAAAGCGCCGCAAGCCGCAGATGTGATCGGCATGGAGATGCGTCACGACGATGTCGCGCACGTCGGCCGTCTTGGCGCCTTTCGCCTGCACGACCGCCAGCGCGTCCTGCGCCGGATCGAGTGTCGGCCGCAGCAGGTTGCGATAGAGGCGGATGGCAAGGTCGGGCGCGGAGAAAAGCTCCGGACTGTAGCCGGTATCGATCAGCGCAAGGCCGTCCGCCCGTTCCATGAGGCCGTAGCGGATCGGGAAATCCGTGCTTGTCCATCCGGCTTCGGCATCGACCAGCCAGCGGCGCGCGGTTACGGTGGCGCTGACGGGAAAGCTCAGCTTCACATCAAAACCCTCGATGCCGCGATGGTCCGTTCGATCGCCTCGTCGCGGCCAAGCGCAGGCTTCCAGCCCAGCCTTTGGCCGATATTTGTCAGGTCCAGCGTCTGCGAGAAGGCGAAGAGGCCGAGCGCATAGGCCGTCACCAGAGGCGGGCGGCCGCTCGTCCGCGCCAGAAGTTCGAGCAGGCGCGCGCCTCCCAGCGCGACGGGCACCGGCATGGCGCGCCACCGAACCTCTCGTTTGAGGCCGGAAAACAGCCGCTCGACCAGTGCGCGGATTTCGATCGGCTCGCCATGCGAGACATTGTAGGTTCCGGCGGTTGACGCATCGGCCTCCGCCATCGCCAGCACCGCGTCGGCCGCGACGGAGATGTCGGTGATATCCACCTTCGCGCCCCCACCGCGCAGCAGAGGCAGCGGTCGGCGCTCCGCCACCTTCAGCAGGCGCGGCAGGAGATGCGGATCGCCCGGCCCGAACAGGCCGCGCGGGCGGGCTACAAACACCTCGCCGCGAAAGCCGCGCGCCACCTCCTCCGCCGCGCGTTTCGTGCGCGCATAGGCGTTGACCGGCCTTGGCAGCGGCGCGCCCTCGGCGAGGTTCAGCCGGTCCTCGAAGGCGAAGTAGACGCTGGTCGAGGAGACATGCACGAGACGCCGCACCCCTGCCCGTTCCGCCGCCGCGACCACATTGCGCGTACCTTCGACATTGGTCCGCTCGAAAGCGGAATCGGGTCCCCAGTCGGAAGACAAGGCCGCAGAATGAATAACTGCCCCGCAGCCGTCGAAGACCCGCGCCAACCCTTCGGCGTCGGCGAGGTCGCAGCGCATGAAATTCGCCCGTCCGCCGAAATCGCCCGGTCCGGTGATTCCGCGTCCGGTCGCCACGACCTGATGGCCGCGGCGGGCGGCCTGTTCCACGACCCGCCTGCCGAGAAAGCCCGTCGCGCCGGTGACCGCGATCCTCATGCCATTTCGAGGCAGAAGCCGCCGACCGAGAAGCCGGCCGACGTGCCCACCACGAGCACTTTCGATCCTTTGCGCGCCCTGCCCGTCGCGATGGCGTCATGTAGCGCGGTCGGGATCGACGCGGCGATCTGGTTGCCGTGCGTGGCGATGAGGTCGACGATCTTCTCGCGCGGGATTCTCAGCTTCTGCACCAGATGGTCGAGCGACCCACGGCTCGCCTGATGCGGCACGACCAGATCGACGTCGCTCCAGCGCCAGCCGGCCTTGCCGAGCAGCGCCTCGAAGAAGGGAGCGATGACCTTCGCCGCCAGCTTGTACGCGGCCTTGCCGTCCATACGGAAAACGGCGTTGTCGGCAAATCCCGCCGCATCGCGGTGGAAGTCGAAGCGCGTGCCGCCGGCGGCGAGTTCGCAATCGCGGTAACCCTCAGGCCAGGTTTCCATGTGGAACGCCGCGACGCCGCCGCTGCCGCCACGGTTCGCGGACAACACGATTGCCGCCGCGCCGTCGCCGAAAAGCGCTGCCGTATCAGGGCTTTGCTTCCAGGGCAGCGCACGCGACGGAATCTCGCTCGACGCGATCAGCACGTTCCGCGCCCTGCCCGCCTCGATCATCTGCGCGGCAATGTCGAAGGCCACGACGAAGCTCAGGCAACTGGCATTGACGTCGAAGGCCGGGATACGCGCTCGCCCGAGTCCCAGCGCCTGCTGGATCAGCGGCGCGGTCGCCGGGATCGGCTGTTCGGGAACGGCTGCGGCGAAAAGGACGAGGTCGATCTCCTGCGTGTTCATGCCGGATCGCTCCACCGCCCGGCTCGCCGCGTCGATCGCCATGGCGCTGGTGGATTCGGTGGTGACGACCGGCCGGCTTTTCACACCGACCCGCTTTTCGGTCATGCCGGCTGGGCGGCCGAGTTCAGCGTCGATCCCGGCGCTGATGCGGATCGTCGGTGGGACGAAGACGCCGGTGCCGGCGATCCTGACTCGCGCCAGCATCCGATCCATGACTAACCGAGCGGGATTTCCCGCGGACACCGCTACGACCGCATCTGACGCTTTCGCAAAGCTGTCGAGCATGGCCGACACCCCGTATTGAACACTGTTCATTTTGATGCTAGCAAGGAACTGAACAGTGTTCAATAGCGGATCGAACCATGCCGGCCCTTGTCCCAAAGCCCGTATCCACCCGTGAGAGGATACTGGAATCGGCGCGTGCGATTCTCGTCGAGGAAGGTTTTCGCGCCCTCTCGACTCGCGCCGTCGCGACCCGGGCCGGCTGCTCGATCGGGACCATCTACAACCATTTTCGCGATTTCGACGATGTCGTCCTTCACCTCAACGCGGAAACGCTGACGCAGTTGGGCGAAGCGCTGGCAGCAGCGGCCAAGAATCCCCCGGCGAAACGGCCGGCGGCGCTGGTCGATGCCTATTTCGATTTCGTGGAGGCAAACGAAGCCTCCTGGAGCGCGCTTTTCCAGCATTATCCGCCGCCCGGCTACGATTTGCCGGACTGGTATCGCGCGACGATCGAAAGCGTAGTCCGCGGAGCGATCGGGGCGCTGGACGAACTTCTAGCGGGAACTCCGGACGAAGAGCGCGACGGGCTCGTGATCGCGCTGTGGTCCGGGCTGCACGGGCTCGCCTCGCTCGACCGGCAATCGAAGCTGGCGACGGTAACACCGGGCGCCTCCGCCAGAACGCTCGGACATCTGCTGGTGTCATCGGCGCTGCGCGGCGCGGGCTGGACCGGCCGGTGAGCAAGCGCGTCCTGATCACCGGCGCGCGCGCGCCGGTCGCGGTCGATATGGCGCTGCTCTTCCATCGCGCAGGGACGGAGGTGCATGTCGCGGATTCGACGCCGCTTCTCTTCGCCGCAGGGCTGAAATGCGTCGCCGGCAGTTATCGCCTGCCCTCGGCGCGGGGCAATCTTCCGACTTATGCACGGGCCGTCGCCGATCTCGTGAAACGGCACGGCATCGATCTCGTCATGCCGACCTGCGAGGAGGTCTTTCATCTCGCCGCAGCGCGGGACACGGGGTTCTCCATACCGCTCTTCGCGCCGCCCATAACGGTGCTGAGACCGCTTCACGACAAGTTCGCCTTCATCGAGCTGGTGCGCGATCTCGGTTTCGACGCGCCGGAAACGACGCTGCTGCGGTCGGAGGCAGATGTCGCCGCGCTCGCCGGCCGCAGCCGGGATCTGGTGTTCAAGCCCTGTTTCTCTCGCTTCGCGGTCGAGACGCGCGTGAGCGTCGCGCCGCAAAAGCTGAAGCGCATCAAGCCGACGCTGCAGGCGCCGTGGGTGGCGCAAGAGCTTCTGAAAGGTCAGGAGTTTTGCATCTACGCCGTCGCCATCAACGGCAGGCTCACAGCCTTCAGCGCCTATCGCCCGCTTTACCGGATGGGTCAGGCGGCGAGCTACTATTTCGAGCCGGTCGATCTGCCGGAGGCCGAGCGTTTCGCCGCTGGTATCGTGGCCGCGACGCGTCTCGACGGCCAGATCTCCTTCGACATGATCCGGACGGCCGACCGGGGCCTTCTGCCGGTGGAATGCAATCCGCGCGCGACGAGCGGCCTTCATCTTCTCGCCGACCGCCCGGAGATCGCGGAACGGATTTTGTCGCGGCCAGAAGTATCAAATCTGAAAGCTGAGGCTCTTTCCCCTGATAAGGTACCCCCACCCCTTTCGGGGCGAGCCACGCGTCTCGCCCCGAAAGGGGTGGGGGTTCTGCTCCGCGAGAACCCAAAGGCGATAGTCTGTTCTTCCTCCGACGACATCATCCGTCCTCGCCCCGCTGCCGGCCCTGCTGCCTGCAAGGCGGTGATGTGGCTGCTCGGCCTTGCGCCAGCGATCGCCCAGGGCAAGGTCGGCCGCTGGCGGACGGACAAGCGCCGGGCGCGCGACATTTTCGCGGTTCCGGGAAGCCCGCTCAATCTGCGCGCCTGGCAGACGCTCGGCAGCTATTGTCTGGAGGCATTGAAGACGCGCCGGCCCCTGCGCGCCATCACGACGACAGACATCGAATGGGACGGCGAGCCGCTCGATGCCCGTCCCTGAGCAGGGTGAGGACAACACGACCGGGTGCATGAACGCGCTTGCCCGCGCCTATGCGGAAGGTTTTCGCACGCATGGAGTGGGCGCCCTCATCCGCAATCTGGCCACCCATGTCGAGACACGGCGTATAGGCGAAAGGGAGGTGGTGCTGACCGTCAACCGGTCCGAACCCACCGACACCTATGTCTGCTCGCCGCACACAGCCTTCGTGCGTTATCTGCGCGAGGAAATCCCGACGCTGCCCATGCGGGCCGCGCACCGGCCGCTCGGGCTTCTCGTCTCGGGCTTCGACCGGCTGCTGAAGGCCGCGCGCGTGGACGACATCGTGCATCTTAACAACTGGCTGCTTTCCACGAACCTGACCGGCGGGCTTCCCGTGCCGGACGTGACAGGCCTCAGCAGGGCGCTGACGGAGGAGTTTCCGGGCTCGCTGCTGGCGATCCGCTCGCTCAACGAATGGTCGAACGCGGAGTTGTTGCGCGACCTCGTCGCCGGCGGCTGGGATCTCGTTCCAAGCCGGCAGGTCTGGGTGATCGACGATTTCGCGCGCAACTGGGCAGACCGGCGCGACACGAAACGCGACCGCGATCTGGCCGGAACGACGCCGCTGCGGCGCGAGGCGCTTCGGCAGGTGAGCGAGACGGATGCCGCGCGCATCGCGCATCTCTACGGCCTGCTCTACCTGCAAAAATATTCCCGGCTCAATCCCGACTATTCGCCCGAATTCATCCGCTTCGCGCATGAGATCGGCATGCTGCGTTTCATCGTCTTCCGGGACGAGGCGGGCACGATCCAGAGCGCGGTCGGCTGTTTCGGTCTCGGCAACGAAATCACCACGCCGATCGTCGGCTACGATACGGCAAAGCCCGCCGGCGACGGCCTCTACCGGCTGGCGACATGGGCGATCTTCGATCTGGCGCAGCGCGAGGGTTTGTGGCTCAACCTGTCTTCCGGCGCGGCCGGCTTCAAGCGCAATCGCGGGGCGCGGGGCGTCATCGAATATTCGGCGGTCTACACGCGCCACCTGTCGCGACCGCGCCGCCTCGCCATCGCCGCGCTGCGCCGGACACTCGACGGCATCGCCGTCCCCATAATGCGGAGGTATCAGCTTTGATCCCCTACCCCGACGCCATCAAGGAGAGCTGGCTGCCGGTGGCCGCCGTCCAGGAAGTAGGCGACAAGCCGCTCTCGCGGCGGCTGCACGGCGTGCCGCTGGCGATCTTCCGCGCCCGGGACGGGTTCGGCGTGCTGCGCGACCGCTGCCCGCACCGCAATGTCGCGCTTTCCGAAGGCAAGGTGATCGCGGGCGAGGTCATCTGCCCCTATCACGGCTGGAGCTTTGGCAAGGACGGCGCCTGCACCGGCGTTCCGGGCTCGGAAACCGTACCGAGGATTTCTGCGAACAGCCTGCCGGTGCGGGTGGAGTCCGGGTTGATCTTCACCAGCCTCTCCGACAATCCACGTCCCTTCCCGGCGATCCCCGCACCCATCGGCGATGCCGGCTACGACCAGTTCCTGTGGCCGATCCGCGCGCCCGGATTTCTGGTCGATGCCGTGGAGAACCTGCTGGACCCGGCGCATCCGCACTATCTGCATCCCGGCATCGTGCGGTCGCCCGACAGCCGGCACGCTGTGCGTGTCGAGATCATCGAGCGGCCGGATTCGGTCGAGGCGATCTATCACGAGGAAGCGCGGACCAAGGCGTGGATGCCGCGCCTGCTCGAAGGCAAGCGCATGACCAGCATCGGCCGCTTCTTCCCGCCGACCACGGCGCAGCTCGCCTTCGAGGGCGAGGACGGCCCGAAACTCGTCATCACCGCCTTCTTCTCTCCGGAGACCGAGGAGGAAGTGCAGGCCTTCGCGCATTTCGCGACGCCCAAAGGCAGGATACCGGCGCGGCTGAAGGAGTTCGTGCTGCGCGCCTTCCACCGCCCGGTGTTGCGGCAGGATCAGGACATACTGAAGGCGCAGGTGGAGAATGTCCGCCGTTTCGGCGGCGTGCGCTATGCCGCCGGCCCGCTCGATTTCCTCAAACTGCCGATGCTGAGACTGATGCGCGGCGAGACGCTGGAGGAAAAGGTGAGCGAGGGAAGGTGCAGGCTGTAGCGACCGTTCAGCCTTGTTGCCTCGGGTCCGAACTGCTATCCGATCGCCCAAGGGAATGGTGTCTCCCTCAAAACCGCGCTGTTGCTGATGACGCCTGCTTTCGCGCCTCGTGCGCAGAAGGAGGCTTGCGTGGGATTTCTTCTCGTTTTCGTCGGATCGGGCATAGGCGGCATGGCGCGGCACGGGGTCGGCCTGCTGGCGCTCAGATGGTTCGGCACCGGTTTTCCGATCGGGACGCTCGCCATCAACATCGTCGGCTCGCTGCTGATGGGCGTCGTCGCCGAATACTGGGCCCTGAAGAGCGGCCTGCCGCAGCCGGCCCGGCTCTTCCTGACCACCGGCATTCTGGGCGGCTTCACGACCTTTTCCGCCTTCTCGCTGGAAACCGCCGTGCTCTGGGAACGCGGCCAGCCGCTTAGCTCCGTCGCCTATGTGGCGGCGTCGCTGGTCCTCTCGGTCGGCGCGCTGTTCGCGGGGCTGTGGCTGATCCGCATGCTAGATGCGCGGGGCATTCTCTGAGCACGCGACGATGCGCTCGCCTCGGCCGGACGCAAAACCGCTTCACACTTTTGCCGGAAATGATCTAAGCGCGGCCATGCATTCGCTGCAAGAAATCGCGACCTTCGAGCAGATCGTCAAGAAAAGCCGCTTTCTGGCGACCGCCGGGCCGGTGGCGGACGAGAAGGCGGCGCGCGACTTCATCGCCGCGCAGGCGATTGCCGGGGCCAACCACAATTGCTGGGCATGGCGCGTCGGCCAGGCCTACCGCTTCAGCGACGACGGCGAACCCGGCGGCACCGCCGGCAAGCCGATCCTGCAGGCGATCGACGTGCAGTCGCTGGACAATGTCGCCGTCGTGGTGACTCGCTGGTTCGGCGGCGTGCTGCTCGGAACGGGCGGGCTGGTGCGCGCCTATGGTGGCACGGCGGCCTCGTGCCTCAGGGCCGCGAAGCGCGTGGAACTCGTCAACCGGCGAGAACTGGCGATGCGCGTCGGCTTTTCCGATCTCGCTCTGGTCAAGGCGCGGCTCGCCGCCGCCGAAGGAGTGGCGGTGCAAAGCGAGACTTTCCTCGCCGACGGCGCGGAAATCACCGTCGCGGTGCCGGAAGCGGCCTTCGACGAGGTCGTGGCTCGATTGGCGGACGCGACCAGCGGGCGGATCAAATTCCTGTCGGACACATGAAAAAGGCCGTCGCGTCGCCGCGACGGCCCTTCAAAACTGTCTGCCGGAATCAGCGGCGGATGAGCGACCAGACGGCCGGGACGAGCGCCGCGGCCAGCGCGGCCTTGATGAGGTCCGGCACGATGAAGGGAGCGACGCCGAACTGCCAGCCCTTCTCCACGCCGATCAGCGCCGAGAGCCAGCCGAAGCCCATGGCGAGCATGATGGCGTCGGCAATCACCACGATCCCGAAGAATTTCAGCACGTTGCGGTCCCAGCCGCGATCCGCCGCCCAGCCGATTATGGCGGCCATGACGACGAAGCCGGCGAGGTAGCCGCCGGTGGTGCCGAGCATATAGGCGAGTCCGATGCCCTTTTCCGGCGTGCTCTGGAACACCGGCAGACCGGCCGCGCCTTCGGCCATGTAGAGAAGGAGCGTGGCGAGGCCGAGGCGGAGGCCAAAGGCGGCCGCGATCAGGATGACGGCGAGCGTCTGCAGCGACATGTCGACCGGGCCGAACACGACCTTGGTCTTGGCGGAAAGGGTGAGCAGCAGGGTGCCGAGCACGGCGAGGCCGAACTGCATGGCGAGTCGCGCGTTGCGGCCCTCAGGCAATGCCAGCGATACGAGCGGGCGTGTGATGGTGGTCGATGCGGTCATGAAACTCCCCTTCCGTCTCGGTCGCTTCGGCGAAATGCCAGCCAAAGAAGGTTTGGCGTGGTGCAGAACGACGACAACCTATATTGGCTTCGCAGGCGGCCGGCAAACGAAAATACCGCAGCGCACACAAGGTAGCGGCACATGGACTTCGACACCAGTTTCACACCCGCCTACGGCGAAGCGGTCGGGATCGGCGGCGGCGTGCGGCGGCTGACCGCGCCCAATCCGAGCCCCTTCACCTTCCATGGCACCAACACCTATCTGGTCGGCACGGATACGCTGGCGGTGATCGATCCGGGGCCGGACGACGACGCGCATCTCGCGGCGATCCTGTCGGCCATCGGCGGGCGGCCGGTGAGCCACATCTTCGTCACGCATACGCATCGCGACCACTCCCCCCTCGCCGCGCGGCTGAAAGCCGAGACGGGCGCGAAAACAGTCGCGGAGGGACCGCATCGCGCCTCGCGGCCTCTGCGGACGGGCGAGGCGGACAGGCTCGACGCCAGCGGCGATGCGGAATTCCGGCCCGACATCGCGGTCGTCGACGGCGAGACGGTGGCAGGCGACGGCTGGGCGCTGACCGCCGCGATGACGCCCGGCCATTGCGCAAACCACGCCGTCTTCGCGCTGGACTGCACCGGCGTTCTCTTCTCCGGCGACCACGTGATGGCCTGGTCGACGACCATCGTGGCGCCGCCGGACGGATCGATGGCCGACTACATGGCCTCGCTCGACCGGCTGCAGGAGCGCGACGACCGGCTCTATCTGCCCGGCCACGGCGGACCGGTGAAGGAGCCGCAGGCCTTTCTGCGCGGGCTGCGGGCGCACCGCAAGATGCGAGAGCGCGCGATCCTGGAACGGGTGAACGGCGGCGATCGTTTCATCCCCGATATCGTGGCGGCCATCTATCGCGGCACCGATCCGCGCCTGCACGGCGCGGCGGGCCTCTCGGTGCTGGCGCATCTGGAGGATCTGGTCGCGAAGGGGCTGGTGAAGGCCGAAGGCGACCTCGGCATCGACAGCGAATTCCGGCCGGGGTAGCGCCTACTGCTGCGGCGCCTGCGTGGGCGGCGGCGCCTCGTCGGGAATCTCGACGGTCGGCGCGTCGTCTTCCTCCTCGGCAGGACCTGCGCGGACGGGCGCGGTGCCGGCCTGCGCCGCCATCATCGCGTCGAGTTCGGTAAGGAAGCCGACGATGCGCGCGGCGTTGCCGCCCAGATCGTGCGCGCCGTAGCGGGAGGCGGAGCGCATGTCGACGAATGTGGCGGCACCCATATCGGTGACCCTCACCGCGACGTCGGCGGGCAGGCCCCAGACCAGCGAGTGCGCGACCGCCTCGATGGTGGTCTCGAAGGCCACGCCGACCGAATCGCGCGTCGCCGTCACCGGCCAGCCCCGCCGCGCGACGATATCCTCGACGGCGGCGAGCACCCGGTCCATCGGCAGTTCGTAGCGATGGCCCTCGACCAGCGGATAGGCTTCCGCTTGTTCGATGATGCTCTCGGGCGTCGGGTCGCCGACCGCGTTCATGTCCGGCGTGCGCAGGCGCGCCGCCTCGGCAAGCGAGGGCGGGTTCTCGAGATCGGTCGAAATGTCGGCAAGCTTCGGATAGGCGAGATACCACCACGCGCCGACCAGAAACGGCGCGATCGTCACCAGCGACCAGAAGACACCGAGCAATATGTCCGGGCCGCCGCGATCCCCGAAATACCAGTAGCGGCGGTGCGCGACGAGGCCGGCAGCCAATCCGGCGAGCGCGACCGCCAGCGTCGTGCCGAGGAGCGGCGCGAGGTCGGGCGTCGTGACAAGACGATAGCGATGAGCCAGCACTATCGTGGCGAGAAGCACGATCGAGAACACGCCCAGCCGCCGCGACCAGACGGCGCCGGGCGACATGGGTCTCTCGATCGTGGCCGTCATCGCTCCTCGCAGTGGGACGGCCTTACCTGCCGCGCCCCGACGGCAAGATCAAGGTGATTGGATGAAGGCCGCGGGAGAACCTACGCTCAGGCGGTCGGCAGACGGTGATCCCTGAAGCGCTCGCGCAGCGTGATCTTCTGGATCTTGCCGGTCGCGGTATGGGGGATCTCGTCGACGAAGACGACATCGTCGGGCATCCACCATTTCGCCACCTTGCCCTCCATGAAGGCCAGCATCTCGTCGCGTCCGAACGTCTTCTCCGGCTTGCGGACGACGACCAGCAGCGGCCGCTCGTCCCATTTCGGATGCGGCAGGCCGATGACAGCCGCCTCCGCAACGTCCGGATGGCCCACCGCGATGTTCTCCAGATCGATGGTGGAAATCCACTCGCCGCCGGACTTGATGACGTCCTTGGCGCGGTCGGTGATCTGCATGTAGCCGTTGGCGTCTATATGGGCGACGTCGCCCGTGTCGAACCAACCGTCGGCGTCGAACTGCTCGGCGCCGGCACCGCCATAATAGGCCCGCGCCACCGCCGGCCCCCGCACCTTCAGCCGGCCGAAGGTCGCGCCATCCCACGGACGGTCGACATCATTGTCGTCGGTGATGCGCATCTCGACGCCGAAAGGCGCAAAACCCTGCTTCTGCCGTATGTCGAGCAGCGCTTCCGGCTCAAGACCCTCGACCTCGGGCTTCAACGTGCAGAGCGAACCCAGCGGCGACATCTCGGTCATGCCCCAGGCGTGGATGACCTCGACATCGTAGTTCTGCTGGAATTTCTGCGTGATGACGCGCGGGCAGGCCGAGCCGCCGATGACGACGCGCCTGAGATGCGGCAGCTTCTTCCCCGTCTCCTCCAGATGCTGGAGCAGCATGAGCCAGACCGTCGGCACGGCCGCGGAGAACGTGACCTTTTCCGTGTCGAGCAGTTCGTAGATCGAGGCGCCGTCCATCTTGCCGCCCGGCATCACCATCTTGGCGCCGATCATCGGGCCTGTCTGCCCGAGCCCCCAGGCATTGGCATGGAACATCGGCACGACCGGCAGGATGACGTCGCGCGACGAGATGCCCATGGAATCGGGCATGCACGCGATCATGGCGTGCAGCACGTTGGAGCGGTGGCTGTAGACGACGCCTTTCGGATCGCCGGTGGTCCCGGACGTGTAGCACATGCCGGCCGCCGTGTTCTCGTCGAGGTCGCGCCAGACGAAATCGCCGTCCGCCCCGGCCAGCCACTCCTCGTAGGCGACGACATTGGCAAGCGCGGTCTGCGGCATGTGCGCGGCGTCGGTAAGGACGACGATCTTCCTCAGGGAGGGCACGGACGGCGCGAGTTTTTCGACCAGCGGCATGAAGGTCAGGTCGACGAACAGTATCCTGTCCTCGGCATGGTTCATGATCCACGCAATCTGCTGCGGGAAAAGCCGGGGGTTGAGCGTGTGATAGACCGCGCCGATGCCCATGGCGCCGTACCACACCTCCAGATGGCGCGCAGTGTTCCAGGCGAGCGTCGCCACGCGGTCGCCGAGGCCGAAGCCGTCGCGCTCAAGACGCTGCGCGGCCTGACGCGCCCGCTTGTGCAATTCGGTATAGGTGGTGCGGACGATCGGCCCCTCGACCGAGCGCGACACGATCTCGCGATGGCCGTGCTGGCGCGCGGCGTGGTCGATGATCTTGTGGCACAGAAGCGGCCATTGCTGCATCAAGCCAAGCATGTGAGTCCTCCCGATCGCACAACATCTGGCGGGGACAGACCGATCTTGTCCAGCGGGAAAAGTATGCGCGAGCGCCATAAAGACGCCACTGTCGCCTAGGACTTTCGTCTAAAGGGCGGGAACATCATGAGGAGGCTTTCATGGCAATGACGGCGGACACCATGATTTCCGAGCCGGACGGGCTCGAAGCAATCGGTAACGTGCTGTCGCAACGCGACGAGACTGCGCTGCAGGGCGATTTCGCGGGTTGCGTCGTTTCCGCGCTGGAGGCGGTCAAAGGCACCCTGCTCTTCCAGATGCAGATCGACGCCGAACTCGCCGGCCGCAAGGTCGCGGCGATCAGCGTCGGCCACGGCGAGGACCGCGCCTTCGCGCTGGTGATCCTGCCGGATGGCGACAAGCAGGTGCGCATCGAGCGCGCCGAGGACAGCGACGATCCGCTGGCCGCGATCGCGCCGTCCTATGCCGGCCTGATCGACGTCCTGGATGTCGCGGCATAGCTGGACCATCCGCAGGTCAGCCGAGGCGTTTGTCTTCGCAGATGCGAGTGACTAGGTTTTCCCCGCACCACGTGGAGATGACACCATGACGACGCAACCGCCCCTCACCAATCTCCAGACACGCGACGTCGCGGCGCTGCTTCATCCCTACACGCCGCTGCATCGCCTGAACGTCAACGGCCCGATCGTCGTCGAGCGCGGTAAGGGCGTCCACGTCTACGACACACAGGGCCGCGCCTATATCGAGGGCATGTCGGGACTCTGGTGCGCCGGGCTCGGCTTCGGCGACGAGGAACTGGTCGAGGCGGCGACCGAACAGATGCGCGCCCTGCCCTACTACCATCTCTTCGGCGCGAAGGGCACGGAGCCGGCGATCGAGCTTGCCGAAAAGCTCAAGGAACTCGCGCCCGTACCGATCTCCAAGGTGCTTTTCACCTCGTCCGGCTCGGAAGCCAACGACACGCAGGTGAAGCTTGCATGGTACTTCAACAATGCGCGCGGAAAGCCGGACAAGAAGAAGATCATCTCCCGCATCAAGGCCTATCACGGCGTCACCGTCATGTCCGGCTCGCTGACCGGCCTGCCCGGCAATCACAATGGCTGGGACCTGCCGGTCGACCGGGTGGTGCACACCGACTGCCCGCATCACTACCGCTTCGGCATGGAGGGCGAGAGCGAGGAGGCGTTCGTCGCGCGGCTCGCGCAATCGCTGCGCGACCTGATCGAGCGCGAGGGTCCCGACACCATCGCCGCCATGATCGCTGAGCCGGTGATGGGCGCGGGCGGCGTGATCGTGCCGCCAAAAGGCTATTTTCCCGCGATCCAGGCCGTGCTCGACGAGCACGACATCATGCTGATCGACGACGAGGTGATCTGCGGCTTCGGGCGCACCGGCAACTGGTGGGGCGCCCAGACGCTCGGCATGACGCCGAAGACCATGTCCGCGGCCAAGCAGCTCACCGCAGCCTATGCGCCGCTCGGCGCCGTGATGCTGCCGGAGGACATTTATCAGGCCTGCGTCGACCAGTCGGCGCGGTTCGGCACGTTCGGGCACGGCTTCACCTATGGCGGGCATCCGCTCGGCTGCGCGCTCGGCGTCAAGGCGATCGAAATCTACCAGAAGCGCGACATCATCGGCCATGTCGGCAAGCTGGCGCCGCTGTTCGAGGCGCGCATGCGCAAGGCCGCCGAACACCCGATGGTCGGCGAGGCGCGCTATGTCGGACTGGTCGGCGGCATAGAGCTCGTGGCCGACAAGCGCACAAAACGGCCGTTCGATCCGAAAAGCGGCGTCGGCGCCACGCTCGTCCGCTATCTGGAGGGCCGCGGCGCGATCCTCCGGGCGCTCGGCGACACCATTTCCTTCTGCCCGCCCATGATCATCTCCGAGGCGGAACTCAACGAACTGTTCGACCGCTTCGAACTGGCTCTGGCGGATGCGGAAGCCTGGGTGGCGAAGGAGGGACTTGCCAGGGCTGCCTGAGCGCCGCTCTACGGCGCATGCAACGGGAACGTCCCGGCAGCGGGCGCGTTTGGGCCTGAGCAAGCGACTGGAGGCTCAGATGAATATTTCCGTGAACCCCTCACCCGGCTTCAGGGATCATCCGGAACACGGGATATCCGCCCTGCCCTTCGACGGCGTCGTGGTGGTCACCTTCGGCGACGCGGTTGTCGCCTCGACGGAAAGAGCGCTCCTGCTGCGCGAGGCGAATCACGATCCTGTCTTCTATATCCCGTTCGAGGACATTTATTTCGAGTTCCTGACGCCGTCCGACACGCATACGCACTGCCCCTTCAAGGGCGACGCGTCCTACTGGAACGTGTCCGCATCGGGCAACGCGACGCGCGACGTCATGTGGGCCTACCGTTCGCCTTTCGACGAGATGCTGAGGATCAAGGACCACGGCGCCTTCTATCCGAACAAGGTGCGGATCGAGGCGACGCCGCGCGGAGGCGAGACGGCGGATATTTGAGCAACGAGCAGCGATCTGCACGGCAAGACAGCGGACATGCCGTCAATCAGGCAGGATCGAGCAGGTCCGGCGCGAATTTCATGTTCAGAAAACGCATGCGCGACAAGGAACCGGCAATGGCTTCACGCCAAGCCGGTCCACGCTGCAACGCCTCGCCGTACTTGTCGGCGAGATCGCGTTGGCGCGCGCAGGCGATCAGCGCTTCAGCGATATTCTCAGCCTGCATGAGGTCTTTCAAATCCTTGCCGCTGCCAATCGGTCGCCTTGCCGCCACGATCAGTTTGTGAACGGCATAGCGAGCCGGATCGGGCACGATCACCGGAACACCGCCATTGTGCAATAGGACGGTCCGAACCGGTTCCCGGATGAGGAAATCCAGAAAACGGAGCGGTTCTGCCACTGCTCCACCGAGGGACGGCATCCTGGCGGGCTTTCTGGAAAATTCATCGCTGCCACGATTTGGAGTCAGAAAATCTACCCGCAGCCCATTGTCGGCCTCATATCTGGTAGACCCCTGTGCGTCATTCAGACCGGGCGCGGGCCGGAAGCTGCTGTCGACCGACTGGATCGTTTCCAGAATCGGAGGGATTGTGTCTTGAACAGCCACGGAGATCGAGTGGAACTGCGCCACATCCACGTCGCCGGTCTGCATTGCTGCGCCGGGGAACCGATAGCCGAGGACAGCGCCGTAAGTCTGATAGGCCACGGTGCCGACAAGGCAGGCGCGCAGGCGGAACAGACCGGCTTTCCAGAATGCTTCGATGAGATCCCCCACCCTCCTTTCGGGGCTGAAAAGCCCGGCTTCGCGGACAAGCGTCGAAACGATCTTGCGGCGCGCTTGAAAATCGTCCTTCAATTCCCGGAATTTTCTGACGCGCCGGGAAAGTTGCTCGTCGTCCACCGGACCGACATACTTGCGCTTCCCGTCCTCGCCGTCGCGCCGGGAAGGCTTGTAATACCAATAACGTCTACCCCGGACGGGAACTTCGATAAATGACCCCGTCTCGGCAAAGTCCTGATCGAACTGGGCGTCCAGCGCCCGATCGAGCAGTTCCGCCACCATCGTCGTGTAGATGATATCGAGCTGGCGACCCACGAAGCTAAACCCATTTCGCAAATTGGTTATAATGCTCAGTCAAGGCATTATAACCAATTTGCGAAATGGGTATAGCCTAGCAGGGCCAGAGGCTCAGCCGGGCTTCTTTTTCCGCGCGGCGATCGCCGCCTGCGCCGCCGCCAGCCGGGCGATCGGCACGCGGAAGGGCGAGCAGGACACGTAGTCGAGCCCTACTTCCTCGCAGAAGCGGATCGACGCCGGATCGCCGCCATGCTCGCCGCAGATGCCGAGCTTGATGTCCGGGCGCGTCGCCCTGCCCTTCTCCGCCGCGATACGCACCAGCTCGCCGACGCCGTCGACGTCGAGCGACACAAACGGGTCCTGCTCGATGACGTTCTTCTGGCGGTAGACCTCGAGGAAGGACGAGGCGTCGTCGCGGCTGATGCCGAAGGTGGTCTGCGTCAGGTCGTTGGTGCCGAAGGAGAAGAACTCCGCCGTCTCGGCGATGACATGCGCGCGAAGGGCCGCGCGCGGCAGCTCGATCATGGTGCCGGTCAGATAGTCGATCGGCGCGCCTGCCGCCTCCGCCACCTCGGCCGCGACGGCATCGATCCTCGCCTTGACGTAGTCCAGCTCGGCCTTGAGGCCGACCAGCGGCACCATGACCTCCGGCACCACGGGGCTGCCGGTCTTCCGGCCCGCTTCCACGGCCGCCTCGAAGATGGCGCGCGCCTGCATCTCGGCGATCTCCGGATAGGAAACGGCGAGCCGGCAGCCGCGATGGCCGAGCATCGGGTTGAACTCGTGCAGCGCTTCCGTCCGCTGGCGCAGCTTCTCGGCCGAAACGTTCATGGCCGCCGCCACCTCGTCGATCTCCTCCTCGGTCTTGGGCAGGAACTCGTGCAGCGGCGGATCGAGCAGGCGGATCGTCACCGGCAGGCCGGCCATGATCTCGAACAGTTCGAGGAAATCCGAGCGCTGCATCGGCAGCAGCTTCGCCAGCGCCGCGCGGCGGCCGGCCTCGGTGTCGGCCAGGATCATCTCGCGCATGGCGACGATGCGGTCGCCGTCGAAGAACATGTGCTCGGTGCGGCAGAGCCCGATGCCTTCCGCGCCGAAGGAGCGCGCCATTCGGGCATCGGCGGGCGTCTCGGCATTGGTGCGCACCTTCATGCGGCGCGCGCCGTCGGCCCACTCCATGATTTTGGCGAAATCGCCGGAAAGCTCCGGCTGGAGCATAGGCACCGCGCCCTTCAGCACCTGGCCCGTCGCGCCGTCTATGGTGACGATCTCGCCCTTCTTCAGGGTCACGCCCATGGCGATCAGCGTGCCGGCCTTCATGTCGACGCGCAGGCCGCCCGCGCCCGACACGCAGGGCTTGCCCATGCCCCGCGCCACAACCGCCGCATGGCTGGTCATGCCGCCGCGCGTGGTCAGGATGCCTTCGGCGGCGTGCATGCCGTGAATGTCCTCCGGGCTCGTCTCGACGCGGACGAGGATGACCTTGCGACCCTGCCCGCGCGCCTCCTCGGCCTCGTCGGAGGAGAACACGATCTCGCCGGTGGCCGCGCCGGGCGAGGCAGGCAGGCCCATGCCGATCACATGGCGCTCCGCCTTCGGGTCGATGGTCGGATGCAGGAGTTGGTCAAGCGAGGCGGCGTCGATGCGCGACACCGCCTCCTCGGGCTTGATCAGCCCCTCCCCGACCATCTCGACGGCGATCTTCAGCGCCGCCTTGGCGGTGCGCTTGCCGGAGCGGGTCTGCAGCATCCAGAGTTTTCCGCGCTCGATCGTAAACTCCAGATCCTGCATGTCGCGGTAGTGCCGCTCCAGCCGGTCGGAAATGTCGACGAAGGCTGCGAACGCCTCGGGCATCAGCTTCTGCAGCGACGGCTTGTCGGAGCCGGCCTCGATGCGCGCCTTCTCGGTGATGTTCTGCGGCGTGCGGATGCCTGCCACCACGTCCTCGCCCTGCGCGTTGACGAGGAACTCGCCGTAGAGCGCCTTCTCGCCGGTCGACGGGTTGCGGGTGAAGGCGACGCCGGTGGCCGACGTCTCGCCCATATTGCCGAAGACCATGGCCTGCACGTTGACGGCCGTGCCCCAGCTTTCCGGAATGTCGTGGAGGCGGCGATAGGTGACGGCGCGCGGCGTCATCCAGCTCGCGAAGACCGCGCCGATGGCCGACCACAGCTGGCGGCGCGGGTCCTGCGGGAAAGGCTCGCCCAACTCCTCCTCGACCTTCGCCTTGTAGAGCCTGATGACCTGCTGCCACTCGGCGGCGGAAAGCTCGGTGTCGAGTTCGTGGCCGAGCCGCGCCTTCTCGTCCTCCAGGATCTCCTCGAAGACCTCATGGTCGAGCCCCATGACGACGTCGGAATACATCTGGATGAAGCGGCGGTAGCTGTCATAGGCGAAGCGGGCGTCGCCGGATTCGCGCGCCAGCGCCTCCACCGTCTCGTCGTTGAGGCCGAGATTGAGCACCGTGTCCATCATGCCCGGCATGGAGGCGCGCGCGCCGGAACGCACGGAGACGAGCAGCAGGTTTTCGGGATCGCCGAAGCGCTTGCCGGTCAGGCGGCCGATGTGCCCCAGCGCGGCATCGACTTCCGCTTCATAGCTCGAAGGATAGGTGCGGCCATTGGCGTAAAAATAGTTGCAAACCTCGGTGGTGATGGTGAAGCCGGGCGGCACCGGCAGGCCGAGGCTGCACATCTCGGCAAGGTTCGCGCCCTTGCCGCCGAGCAGGTTCCGGTCGCCCGCGCGCCCTTCGGCCGCGCCGTCCCCGAAGGTGTAGACCCACTTCGTCATCGATCCTCCCGCATCTTCAGAGGCTGCATCGCTGGGCGACCGTTATGTTGGTGCACTGCAAAAGGCAACCGGCTTGAAGACGCGAGGCGTGCTCAAATCGATTAGCGAAAAGAATCACTTGGCCGGCTTGTCTCAGCTTTCGATTCAGACTAGAACATAACAAGAACACAGGAGGCGACGATGCGCAAGACGGGCAAGCTCGACTATCTCGAAATGCCGGCGACAGGCGGCACGCTCGACAGCGTCAAATCGTTCTACAGCGCCGCATTCTCATGGTCATTCACCGACTACGGGCCGACCTACTCCGCCTTCGACGAAGGGCTGGAAGGCGGCTTCCACACGGACGCTTCGGAAGGGCCGAAGGCGCCGCTGCCGGTGCTTTATTCGGAGCGGCTGGAGGAGACCTTGGAAGCCGTGGAAAATGCGGGCGGAGCGATCGTCAGGCCGATCTTCTCCTTCCCCGGCGGGCGGCGCTTCCATTTCAGGGACCCGGCGGGCAACGAACTGGCGGTGTGGGGAGAGTGACCCATCGCGACGGAAGGCTCGCGCCGCACCTGCGGCATCTTTTGACGCTTTGCAATTGATCCGCACACGACTGTAAGCTTGCGGCTATCGACCCGGGGAGCCGACAACCAGCCGCATGAACGAGTCCGTCTATTCCGCCTGGTTCAGCTTCGGGGTTCTGCTCATCCTGCAGATATACTTCGTGCTGCGCTCGCTGCTCAGGCCGCATCGCGAGCCGGCGTCGCGGCTGGCGTGGGTGATCGTCATCATCATCGTGCCGGCCGTCGGCATCATCGCCTACCTCCTGTTCGGCGAAGCCAATATCGGCCGCCATCGCGTCGCCCGCTTCCGCAAGGCTCTCCAGCGTCTGCCGGCGATGGAGCAGCTCAGCGCCGACATCGGCGAGGCGGCGGTCCCCGAGCGCTATGCAGTGCCGTTCGTGGTCGGACGCTCGATCAGCGGCTATGCGCCGACGGACGGCAACAGCGCCGTGCTCCTGGAAAACTCGGAGGCCGCGATCGACGCCATCATCGCTGATATCGACGCGGCGACGGAACACGTGCATCTCCTCTTCTACATCTGGCTCGCCGACACCAGCGGCCTCAAGATGGTCGAGGCGGTGAAACGCGCGGTGGCGCGGGGCGTCACCTGCCGCGTGATGGTGGACGATCTCGGTTCGCGCGCGCTCATCCGCTCGCCGCACTGGAAGGCGATGGGCGACGCTGGCGCCCGGCTCGCCGTGGCGCTGCCGATCGGCAATCCGCTGCTGCGGCCGTTCCGCGGCCGCATCGACATGCGCAACCACCGCAAGATCGTGGTGATCGACAATGCCATCACCTATTGCGGCAGCCAGAACTGCGCCGACGCGGCTTTCGCGGTAAAAGCCCGCTTCGCCCCATGGGTCGACATCATGCTGCGCTTCGAGGGACCCGTGGTGCGGCAGAACCAGCACCTCTTCGCCAGCGACTGGATGGCGCATGTGCAGGAGGATCTCAGCGCGCTGATGGCCGAACCCGTTGAGCGCGCCGACCACGGCTTCACGGCGCAGGTCATCGGCACCGGGGCGACGGTGCGCTATTCCTCGATGCCGGAAATCTTCGTGTCGCTGATGAACGCGGCCAAGCGCGAACTGGTGATCACGACACCCTACTACGTACCGGACGAACCGATACAGGCAGCACTTTGCGCCAGCGCGCGGCGCGGGGTGGAAACCACCGTCATCTTCCCGCGCCGCAACGATTCCTGGATCGTGGCGGCCGCCAGCCGCAGCTATTATCGCGACCTGCTCGATGCCGGCGTCAACATCCACGAATATACGCCGGGCCTGCTGCACACCAAGTCGATGACCGTCGATGGCGAACTGACGCTGATCGGCTCGGCCAATGTCGACCGCCGCAGTTTCGAGCTCAATTCCGAGAACAACATCCTTCTGCTGGATGTCGGCCTGACGGGCCAGATTCGCCGGCGGCAGCAGAGCTACATCGCCGACTCCATCCGCATCCACAAGCAGACCGTCATCCGCTGGAGCACCCCCCGGCAATTGTGGAACAACACCATCGCGATGCTGGGGCCGGTGTTGTGAAGTCCGTTGAACGCGCTTACTTGACGCCGAGGTCAACACCGGTGCGCCTTACTGTCGCTCCAGCACGCGCCTTCAACCAACAAGAATGGTTCTTGCGTACATAGCTGAATGCAAGACAGCGCTGGTCTTGTGCGCACGCTACAAAGCAGCCGACGAACGACGACTGTCGGAGGTGCATATAATCGCCTCCAGGCTTGTCGCGATCGGAGGCGATAGCGAATCCGGTTTCCAGTATACCTGCGGCTATATCGGCCGAAATTATCCCGAGTGCGTCACGGTTGACCACCGTGACCGCAGCGCCGTTCTTCAGAAAACAATATTTGGCCGGCTTGTTGTAGGTGGCTGCCAAGCAGCGACTGTCTTTTTTGCAGGCATCGAGACATTGCTGTCCCGACACATCCTTAAGCGTTGCATAGTCAAAACCGATTACATCCCGGTTATCCAGTTGTCGAAGCGGCTTGAAAGGCTCCAAGGCCACCGGCCTCGTTTCACTTTGAACCGGAGGCGCCGTGGCCGATTTTTCTGCCGCGTAGCAAAGCAATTGCACGACCGAGGGCGCGATCCTTTCCGCCAAATCTGCGGTCGTCAACGTGTTTTCGAGCGTGTCGGCCTTGAGGAAGGCAATCCCTCTGCTTTGGAGAAAAATCTCCAAAACACTGGCTTTGATGGCAAAATTCACGTTTTGCGGCGGTACGGAAGAGTCGCCGGACGCTCCGGCCTTCAGACCGGCCGTCACAACACCTACAAGATGACCACTCCTGTCGACGACAGGGCCGCCGGAGTTTCCCGGCTGAACCGGAGCAGATATCTGGAGATATCGCGTATCGTCCGCCATCCCAAGCAACGAGTTTATATTGCCGGTTGTGATTTTGATGGATGAAGAAAGTATGCTCGCGAGTGGATATCCCAACGCAGCGACATCCTCACCGAGACGAGGTTCACCTCTTACTGGAATCGGAGCGGTTGTGGCACCGGGGCTTTGCAGCGTAGCGAGATCATTTTTGGCGTCGATCTTCCATTCAGCAACTTCACCGCGGCCAACAACCTTGATGCGCGCGCAATTTTCAACCACGTGCGCGTTGGTGACGATCCAACCGTCGGAGGTGACGTAAAAACCAGTCCCTGACCCTGATGGCTGCTCTTGCGCGATCGCTTGTGCGCCGATCAGGCAAAATGCATGAATGGCAATAAAGGCAAACCATCGAAACGCAATCACCCGCCACACTCACCATATGGGCGGCATAGCCGCTGAACCTCAAGCCCAGCGCCATTCTTCTCACAATTTGCCGGCTGTCAAACGGCCTCGCGCATCTGCTCCGCCGTCTGCAAATCCACCGAGACGAGCTGGCTGACGCCCTGCTCGGCCATGGTGACGCCGAAGAGGCGGTCCATGCGGCTCATGGTGATCGGGTTGTGGGTGATGATGACGAAGCGCGTCTCGGTCGTGCGCGCCATCTCGTCCATCAGGTTGCAGAAGCGCTCGACATTGTGATCGTCAAGCGGCGCGTCCACCTCGTCCAGCACGCAGATCGGCGCGGGATTGGTGAGGAAGACGGCGAAGATCAGCGCCATGGCCGTCAGCGCCTGCTCGCCGCCGGAGAGCAGCGTCATGGTCTGCGGCTTCTTGCCGGGCGGACGGGCGAGGATTTCGAGGCCGGCTTCCAGCGGGTCCTCGGACTCGATCAACTGCAATTCGGCGGTGCCTCCACCGAAAAGATGCGTGAACAGGCGCTGGAAATGGCCGTTCACGACATCGAAGGCGGCGAGCAGCCGGTCGCGGCCCTCGCGATTGAGGTTCTGGATCGCCTGCCTCAGCTTCCGGATCGCCTCGATCACGTCCTCGCGCTCCGAGACGATGGTCTCCAGCCGCTCCGACATTTCCGGCTTCTCCTCCTCGGCGCGCAGATTAACGGCGCCGAGCCGCTCGCGCTCGATCTTCAGCCGATCGAGCTGGCGCTCGACCTCGGCCATGTCCGGCAACGGGTCATCTGGCCCGAGCCCCGTCTGGCGGATCACGAGATGCGGCGGGATCGCCAACGCCTCCTGAATGCGCGCCTCGACCTCGCGGCGACGCTCGTCGGCGGCGGTCAGCCGCTCCTCCGCACGCACCCTGCCCTCGCGGGATTCGGCCAGCGCCTGAATGGCGGCAGTGGCGGCCTTGTCGAGCGCGGCCTGCCGCGTCTCGGCCTCCTGAAGCCGGTCGGCCGCCTCCTTGCGAAGGTCCTCCGCCTGCTTCAGCTGGCTGAGCAGAGCGCGGCGCTTCGCGTCGATCTCGTCGGGAATGTCCTCCAGCGACCGTAGCTCGGCCTGCGCCTCGGCGCGTCGCTCCGAAAGCGAGGCGATCTGGCGGTCAGCGTTCTCGGCCCGCTTAACCCAGGTCTGGCGCTCGTCCGCGATCTGGCGGAGACGCTTTTCCCGCGCCTCGGTGTCGCGCTTCAAGCCGTCATGTGCCGCCCGCGCCTCGGCCAGCGCGCCGCGATCGCCTGCGACCGCGGCAGAAGCGCGATCGAGGCTTGCCTGTAGCTCCGACACGTCCGGAGCGGCAGCGAAGAGTTTTGCTGCGTCGTCATGCGCGGCGACCGCCTCCGCATGGCTTTCGGCGAGGCGGGTGCGGGATTCGTCCAGCGCGGACCGCCGGCTCACCAGTTCGCCGGCCGCGCGTTCGGCCTTCGCCAGCGCATCCCGGGCCGCGCCGACCGCATTCTGCGCATCCCGCCATGCCTGCCGCGCCGCCTTTTCCGTTTCGACACGCTGGCGCACGGCGGTCTCGGTGGCGGCAAGCGTCTCCTCGGCGGCGCGCAGCGACTTCGTCGCCGCAAGCGCCTCGACCTCAAGTTCGGCCAGCCGGTTTTTCTGCGCCAGCCTGAGCGCGGCGGCGGTGGGCGCGTCGGCGCTGGCGGTCAGGCCGTCCCACCGCCAGAGAGCGCCGTCGCGCGTCACCAGCCGCTGGCCGGGCGCGAGCAGCGCCTGAAGGCGTGGACCGTCAGCTGCCTCGACAATGCCGATCTGCGCCAGACGGCGGGCAAGCTGGCGCGGGGCGCGCACCACGCTTGCGAGGCTTTTGACGCCTTCCGGCAGCGCGGGGTCGCCGGGCGCGACGTCGGTGTCGCCCCAGTGTACCGGCGCGCTGCGGTCGAGCGGCACGTCGAGATCGTCACCGAGCGCGGCGCCCAGCGCGGTCTCGAAGCCGCGATCGACGGAAATCTGCTCCAGCACGGAGGGAAAGAGCCCGCCGGAAGCCGCGTTGAGCAGCTTCGCCAACGTGCGCGCCTCGGTCTCGATGCTGGCAAGCGCCGCCCTCGCTTCCTGCAAGGGCGGGCGGGCGGCGGTTTCGGCCGCGCGCGCCTCGCCGACGGCCTTTTCAGCCGCAGCGGCGGCGAGTTCCGCATCGGCCAGCGCCTTTTCGGCGGCATCGACCAGAAGCTTCTTCTCGGCCGGATCGGCGAGCGCGGAAATGCGCGCCGCGACCTCGCCAAGGTCGCGGTCGACATCGGCAAGCTGCCTGCCGACGCGATCGCGACGCTCGGCGGTGTCGCGCATCTGGCGTTCGAGCTGGGTGCGGCTGGCGACGGCCTCGGCCCGCTCCGAGGTGAGCTTTGCGAGCGCGGCCTCGCTGGCGGCAAGCACGGCCGCCGCCGCCTCCAGCGCGGCGCGGGCGGCGATCTCGCGCTCCGGCGCGCCGGCATGTTCGGCCGTCAGGCTCTCTTCCTCCGACAGCAGACGCTGCAGCACGTCGGCATTGTCGCGCAGCATCTGGTCCTCGCGGGCCATGTCGGCCTGCAATTGCTCAAGCCGGCGCTCAAGCTCGGCCTGCCGGCTGCGGATGCGGTTCGCCTCCTCCTCGATCTGCCCTTTGGCGATCGACAGGCGCTGGAACGCCGCGGCGGCGGCGGCCTCCGCATCGCGCAGTTCCGGCAGGCGATGGGCGCCGACCGCCTGATCCTTGGCGGCGTTCATCTGGCTCTGCGCGCGGTCCCCGACCAGCGCGGTGGCCGCCGACAGCGCCGACTGCGCCTCGGCTTCCGCCGCCTTGGCCTGCGTCCAGCGCAGATGCAGCAGGATCGCTTCCGCCTTGCGGATGTCGGCCGACAGGTTCTTGAAGCGCGAGGCCTGCCGCGCCTGCCGTTTCAGGCTCTCGATCTGGCCTGCAACTCGCCGACGACGTCGTCCAGCCGGCCAAGATTCTGCTCGGCGGCGCGCAGGCGCAGTTCCGCCTCGTGGCGGCGGGTGTGCAGACCGGAAATGCCCGCGGCCTCCTCCAGCAGGGCGCGGCGGGCCTGCGGCTTCGCCTGGATCAGCTCGCCGATGCGCCCCTGCCCGACCATCGAGGGCGAGCGCGCGCCGGTCGACTGGTCGGCGAAAAGAAGCTGCACGTCCCTGGCGCGCGCTTCCTTGCCGTTGATGCGGTAGACGGAGCCGGCCTCGCGCTCGATGCGGCGCGACACCTGCAACTCGTCGGCGTCGTTGAAGGCGGCGGGCGCGGTGCGGTCCGAGTTGTCGAGGAAGAGCGTGACTTCCGCGGTGTTGCGCGCGGGCCGCGTGCCGGAGCCGGAGAAGATGACGTCGTCCATGCCGGACGCGCGCATGTTCTTGTAGGAGCTTTCGCCCATCACCCAGCGCAGCGCCTCGACAAGGTTCGACTTGCCGCAGCCATTCGGCCCGACAATGCCCGTCAGGCCGCGCTCGATGACGAATTCGCCGGGCTCGACGAAGGATTTGAAGCCCAGCAGGCGAAGGCGGGAAAACCTCATGCGGGAGGTCTCCGACCTTCGGCACAGGGCGAACGGCGCACGGAAGCGCCGACGCCGGAAACGATCAGCGCGGGTGCGTCAAAGCAGCGGGTCGATGATCGCCGACATTTCCGCAATCGACAGGGCCCCCTTGTACTGCTTGCCGTTGATGAAGAAGGTCGGCGTGGAATCCACCTTGAACTCGTTCGCGCCGCGCGTGCGCACGGACCTGATGTCGTCGAGAAGCTTCTGGTTCGTCAAGCATTCCTCGAACTTCTGCTGTGAAAAACCGGCAAGTTTCGAGATCTGCAGCAGCGCTTCCTTGGCATTCTCCACGCCGGCCCAGCTGTTCTGCTGCCTGAAAAGCACGTCGATCATCGGGAAGTAGTTGTCGTCGGAGCACCGCGCCAGCATGAAGCCGGCTTCCGCGCGCGGATCGAACGGAAATTCGCGGAAAACCATCCGCACCTTGCCGGTGTCGATATATTTCGTCTTCAGCTCCGGCAGCGTCGTTTCATGGAAATGCGCGCAGTGCGGACAGGTCATCGAGGCATATTCGACGATGGTGACCGGCGCGTCCTCCTTGCCGAGGTATTTTTCCGGCAGCGCGCCGGGCTCCATCAGCCTGGCGACGTCGACAGTGCCGGCAGGCTGCGGCACATTCACGGGCTTAGTCTCGGCGGGTTTGGTTTCGGCAGGCGGCGTCTCGGTGGAAGGCGGCGTTTCCGCCTTGTCGGAATCACCGCAGGCCGCGAGCAGCGACGCCACGGAAACGACGGCCAGCGAGACGACCAACTGCCTGCGCGAAATGGAACGGATCATCGAATCACCTGAAAGCGAATGGGATTTTGTACCGAGAGAGGGCGAAAAGGCGAGATGCCGCGCGAATTACGGCATTCTCGCGGGCAATCCAATCGCCAAAGCACGCATATCGTTCACGAATGAGGCATTTGCTCAGGTTTTTCGCGCCTTTTCGCCGAGCATCGAACGCCCGAGGCGCGCCAGCGCCTCACGCAGGCCGTCATCCTCGATCCGCGACACCTTCGCGGAGATCCCGGCGGCCTCCGTTTCCGTGATCGTCCGGGGCTTCGGGCGCGGGGCCGGCCCGGCAGCGTGCACCGGCTTCTGGACGATGCGGATGCGGCCGATCGCGTTGAAGCCGAGGAACGAATTGACGCGGCCGATGATCTCCGTCGTCTCGTGCTGGATATGCAGCGCGGCCAGCCCCTCGCAGGCAACGACCAGCGTGGCCGGCTCGAACGGATCGCCGTCGTCCGCGCGGCGCGGCCACTGTATCTTCAGCGGGCGAGAGGTGGCCGCCAGCCGCGCGCCGACGATCTCCTCCCACGACTGCACCAGCCCGACGGAAATGCCGGCGCGCTTGCGCAGCACCGGATCGAGCACGTCGGTGACGAGATCGCTGACGGCGACCGGATGACGAGGCGCGAATTTGGCCATATGGGTTAATATCCCGCGGTGCAAACTGTGCCAACCGCTCGGCTTGCTGCTTCGGGTAGTATCCCAGTTGAAATTTTGTGGCGGACCATTGCGAACCTTCGCGCACCCAAAATACGTTCCAATGATGAGGTATCCAGCATCACTTCCCAAAGACGTGAAAGCCCGGGCATTCCTAGCCGGCAATGGAGAAATGGGTTTTGTTCCGGCTGACATATCCCCCTTCCTAGCGTCATGCCGCATCGACGGGATCAGAATTCTCGGCTGGGAGCTATGGTTGGTCGATCACAAGTTGGATTTTGCTGCGAATTCCCTAGTCCCCGCGACAGGCTCATGGTGTGGATTGATACCCGTGCAAAGCAGCGAGGTCCTTACGGTCATAACCGGCGAGGGTGACGTAGATGAAACAGAATGCCAGTTAACGTCCATAGACTTGTGGGCCGAAGTAAAGCGTGAATGGCTCCCCTACATTCGGGTCAACTTCACACTTGATAACTGACACTCTCTCACCGAAGCGACGTGAAAGGAGACCGCCGATGAGTGAGGTCAAACTTTATGCCGGTACGTTCGGCGGTTTCTTCGGAGACGCCATGAAGATGGCTACTAGACTGGACGCAGGCGACCGCTTCGTGGAGCCGGCTTCAATCGGCTTCGAGAATGCCGAATGCTGTTCGGGCTGCTTACGCTCAATCGCTGGATGCTGCTGCGCGCCTTGAAGAAGGCAGGCGCGTCCTCCATTCGCGCGCTCGCGAAGGCGCTGGAGCGCGACTATCGCGGGCGCATGCGGATGTCGCGGTCCTGCTTCGGGCAGGCCTTATCGAGCGGCTGGGACATGGATGTTGAAGCGGCGGCCTGAAAGACCTAGTTGCGGCGGAATGGCTACTGCCCCTTTCCTCTCCGCGCGCCTGCTCGACTGGTACGACCGGCATCACCGCGACCTGCCGTGGCGCGTGCCGCCCGATCGCATCGCGGCGGGCGAGCGGCCCGATCCCTATCGCGTCTGGCTGTCGGAGATCATGCTGCAACAGACGACGGTCGAGGCTGTGAAACCCTATTTCCGCGCCTTCGTGGAACGCTGGCCGGATGTCGGCGCGCTGGCGGCGGCGACGCAGGACGACGTGATGAAGGCGTGGGCCGGGCTCGGCTACTATTCCCGCGCGCGCAACCTGAAGAAGTGCGCCGAGACGGTGGCGGGCGCGTTCGGCAGCGCCTTTCCGGATACGGAAGCCGGATTGCGCGACCTGCCCGGCATCGGCGCCTATACGGCGGGAGCGGTGGCGGCGATCGCCTTCGGCCGGCCGGCGACCGTGGTGGACGGCAATGTCGAGCGGTTGATTTCGCGGCTTTACGCCATCGAGCGTCCTGTGGCGGAAGCGAAGCCGGAGATCAGGCGGCTGGTCGAGGCGCTGGTGCCGACCGACCGTCCCGGCGACTTCGCGCAGGCGATGATGGATCTCGGCGCGACGATCTGCTCGCCCCGCCGGCCGGCCTGCATGATGTGCCCCGTAAAGTCCGATTGCGCGGCCCTTGCCGAAGGCGACCCGGAACGCTTCCCGGTCAAGGCCGTCAAGGCGGAAAGGCCGGCGAGGCGCGGCGCGGCCTTCGTGGCGGTGCGGCCGGACGGCGCCGTGCTCTTGAGGAAGCGCGCCGAGACAGGGCTGCTGGGCGGCATGGCCGAGATACCGGGCACGGCGTGGACGGCGCGGCTCGACGGCGCGACCGGCGCGGAGGCGGCTCCTTTTGCCGCCGACTGGCGCTTTTCCGGCCAGATCGTCCATGTTTTCACGCATTTCTCGTTGACGCTCGACGTCTTCCGCGCCGAGGTGGACGGCCGCGCACGGATGCCTGAGGCGTGGTGGTCGACGCCGGCCGATCTGCCCTTCGAGGCTTTACCCACGGTGATGAAAAAGGCTATCGAGGCGGCCCTTCCGGGCGCGACCCGCAAGATTCCCGCCAGGAGACACTGATGGCAGAGATCAAGCATATCGTCTTCGACATCGGCATGGTGCTGGTCCACTACGATCCGAACCTGCCCTTCAGCCGCTTCATTCCGGACCCGGAGGAGCGCAGATGGTTCTTCGAGAATATCTGCACCCATGACTGGAACATCGAGCAGGATCGCGGCCGGACCTGGGAGGAGGCCGAGGCGCTGCTCATCGCCGAGCATCCCGAGCATGCGGAGAACATCCGCAACTTCCGGCGCCACTGGCACGAAATGGTGCCCTACGAGATTGCCGACTCGGTGGCGATCCTGCGCGAACTGATCGCGCAGGGGCGCGACGTGACCATGCTGACCAACTGGGCGGCGGACACCTTTGTCGAGGCTCGCCGGCGTTTCGGCTTCCTGAACGAGCCGCGCGGCGTCACCGTTTCGGCGGAAGTCAGGCTGATCAAGCCCGACCCGGCGATCTACGCGCTCCACGCGAGCACTTTCGCGCTCGCCCCGGATGCGACCCTCTTCATCGACGACAATACGAAGAACGTCGATGCAGCCCGCTCTGCCGGATGGCAGGCGATCCACTTCACCAACCCGCCAGCTCTGAAGACGGCGCTGGCCGATCACGGAATACAGGTATGAGTAACCTTTCAGCGCAACGCGCCGCCACGTCCGACATTGTCGACATCGTCGAGCGCTATCACGCGGCGATGAACGCCCTCGACTTCAAGGCGCTCGAACGCTTCCTCACGGAGACGGCGGTCTATGTATCGGACGGCGTCGGCGTGTTCGAAGGCCGCGACAAGATCATGGCGGGCTTTCGCGCCTATTTCGCCGAATATGGCGATCAGGTCGCAACAGACGAGACGATAGAGGCGATCTCGGACCGCGCCGTGCGCTCGGTCTGGAAACTGAACGCGACCAGCGCCAAAACCGGCGTGAAACTGGCGCGCAGTGGCGAGGAAACGGTGTTCCTCGATCGCAACGGCTTCATCGAGAAGGTGATCGTAAGGGATCGGACGCCGGCCAACGAGGCTTGAGAAGAAAAGGGCTCGCGACCCACGCCTCGGCGACGCGACGCCCCTCTCCGTCACGCTGCGCGTGACACCTCTCCCCCACTGCGTGGGGGAGAGGAACCCAAGCTCGCGGAGCGTCCCTCGCTGGCGCAGTCCCCTGCGCCCTGCCCTACGCTCCCGCCTGTTCCATGCTCAGCCGGGCGATTCGGCGCAGCTCGTCGATCGCGGTCAGCCCGCCATTGCGCTCGTAGTGCCAGAAGGTCCAGCCGTTGCACGCGTCCAGTCCCTGCACCTCGGCGCCGAGCCGGTGGATGGAGCCTGCAGAGCTATCCGTTGCAAGCGTGCCGTCGGCGCGCACCTTCGCCGCCCAGCGCTTGCGCGCGTCATAGAGCGTGGTGCCTGGCGCGATCAGCCCGGAATCGACAAGATTGACGAAGGCGACGCGGGGCTCGGCGCGCTTGCCGCCCATCACATTGAGCACGGACGTGCCGAGCGGCTGGACGGCAGCGATGCGCTCGCTGGCCGCGTCGATATAGGCCTGCTCACGCTCGACGCCGACAAAGTGGCGGCCGAGCCGCCTCGCGACCGCGCCGGTCGTGCCGGAACCGAAGAAGGGATCGAGGATCACGTCGCCGGGCTTCGAGGACGCCAGCATGACGCGGGCGAGCAGCGCCTCGGGCTTCTGCGTCGGGTGCAGCTTGTCGCCGTTCCTGTCGCGCAGGCGCTCGGCGCCGGTGCAGATCGGGAACAGCCAGTCGGAGCGCATCTGCACGTCGTCGTTGGCCGCCTTCATGGCGTCGTAGTTGAAGGTGTAGCCCTTGGCGTCGCGGTCGCGGGAGGCCCAGATCATGGTCTCGTGCGCGTTCTGGAAGCGACGCCCGCGGAAATTCGGCATGGGGTTGGTCTTGCGCCACACCACGTCGTTGAGAATCCAGAAGCCGAGATCCTGCATCAGCGCGCCGACGCGGAAGATGTTGTGGTAGGAGCCGATGACCCAGATGGTGCCGTTCGGCTTCAGCACGCGGCGCGCAGCCAACAGCCAGGCGCGGGTGAAGGCGTCATAGGCGGCGAAGCTGTCGAACTGGTCCCAATGATCGTCGACGGCATCGACCTTCGACTGGTCCGGCCGGTGCAGGTCGCCCGCGAGCTGGAGATTGTAGGGCGGGTCGGCGAAGACCACGTCGATCGATTTTTCCGGGAGCTTTTCGAGGGCGGAGACGCAGTCCCCTTTCACGATGGCATCCAGCCACTGGGGGCTGGAGGACGCGGAAAGCCGCTCCTCGGCACGACGCAAGGCAGACATGGAGAAAACCCGGATACGCGTTACTGTTTACGAGCCGTTATGGTTACCCGTCAGCGTAAATATTCGGTGAACCGCAGCCCGCCGAAACATCGGAGAAGCGTGAAAATTTGCGGATCGGGGAGCGATGGTGTATGGGCCGCGCCTTGTCGCAGGGGCGCACCGCCCGCTCACCGGAACATTCTCTCCATGCAGGACATCGATCTGGTCATCTTCGATTGCGACGGCGTGCTCGTCGATTCCGAGATCATCGCGGCGCGCATCGAGGCGGACGTCATCACCAAGGCCGGCTATCCGATCACTGCCGCCGAGGTGTCCGAGACCTATGCCGGCCTCACCTTCCGCGACATACTGATCCGGGTCGAGACCGAAGCGCGCATGCCCTTTCAGGCGTCGCTGATCGATCAGGCGGAAAAGGCCGTCGAGCGGGAACTCAAGCGCAGCGTGCAGGCGATCGACGGCGTGCGCGAGGCGGTGGCGTCCGTCACCGCGAAAAAATGCGTCTGCTCCAATTCGAGCAGCGAGCGGGTGAACATGATGCTGACCAAGGTCGGCTTGAAGCCGCTCTTCGGCGACAACATCTTCTCGGCGCTGGAAACGCCTACGGCAAAGCCGAAACCGGCTCCGGACGTGTTCCTCCACGCCGCAGAAAAGTTCGGAGCCGATCCGAAGCGCACCTTCGTGATCGAGGATTCGGTGCACGGCATTCACGGCGCGCGCGGCGCCGGCATGCGCGTCATCGGCTTCACGGGAGGATCACACAGCTATCCCGGCCACGCCGATGTGCTGACCGAGGCCGGTGCGGAGACCACGATCCGGCGCTGGGCAGAACTCCGGAACCTGCTAGACGCGCTCGCGGTCTGGTCCGAAGACGCCTGACGATGGAAAGATGCGCGGCGGCCGGGCGGGCCGCGCCCGGCTCATTTCGGCTTTTTCGCCGGGCCGTCGTCGAAACCGGCATAAACCTGCACGGCACGATCCGGCGGCAGCGGGAAGGACACGTTCGGATCGTTGAAGACGAACAGCGCGGCCGAGGAAGCGTCCGCCACCGTCACCTGATGCTGGTGGAGCTGAGAATAGAGCACCTCGCTGCCCCGCGTGACCGCGATGCGGATCGGCATGGTGATGGTGCCCGGGGAGAAGGCAGGGCCCGGCACGACGCGGCCGGCGACCGCGACCTTCATCGTCAGCATGCCGTCGGCGGTGACACAGGTTCGCGAGACGTCGCTGAGCGACGCCTGATAGACGACCTTCGTCGGATCGTCCTGACCGCCCCTGGCGTAGGTGCTGAAGAAGCTGGTGCCGTCGCGCAGCGTCACGCGCGGGCAGAAGCCGCGGAGTTCCGCCTCCGTCACCTTCTGTTCGGCTGGCTTCTGATCGCCGGCGACATCCAGCGTCCTGGCGCTGTCGCCCGATTGGCACCCGGCGACGGCAAGGATAAAGACCGAAAAGGCCGGAAGCAGCAGAACACGCGGGTCGAGCAAACTGGATCTCATGGGCACGAAAATCGGAGATTTCCCCTCGCAACGAACGCGCTCTATAGCAACCGGGCGGCGAAAATGCGACTGAAGCGACCGCGATTTTCACCCTTTGGTCACAGCTCATCTGCCACGCAGGCATGAGGGGACATTTGATGCACTATGTCAGTACGCGGGGCGAGGCCCCGGTTCTCGGTTTCAGCGATGCGGTGCTGGCGGGACTCGCGCGCGACGGCGGGCTTTACGTGCCGAAAGAGTGGCCGCATTTCAGCGCCGCCGACATCCGCGTCATGCGCGGCCTCTCCTATGCCGACGTCGCCATCCGGGTGCTGACGCCATTCCTCGGCGGCCAGATTGCGACGGAGACGTTCGAGCGCCTCGTGCGCGAAGCCTATGCGACCTTCCGTCACGAGGCCGTCTGCCCGCTGGTGCAGATCGGTCCGAACCGCTTCGTGCTGGAGCTTTTCCATGGCCCGACGCTCGCCTTCAAGGACGTCGCCATGCAGCTTCTGGCGCGGCTGATGGACCATATCCTCGCCGAACGCGGCGAGCGCGCGACGATCGTGGGCGCGACCTCGGGCGACACGGGCGGCGCGGCCATCGAGGCTTTCGCCGGCCGCGACCGCACCGACATCTTCATCCTGTTCCCGCATGGCCGCGTCTCGCCGGTGCAGCAGCGCCAGATGACCACGAACGGCGCGGCGAACGTCCATGCGCTCGCCGTCGAAGGCAATTTCGACGACTGCCAGGGGCTGGTGAAGGACATGTTCAACGACCACCGGTTCCGCGACCGGCTGTCGCTGTCGGGCGTCAACTCGATCAACTGGGCCCGTATCATGGCCCAGATCGTCTATTACTTCACCTCCGCCCTGTCGCTCGGCGCGCCGGACCGGCCGGTCTCCTTCACCGTGCCGACCGGCAATTTCGGCGACATCTTCGCCGGCTACGCCGCCAAGCGCATGGGCCTGCCGATCGAACGGCTGGTCATCGCCACCAATGACAACGACATCCTCGCGCGCACGCTGGCGACCGGCGAATACCGGATGAACGGCGTGGTGGCGACCACCTCCCCCTCGATGGACATCCAGATCTCGTCCAACTTCGAGCGACTGCTGTTCGAGGCTTCCGGACGCGACAGCGCGGCTGTGCGCGGATACATGGCAAATCTCAAACAATCGTCGGGTTTCCGTATCGCTGAACCGGCCATCAAGGCGATCCGCGACGAATTCGACGCCGGCCGCTCGACCATGGACGAGACGGCGGCGACGATCAGGAACACGCTGAAGGCGAATGGATACCTGCTCGATCCGCACACCGCGACCGGCGTCCATGTCTCTGAAAACGCAGCAGGAACCGCGCCTATGGTGGTGCTCGGCACGGCGCATCCGGCAAAATTCCCGGATGCGGTGCGGGCCGCCTGCGGCGTGACCCCGCAACTGCCGGAATGGCTGTCGGACTTGATGCAGCGTCACGAAAAGTTCACAGTGCTCGCCTCGGACCTCGATACGGTCGAGAAGCACATCAGCCGCCTGTCTCGGGCGACGGTCTAGGGAGAAGTCCTATATGGGTGTTGAGGTAAGCCGTCTGTCCAACGGCCTGACAGTCGCCACCGAAACCCTTCCAAGCGTAGAGTCCGTCGCCCTCGGCGTGTGGGTGAAGTCGGGCGCCCGCAACGAGCGGGACGACGAGCACGGCATCGCCCATCTGCTCGAACACATGGCGTTCAAGGGCACGAGCAGCCGCAGCGCCTTCAAGATCGCCTCGGAAATCGAGAATGTCGGCGGCGAGATAAACGCCGCGACCAGCGTCGAGACGACCTCGTTCTTCTCGCGCGTGCTCAGCCGAGACGTGCCGCTGGCGATCGACATCCTGTCCGACATACTGACCGACTCCAAATTCGATCCGGTCGAGCTCGAGCGCGAGCAGCATGTGATCCTGCAGGAGATCGGCGCGGCCCACGACACGCCGGACGACGTGGTCTTCGACCGCTTCACCGAGACCGCCTTCAGAAACCAGCAGATCGGCCGCTCGATCCTCGGCACGCCGGAGACGGTGAAGTCCTTCACGTCGCGGCAGCTACACGGCTATATGGAGCGCCAATACGGGGCAGACCGGATGGTCGCGGTCGCGGCCGGCGACATCCAGCACGACGCCTTCGTGCGCGAGGTGGAGAAGCGGCTGGGCGGCTTCCGCCCGACCTCCGACAATGAGGCGCCCGCGCCGGCAGTCTATGTCGGCGGCGACTTCCGCGAGGAGCGCGACCTGATGGACGCGCAGGTCGTGCTCGGCTTCGAGGGCCGGGCCTATCATGTGCGCGACTTCTACGCCTCGCAGGTGCTCTCGATGATCCTCGGCGGCGGCATGTCCTCGCGGCTCTTCCAGGAAGTGCGCGAGAAGCGTGGCCTCTGCTACTCGGTTTATGCCTTCCACTGGGGATTTTCGGACACCGGCATCTTCGGCGTCCACGCCGCCACCGGCGAGGACGACATCGCCAGGCTGGTGCCGGTCATCATCGACGAGTTGCGCAAGACCGGCGACATGATCTCGCAGGAGGAACTCGACCGCGCCCGCGCGCAATATCACGCCGGACTGGTCATGTCGGCCGAAAGCCCGGCCAGCCGCGCCTCGCAGATCGCCCGCCAGCTTTTGCTGTTCGGCCGTCCGATCCCGAAGGATGAGCTTGTCGACCGACTGTCGAAGCTGACGGTCGAGCGCCTGACGGACCTTTCCTCGCGCCTGTTCTCCACCACGCCGACCGTCGCCGCGATCGGGCCGATCGGCGCGCTCGCCTCCTACGACCGTATCCGGGCCACTCTGCCGCGGCTTCCAGCCGGCGAGCAAAAGCTGGCGGTCTGATTCCGAACCATCGGACAGGGCGATGCTCGCGCTTCCCTTTGTCCAACGCCGCGAGGGCCCGGTCCTCGTCGGAACGCGGGTGACGCTGCGGCTCCCCGGGCGTGGCGACTACCATGAATGGGCCGCGCTGCGCGCCGAAAGCCGGGCCTTCCTCGAACCATGGGAGCCGCGCTGGTCGCCCGACGAGCTCGACCGTTCCACATGGCGGTCGCGCATCAGCCGCTACCGCGAGGATTTCGCCCATGGCAGCGCGCTCCCCTTCTTCCTTTTCGAAAATAGCGGTGGAAAACTCGCCGGCGGCATCACGCTGGGGAATATCCGGCACGGCGTCGCCCAGAGCGGCCAGATCGGCTACTGGATCGGGGAGCGCTATGCCGGCAAGGGACTGATGCTGGAAGGATTGCAGCTTCTGGTCGGCCACGCATTCCAGACGCTGAGGTTGCATCGCGTCGAGGCGGCCTGTATCCCAGACAACAGGCGGTCGATCCGCGTGCTTGAAAAAGCCGGATTTCAACGCGAAGGACTGCTCCGCTCCTACCTGCGCATCAACGGCGTCTGGCAGGACCATTATCTCTACGCCCTGATCGCAACGGATGTGCGCGGGAAATGATGAAGGCTCTTTCTTGACGCTGCGGGCCGCACCCGGCAGCCTCGCGTCGTTCGTGCTGACGCTGGTCGCGCTCGTCTTTCTCGCGTCGAGCGCGTCGGCGGTGGAGGCGATCAAGATTTCGCGCGACGACGTGGCGCTCGACCTGTCCCGCGCGGTCGAGATCTATACGAACCAGGGCGAGAATTTCCAGGTTTCCACCGCCCCCGGACCGGACGGCATCGTGCGTCGCATCGAGGTCGAGGCGAACGACGAACGATCGAGCGGCGACTGGGCGGTGTTCGCGCTGGCCAACACGACGGACGAACAACTCGACCGGCTGATCGTGGCGCCGCACTTCCGGCTCGTCGGCTCCGGCGTCATCTGGCCCGATCTCGGCGCCAACCGCATCGCGGCGATCACCCCCAGCGAGGGTTTCGCGCTCGACCGGCAGCCGAGCCCGGATTCCGACGTGTTCCTGGTGACGCTGAATCCCGGCACGGTGGTGACGTTCGTGGCCGAACTCGCCTCGCCCAAGCTGCCGCAGGTCTATCTGTGGGACCCGGAATCCTACAAGGACACGGTCAATTCCTACACGCTCTATCGCGGCATCGTCATCGGCATTTCGGGGCTGCTGGCGCTGTTCCTGACCATCCTGTTCGTGGTCAAGGGAACGTCCATGTTCCCGGCGACGGCGGCGCTCGCCTGGGCCGTGCTCGCCTATATCTGCGTCGATTTCGGCTTCCTCAACAAGGTGATCGAGATCTCGCCCGGCAACGAGCAGATATGGCGCGCCGGCACGGAGGTGGCGCTGGCCGGCACGCTGGTAGTGTTCCTGTTCGCCTATCTCAACCTCAACCGATGGCATGGCCATTTCAGCTACGGCGCGCTGATCTGGGTGCTGGGACTGCTGGCCATCGCCGGCGTGGCGGCCATCGATCCGGCCGTGGCGGCCGGCGTGGCGCGCATCTCCTTCGCCGGCACGGCGATCATCGGACTGGTGCTCATCGTCTATCTCGGCATCCGCAGCTACGACCGCGCGGTGATGCTGATACCAAGCTGGATGATGGTGCTGGTCTGGGTGGCCGGATCGTGGCTGACCGTGACCGGCGCGCTGGACAACGACATCGTGCAGCCGGCGCTCGGAGGCGGCCTCGTCCTCATCATCCTTCTGATCGGCTTCACGGTGATGCAGCACGCCTTCGCCGGCGGGGCGCTCAACCACGGGCTGTTCAGCGATCTGGAACGGCAGGCGCTTGCCGTCGTCGGCTCCGGCGACACGGTCTGGGACTGGGACGTGGTGCGCGACCGCGTCGTCACCCGCCCCGACGTCAGCGTGCAGCTCGGGCTTGCTCCGAACAGCCTCGGCGGCCCGGCGCGCAACTGGCTGCCCGTGCTTCATGCCGATGACCGCGACACCTTCCGCACCACGCTCGACGTCGTGCTGGAACACCGGCGCGGCAAGGTCGCGCAGAGCTTCCGCCTGCGCGGCGCGGACGGACACTACCACTGGTTCTCGCTGCGCGCCCGTCCGGTGATCGGCTCCGACGGCGAGGTGATCCGCTGTGTCGGCACGCTGGTCGACGTGACCGAGCAGAAGAAGGCCGAGGAGCGGCTGTTGCACGACGCCGTGCACGACAATCTCACCGGCCTGCCGAGCCGCGAGCTGTTCATGAACCGGCTGGACGCGGTGGTCGCCATCGCGCAGTCGGAAGATTCCGTGCGGCCGACCATCTTCGTCATCGATGTCGACCGCTTCAAGCAGGTGAATGACGGGCTCGGCATTTCGGCCGGCGACACCATCCTGCTCACCATCGCGCGCCGCCTGCACCGGCTGCTGAAGCCGAGCGATTCCCTGTCGCGCTTCGGCGGTGACCAGTTCGCCCTGATGCTGCTTTCCGAACAGGACCCGGCGCGCATCGCCAGCGTCGCGGACGCGGTGAAGAAGGCGATCCAGGCGCCGATCACCTTCGCCAAACGCGAGATCGTGCTCACCGCCTCCATCGGCCTCATAAGCTGGACCGGGACGAATGCGAGCGCCGAAGACCTCGTGAAGGACGCCGAACTCGCCATGCATCAGGCCAAGCGCTTCGGCGGCGACCGCATCGAACCTTTCCGGCCGGCGTTCCGCACCGTCGGCACCGACCGGCTGCAGCTCGAATCCGATCTTCGCCGCGCCGTCGAGCGCAAGGAGATCATGCTCGCCTACCAGCCGATCGTCAGGCTGGAGGACCGCACGGTCGCCGGCTTCGAGGCGCTGCTGCGCTGGGACCATCCGCGCCGTGGCATGATCCCGCCGTCGGACTTCATTCCGGTCGCCGAAAGCTGCGGCCTGATCGTCCAGCTCGGCCTCTTCGCTATGCAGCAGGCGGCGGAAGACCTCGCGCTCTGGCAGAAGCAGACGATCGACACGCCGCTTTTCATCTCGGTGAACCTGTCCAGCCGGCAGCTGCTTCGGCGCGATCTGGTGAGCGACGTGAAATCGGTCATCGCGCGCTCGAACCTCAACCCGCGCAGCTTCCGTCTCGAACTCACGGAATCGCTGGTCATGGACAATCCGGAGCAGGCGACGCACGTCCTCAACCGGCTGAAGAAGCTCGGCATCGGCCTCTCCATCGACGATTTCGGCACTGGCTACTCGTCGCTTTCCTATCTGACGCGCTTCCCCTTCGACACGATCAAGATCGACAAGAGCTTTCTCGACGACAAGACGCCGAAGCGCACGGTGCTTGTCCGCTCCATGGTCAACATGGCGCACGAACTGGGGCTTTCGGTCGTCGTCGAGGGCGTCGCCGACGAGAACGACGCGCTGGAACTCAGGCAGATGGGCTGCGAATACGCGCAGAGCTTCATGTTCGGCGTGCCCGTGTCGGCGGACGCGGCGCTGAAGCTCCTGAAGGATCACTATCAGCCAGCACAGGCGTGACGGCGATGGCGGGAGAACCGCTCAGGCGTGGCCGGCGGTCACGCTGAGATGCGCGAGATCGACGCCTATCGAGGCGAGGATGCGGTCGTATTTCCGGTCGATGTCGGTGTCGAACAGCATGTCCATGTCGGCGCGGCAGGTGAGCCAGCCATTCGCCGCGATCTCGCTTTCCAGCTGGCCGGCGCCCCAGCCGGCATAACCCAGCGCCATGAGCGCATGACGCGGGCCGCGCCCGGCGGAAATCGCGCGCAATATGTCCACCGTCGCGGTGAGGCAGATCTCCTCCGACACAGGCAGGGAGGAATCGACGCGGTAGTCGTCGGAATGGAGCACGAAGCCGCGGCTGCGGTCGACCGGGCCGCCATTGCGCACGACGAAATCGCGCGCCGTGGCCGGCAGGCGGATCGTTTCGTGTTCCTTCATGATGCCGAGTTGCACGATGAGATCGGGAAAACGCATCTTCTGCGCCTGGTTGATGATCAGGCCCATGGCGCCCTCGGTGCTGTGGGCGCAGATGTAGATCACGGTGCGCGCGAACCTGTCATCCTGCATGCCCGGCATGGCGATGAGGAAGTGGTCGTCCAGGAATCCCTGCGCGCCTGCAGCGCTTTTTCGCCGCAACAAATCCATAAATCCAAACGTAACGTGTTTTAAGGCAGGTTTGAAGGCGGTGCGGGAGGAAACTTCGTTTCGTCCGCTCCTGCCGATGAGAAAGTCTTTGTCCACCTCACGCGAATATGATGCGGCGAACGCGCGCAAAACCGGAGCAAGCTGCATAAAAGAATGATGCGCCTGTCGATCCTCTCCACCGTCGCGCTCCTGTTCGCCTGCACGTCCGGCGCGCTCGCCTCTTCCAGCGCATGGCACAAGGCAGAAGGCGTGCGCATGCGCATCGTCACCAAGGGAGCGCCGGACGCAAGCGGCCTGCTCAGGGGCGTGCTGCAGATCGACCTCAAGCGCGGCTGGAAGACCTATTGGCGCGACCCCGGAGGCTCCGGCGTGCCGCCCAGCATCGACGTGTCGGGCAGCAGCAACGTAGCCTTGGCCGAGCTCGCCTTTCCCGCGCCGATGCGGTTCGACGACGAGTCCGGGCCATGGAACGGCTACAAGCATTCCGTCGCTTTTCCCGTCAGCTTCCGGCTCGCCGAGCCGGCAGAGCCGGTGACGATCGGCGCGCTGGTTTTCATCGGCGCCTGCGAGACGATCTGCGTTCCGGTGCAGGCCGAGCTGACGCTTGACCCGACAAGCGACCCGAACAATCCCGACGATGCGATGATCGTGGACGATGCGTTCGCCATGCTGCCGCAGGATGCGCAGCCGAATTTCGGCGTCGCGGCCGTATCATCGGAAGCAGATGCGGTGCAGGTGACCGCGCGGTTCCCCGGCAAGGCGGACGGCGTGGAGCTGTTCGTCGCGGGCGTCGACGGCTATACGCTCGGCATGCCGGAAAGAACGGGCTCCGACGACGCGGCGACCTTCAGCGTTCCTGTCATCGACCGGCCGGCGCCCAGGCCGGACGGTAAGGGGCTGCCATACACGCTGGTGACGCAGGCCGGCGCGGTGCAAGGCTTCCTGCCCTATCCCTGAGTTCGTGCTCCGGCGGACGGCAATTCGCGTCACACGCATTCCTGCTCTTGCAGCGCGGCCCCAACATCTCTAACTCGGCCTGGAAACCACGAGAGACGAGGACGACATGACCATTGCTGCGGGCGAGAAACTGCCGGACGCGACTTTCAAGACGATCACGCCGGACGGCGCGAAGGACCTCACCACTGCCGACATCTTCGCCGGCAAGAAGGTGGTGATGTTCGGCGTGCCCGGCGCCTTCACGCCCACCTGCAGCAACAACCACCTGCCGGGCTACCTCGAGAACTACGACGCGCTGCTGGCGCGCGGCGTGGACACGATCGCCGTGCTCGCCACCAACGACCATCACGTGATGGCGGCATGGGCGCGCTTCACCGGCGGCGAGGACAAGCTGCTGTTCCTCGCGGACGGCAACGGGGATTTCGTCAGGAAGGCCGGGCTGGACACCGACCTTTCCGCGCATGGCATGGGCGTGCGCTCCAAACGCTTCTCGCTGATCGCCGAGGACGGCAAGGTGGCGGCCGTCAATGTCGAGGACAAGCCGGGCGTCGACGTATCCGGCGCGGCGCACATACTGACGCAGCTCTGATCGCCGGAAGCGGTTGGCCGGTCGCCGCTTCGCCTGACGGCGCGGCGGTTTCCGGTCGGGACATAGAGCATTTCCGCTTTTCTCCGAATCGCGGGATTGTTCTATCTGCTTGTTTTACGTGGCAGGGGGACATGTTCGACATCATCTGGAAATCCGTCGCCATCGGCGCCGGGGCCACCGCGCTTCTCGACATCTGGGCCATCGTGCTCAACAAGGTGTTCGGACAGGCGCGGCCGAACTGGGGCATGGTCGGCCGCTGGGTGGCGCATCTGCAGCGTGGCAAGGTCTTTCACGACAACATCGCCGACGCGGCTCCGGTCGCGGGCGAACGAGCCATCGGATGGATCTTCCACTACGCGGTCGGCGTCGTCTATGGCTGGATTCTCGTCGCCTGCACCGGCGCCGGCTGGCTGGCAAGCCCGACCTTCCTGCCGGCCTTCGTGCTGGGCATGGTGACGGTGCTCGCCGCATGGCTCCTGCTCCAGCCGGGAACGGGCGCCGGCTGGTTCGCGTCGCGCACGCCCAATCCCGTGAAGGTGCGGGCGCTGAACATCGTCGGCCACACCGTCTTCGCCATCGGGCTTTTCGGCACGGCCCTGCTGCTGCGCGGGCTCTAAAGCGTGTCGCCTTGAACCGGAATCAGGTGACACGCTTTAAGTTCTTGTTTTTCGCATGTCGTTGTCCCGAACCGGTTCCCACTTTCGGGCGACATGCTTTAATAGCTCTGCGAGGATCGGCGCGGCTTTTTTGACGCGGATGCGGGTTTGCCGGAGGCCGGTGTCCGGGGCTTTACCGTCGGCTGGGCTTCAGGCTTAGCACGCGCCGGCTTGAACGGCGCCATGCCCATGCGCGCCAGCTCGTCGGCGCGCTCGTTCTCGACATGGCCGTCATGGCCTTTCACCCAGTGCCAGTTGACCTTGTGGCGCTTGCGCGCCTCGTCCAGCGCCTGCCACAGCTCGGCATTCTTCACCGGCTGCTTCGACGCGGTCTTCCAGCCATTGCGCTTCCAGCCCTCGATCCAGCTGCCGATGCCGTCCTTGACGTAGTTGCTGTCGGTGTAGAGATCGACCTCGACCGGCTCCTTCAGCGCCGACAGCGCCTGGATCGCCGCCATCAGCTCCATGCGGTTGTTAGTGGTGTTCGCCTCGCCGCCGGACAATTCCTTGCTCGCGCCGTTGAAGCGCAGGATGGCGCCCCAGCCGCCCGGGCCGGGATTGCCCGAGCACGCGCCGTCGGTGAAGATATCCACGCGCTTCACGCGACGGCCCTCTCGCGCAGCCCGTATTCCGCGGACGACGTCACCTTCCGGTGGAAACGCATGCGACGGACATATTCGAGCGGGTCCTTCTTCACGACAAGGCTTCCGGCCGGCGTGTTGATCCAGTCGTAGAGGCGGGTCAGCATGAAGCGCATCGCCGCGCCATGCGACAGCACCGGCAGCGCCGCAGCCTCGACCGCCGAAAGCGGCCGCACCGAAGTGTAGCCGTCGAGCAATGCCATTCCCTTGGTCAGATTGAAGGAATGGTCCTTCTCAAAACACCAGGCGTTCAGGCAGATGGCCACATCATAGGCGAGAGTATCGGTGCAGGCGAAATAGAAGTCGATCAGGCCGGACAGTTCGCTGCCGAGAAAGAACACATTGTCGGGGAAGAGGTCGGCGTGGATGACGCCGCGGGGCAGGTCCGCCGGCCAATTCGCCTCGAGCAGCGCAAGATCGGCTTCCGCCTCGGCGACGAGGCCGGTCTCGACCTCGTCGGCACGGTCGCGCGCCTTCTCCCACAGCGGCCGCCAGCCGGACACAGAGAGCGCGTTGGCGCGATCGAGCGGGAAGTCCATGCCGGCGAGATGCATGCGCGCCAGCGCGACGCCGACCTCCCGGCAATGAGCGACGGTCGGCTTGCGCATCCACATGCCTTCCAGAAAGGTAACGATCGCCGCCGGACGCCCCGCCAGCTTGCCGATCACGGCGCCGTCGCGCCGCGCCACCGGCAGCGGACAGCTCACGCCCTTCTCGTTCAGATGCTGCATCAGGCCAAGGAAGAAGGGCAGATCGGCAGGATTCACCCGCTTCTCGTAGAGCGTCAGGATATAGGCACCGCTCGATGCATGAAGCAGGAAGTTGGAATTCTCCACCCCTTCGGCGATGCCCTTGTAGGAGAGCAGGTCGCCCACGTCATACTGCCGCAGGAAATCGCCGAGCTCGATCTCGCCTATGTCCGTGTAGACCGCCATCAGCGATTCCCGTTCACAAAAGCCATGTCGGCGGTGGTGAGTTCGACATCGCGCAGGACGCGCATGACCGGGAAATCCTCGGTCTCCGTGGCCGTCACGGCAAGCTCGACCGAGACGTCGAAGCGCTCGCGGAAGGCATCGATGATCTCGTCCACGATGATCTCCGGCGCGGACGCGCCGGCTGACAGGCCGAGCGTGCGGATGGTTGACACCTGCTCCCACGGAATGTCGGACGCCCGTTGCACGAGCAGCGACATCTTCGCGCCGGCCCTCTCCGCCACCTCGACCAGACGGCGCGAGTTGGACGAATTCGGCGCGCCGACGATGAGGAAAAGATCGGCGCCCGGCGCCGTCTCCTTCACCGCCTCCTGGCGGTTGGTGGTGGCGTAGCAGATGGATTCGGCAGCCGGCGCGTGCATGTCGGGAAAACGCTCCTCCAGCGCGCGGATGATGCCGGCCGTATCCTCGACCGACAGGGTCGTCTGCGTGACGAAGCCGAGGGGCGCATCGGCGGGCGGCGCGAAGGCCTGCGCTTCCGCCTCCGTCTCGACCAGAGTGACGGCGCCCTCGGGAAGCTGGCCCATCGTGCCGATCACCTCCGGATGGCCGGCATGGCCGATCAGAAGCACATGGCGGCCGAGGCGCTGATGGCGCATCGCCTGCTTGTGCACCTTGGAGACGAGCGGACAGGTCGCATCGAGATAGAAGAGGTGGCGCGCTTCCGCATCGGCCGGGACGGACTTCGGCACGCCATGGGCGGAGAAGACGACGGGCGACTGCCGGTGCTCGGCGGGAATCTCGTGCAGTTCCTCGATGAAGACCGCGCCGAGCTTCTGCAAACCCTCCACCACATAGCGATTGTGGACGATCTCGTGGCGCACATAGACCGGGGCGCCGTATTTCTTCAGCGCCAGAACGACGATCTGGATGGCGCGATCCACGCCCGCGCAGAAGCCGCGCGGCTGGCAGAGCCTGATCGTGAGGGGTGGTTTGGGGGTGAGTTGCAGCATGGAACCAGTGCGTGATGCATCGCCGACATGCGGGCGGCGACCCCGGATGTCAAGGAACTTGTAAGTTTGGGGCTACGCCGCCGCTACGACCAGATTGATCCCCGTCGCCTTCTGGAGGTGGCTGATCACGGCAAACAGGCTCGCGGCGGTCGGATTGCCGTTCGGTCCGAACATCCGCATGAGGCTTTTGGCCGGTCTGCCCACTTCCGCCGCCAGCTTTTCAAACCCGACCGTCGCGTTGATGTAATCGCGCAGCACACGCTTTCCAGTCTCGACATCACCGTCAAGCAGCAATTCGACGGCCTCGGTTAGCAATGCCGCTCGAAACGCGGGGTCTGCGGCGGCCCGTTCCTTGACCGTGGTCCTAAAATTCCGAGTCAGCGGCATCCCGTCATTCCCTTCGCAATTTGTAGTCTTTCCAGTTTGCCCTCGCCGTCTCTATATCCTGCTGTTGTCGTCGCTTGGTGCCGCCAGTCAGCAAGATCACGAGATCCCCTCCCTCCCGTGCCAGATAGATTCGATATCCCGGCCCCCAATCAATTCGCGATTCCAGGATTCCGCCGCCAATCGACTTAAGGCTTGCAAGGTTGCCAAGTTCGATCCTCAGGAGCGTGGAAGTCACTTTCGCAGCGGCTTGAGGATTCAAATCGGCGAACCAATCCGCAAACGGGCTCCTGCCTTCAACGGTTAGATATTCGACGATCCGCACATTATAAAGGTAACTTGTACGGCACCATATTTCAAGGCTTGGCGCTTCGTGCGCGACGCCATGCGAAGGAGCCGAACACGGCGACCAGCGCCGCCGCCAGCCCATACCAGGTCAGCGCATACTGAAGATGATTGTTGGGCAAGTCGATCAGGGTCACGCCGCCCTGCGGCAAGCCGCCCGGATTGGGGCTGGCATCCGCGTCGATGAAGAACGGCACGAGCAATGACGGATCGAGGCCGGCATTGGCCGCCATCGCGCCCATGTCCTTCCAGTAGAAGATGTTCTTTCCGAGGTCGTTGTCGGGAACCATGAAGGACGGCTTTCCCTCGAGCGGATTGCGGGCGAGACCGGTGACGGTGACAGGCCCGAGCACTTCGAGCGGCCTCTTGGCAGGGTCCTTCAGCTCATAGGGCACGAAACCGCGATTGACGAAGATGAAGCGGCCGTCCGCCAGCCGCAGCGGCGTATAGACATAGAAGCCGGTATCGCCCTTCCACGTCGCGAAAAAATACTGCTCCTTGTCGTGGAGGAACTCGCCCGTCACGCGCATCGCCTGATAGTCGACGTCGCGGCTCACGGAAAAAAGCTGCTCGACCTCGGCGAGGTCGAGAGGGGCAGAGGTGCGCCGCGCCTCGATGGTGGCCAGCAGGTCCTCTTTCCAGCCCAGCCGCTGGACTTGCCATGTGCCGAGGGCGATCAGCACGGCAAGGGCAGCGAGCGCCAGCGCATAGGCCGGCCAGCCGAGCGGCGTCTGCTCGCGCTCCGCCTCAGTTGCCATCTGGCTTGTCCAGGCGCCCCTCCGCCGCCTGGTTCGCATACTGAAGGGTGATCAGCACGCCCTTGGCCAGACGCAGCGGGACCAGACACAGAACCACCGCCAGCGGCAGCCAGAGCACGAAGTGCAGCCAGAGCGGCGGCTCGTAGCTGACCTCGAACCACAGGGCGAGCCCGACCACGACGAATCCCATGATGAGCATGACGAAGATCGCCGGGCCGTCGCCCGCATCCGCGAACTTGTAATCGAGGCCGCAGACGCCGCAGCGCTCCGACACGTTGAGGAAGCCCGAGAAGAGCCGGCCCTCGCCGCAGCGTGGACAGCGGCCCTTCAGCCCCGCCCCGATCGGGTCCACCGGAGGCCAATGCGCCCTGTCTTCCATCAAACCACTCCAAAGGAAAAGGCGGCCGCCAGACAGCAGCCGCCTCCCATTCTAGACGAGAATCGACTCAGTGACCCGCGGCGATTGTCGCACCCGCCGACGCCCACACATAGATGGCGGCGAAAAGGAACAGCCAGACGACGTCGACGAAGTGCCAGTACCAGGCCGCCGCCTCGAAGCCGAAATGCTGCTTCGGCGTGAAGTCGCCGGCCATGGCCCTGATCAGGCATACCAGCAGGAAGACGGTGCCGATGAAGACGTGGAAGCCGTGGAAGCCGGTCGCCATGAAGAAGGTCGCGCCGTAGATCGAGTCGTGGAAGGTGAACGGCGCGTGCATGTATTCGTAGACCTGCACGAAGGAGAAGAGCACGCCCAGCGCAACCGTCAGCGCGAGGCCCCAGACGAGGCCCTTGCGGTCGTTGTGCAGCAGCGCATGATGCGCCCAGGTGACCGTCGTGCCGGAGAGCAGCAGGATGATGGTGTTGTAGAGCGGCAGATGGAAGGGGTCGAGAACCTCGATGTCCTTCGGCGGCCAGACGCCGCCCGTATAGGCCGCCCGGGCGACCTGATGCACTTCGCCCGGAAACAGGCTGGCGTCGAAGAAGGCCCAGAACCAGGCTACGAAGAACATCACCTCGGAGGCGATGAACATGATCATGCCGTAGCGCAGGTGCAGCGACACGACGCGCGTGTGGTGACCCTCATGGCCTTCCTTGATCGTGTCAGACCACCAGCCGAACATGGTGTAGAGAACGATGAGCAGGCCGACGAGGAAGATCCACGGGCCGGCGATGTTGAAGCCGAACGGGTGGAACTCGTTGCCCTTGAGGTACTGCATGTAGGCAACGCCGCCGAGCGCGGTGACCAGGGCTCCGACGGAACCGATGAAGGGCCAGGGGCTCGGATCGATGATGTGGTAGTCGTGATGCTTGGCGTGTGCGTCTGCCATGTCAGCCCCCGGTATTCTCGGCCTTGGTTGCATCCCCTCCTTGCACGGCCGCGGGCGCGGCGGCAACGGGCTTTTCACCCTCGGTCGGGAAGAATGTGTAGGACAGTGTGATCGTGCCGACGTGCTTCAGTTCCGGAACGTCGACGATGTCCGGGTCGACGTAGAAGACGACGGGCATGTCCAGCGTCTCGCCGGGCTTCAGCGTCGTGTCGGTGAAGCAGAAGCATTCGACCTTGTTGAAATAGGCGCCGGCCAGTTCCGGCGTAACGTTGAACGTCGCCTTGCCGCTGGTCGGCGCGTCGAACAGGTTCTTCGCCTTGTAGGCGATCTGCGCCGTCTCGCCGATCCTGATCCTGATGTCGCGCTGCTCCGGCTGGAAGTCCCAGGGCAGCGCGCCCGACGTATTCGCGTCGAAGCGGACAGTGATCTCCTGATCGAGGATGCGATCGGAATACTGCTCCACCCTCTGGGTCGTGCCGCCATAGCCGGTGAGCTGGCAGAACATGGTGTAGAGGGGGACGGCGGCATAGGAAACGCCGATCATCCCGAAGAAGACGCCGACGCAGGTCATCGCGACCACGCGATTGGCGTTGCGGGTCTTCGGATCGGCGGCGTTGGCGGGCTGGCTCATGGCGGCTCACATCGCCCTGTCGAAGATGTGCGAGCCGAGCTTCACGATGCTCACGACATAGACCATGACGACGAAGACCGCGAGCGCCACAGCGATCGCGATGGAGCGGCTGCGCTGCGCCTTCTTCTGCGCGTCCGTCTGCTTGACCGTTTCGATATCCACGGCGATCACGCGACCCCCATGGAAAAGATCTTCCCGAACATCGAATCGGCCAGATAGGCGGCGAAGATGCCGAAGAGATAAAGAAGCGAATAGGCGAAAAGCACCTTCGCCGGACGCATGAGGCGATCGCCGTCCGGCATCAGCAACACCTTCCACGAGTACCAGACGAAACCGGCCCCGAGCGCGGCGGCGACGATGCCGTAGCCGGCGCTGGTGTAGCCCAGAAGCCAAGGCAGCACGCCGACGACCGCCACCACCAGCGCATAGGCGAAGATCTGCCGGCGCGTGGACGCCTCGCCCGCCACGTTGGGCATCATCGGAATGCCGGCGCGCTCGTAGTCGTCCGACTTGAAGAGCGCCAGCGCCCAAAAATGCGGCGGCGTCCACAGGAATATGATGGCGAAGAGGATGACGCTTTCCAGGCTGACGTCGCCCGTCACGGCAGCCCAGCCGATGACAGGCGGGAACGCGCCGGCGGCGCCGCCGATGACGATGTTCTGCGGCGTCCAGCGCTTCAGCCACATGGTGTAGACGACGGCGTAGAAGAAAATGGTGAAGGCGAGCAGCGCCGCCGACAGCCAGTTGACGAAGACGCCGAGCGTCATCACCGAAAGCGCCGACAGCACGAGCCCGAAGGCCAGCGCCTCGCGCGGCTGGACGCGGCCCGACGGAATGGGCCGGGTGCACGTACGCGTCATCACCGCGTCGATGCCGGCGTCGTACCACATGTTGAGCGCGCCGGAGGCGCCCGCGCCGACCGCGATGCAGCAGATGGCGACGACCGCGACAAACGGATTGACCGCGGCCGGCGCGGCCGCGAGACCGACGAAAGCGGTGAAGACGACGAGCGACATCACCCGCGGCTTCAGAAGCTGGATGAAGTCGCCGGCCGTCGCCTCCGAGAGGCGATAGCCTGCTTCCTCATACTGCTTGTCCTCGACAAGGGCCATGCGTCAGAAATCCGATCGTCCGTTTGGCCGGAGCCGCCGCCGGGCGGCAGCTCCTGTTTCTATGCCGCCGCCTACTTGATGCGCGGCAGCTGTTCCCACTGGTGATAGGGCGGCGGCGAAGGCAGCTGCCACTCCAGCGTCGTCGCACCCTCGCCCCACGGATTGGCACCCGCCACCCGCTTCTTCGAGAAGGCCTCGAAGATACCGTAGAGGAAGATGAAGACGGCGGCGAAGGACAGGTAGGACCCGTAGGACGAGACCAGGTTCCAGCCCGCATACGCATCCGGATAGTCGATGTAGCGGCGCGGCATGCCGGCCAGACCCAGGAAATGCTGCGGGAAGAAGATCAGGTTCACGCCGATGAAGGTGACCCAGAAGTGGGTGCGGGCGATCAGCGGCGAGTACATGTAGCCGAACATCTTCGGGAACCAGTAGTACCAGGCCGCGAAGATGGCGAAGACCGCGCCGAGCGACAGCACGTAGTGGAAGTGCGCCACCACGTAGTAGGTGTCGTGGAGCGAGCGGTCGAGGCCGGCATTGGCGAGTTGCACGCCCGTCACGCCGCCGACGGTGAACAGGAAGATGAAGCCGATCGCCCACAGCATCGGCGTGCGCATGGAGATCGATCCGCCCCACATGGTGGCGATCCACGAGAAGATCTTCACGCCCGTCGGCACCGCGATGACCATCGTCGCGAAGACGAAGTAGCGCTGCGCGTCGACCGAGATGCCTGACGTGTACATGTGATGCGCCCAGACGACGAAGCCGACGGCGCCGATCGCGACCATGGCGTAGGCCATGCCGAGATAGCCGAACACCGGCTTGCGCGAGAAGGTCGCGACGATGTGGCTGATGATGCCGAAGCCCGGCAGGATCAGGATGTACACTTCAGGATGACCGAAGAACCAGAAAAGGTGCTGGAACAGGATCGGGTCGCCGCCGAACTCGGGATTGAAGAAGGCGGTGCCGAAGTTGCGGTCGGTCAGCAGCATGGTGATGGCGCCCGCCAGAACCGGCAGCGACAAGAGCAGCAGGAAGGCGGTGATCAGCACCGACCAGGCGAAGAGCGGCATCTTGTGCAGCGTCATGCCCGGAGCGCGCATGTTGAAGATGGTGGTGATGAAGTTGATGGCGCCGAGGATCGACGAAGCGCCCGCAATGTGCAGCGCCAGGATGGCGAGGTCGACCGCCGGTCCGGGCGACTGCGTCGAAAGCGGCGGATAGAGCGTCCAGCCGCCGCCCACACCCCACGCGCCGGTCGGGCCGGGCATGAAAAGCGACAGCAGCAGGAGGAAGAAAGCCGGCGGCAGCAGCCAGAAGGAGATGTTGTTCATGCGCGGGAATGCCATGTCCGGTGCGCCGATCATGATCGGCACCATCCAGTTGGCGAAGCCGCCGATCAGCGCCGGCATGACCATGAAGAAGATCATGACCAGCGCATGCGCTGTCGTGAAGACGTTGAACATCTGCTTGCCGGCATCGAGCGCGGCGTCGCCCTCGACACCGTAGACCATCGACGCGAGGCCGTGGAAGATCTGGATGCCCGGCTCGGCCAGCTCCCAGCGCATCATCACGGAGAGGAAGCCGCCTATGATGCCCGCGCAGATGGCGAAGATCAGGTAGAGCGTCCCGATGTCCTTGTGGTTGGTCGAATAGACCCAGCGCACCCAGCCGGTGGGCTTGTGCTCGTGATGGTCGTGCCCGTGGTGTTCGTGCTCGTGAGCTGCAGCGCCTGCCATGTTCCGCTCCGTTGGCTATTCTGCGGTCTTCGGCAGCAGGCTGCCGGCATCCGCGAGTTTGCTTGTTCCTTCGACCGCGGCCATCAGCGCCTTGTTCGCGCCCGGCAGGTCGGCCTTCGCCGCGGCGAACCATGTGTCGTACTGCTGCTGGCTGACGACACGGATCGCGATCGGCATAAAAGCGTGGTCCTTGCCGCAGAGTTCGGAGCACTGGCCGTAGTAGAGGCCTTCCTTCTCCGCATTAAACCAGGTCTCGTTGATACGGCCCGGCACGGCGTCGACCTTCACGCCGAAGGCCGGCATGGCGAAGGCGTGCATGACATCGGCGGCGGTGACCAGAACGCGCACCTGCGTGTTGACCGGCACGACCAGCTCGTTGTCGACCGCCAGAAGACGCGGATAGACGGCGCGGTCCTCCTTGCCGAGACCGGCGCGGTCGGCGTCCGCGAGGATCGCCGAGTTGAAGGAAAGCGGCTCCTCGGTCTGGTATTCGTAGTCCCAGTTCCACTGGTTGCCGGTCGCCTTGACGGTGATCTTGGCTTCTTCCGGCGGATTGTACTGGGCGCTGAGGAGCTGGAAGGAGGGGAACGCGATGGCGAGCAGGATCAGCACCGGCCCGACGGTCCAGATGACCTCGATCAGCGAATTGTGGCTGGTGCGCGACGGCACAGGATTGGCGCTCGCGCGGAACTTGACGATGCAGTAGGCCAGCAGGACCAGAACGAGCAGCGTGATCGGGATGATGAACCAGAGGGTATAGACCTCGAACCACTCGATCTCGGCCATGATCTTCGTGGCCGGCTCCTGAAAGCGCCACTGCCAGGGATGGGGCTGGTCCGCGAGGGCTGCCGCAGTCTGCAGGAAAGTGGCGACGACCGCGCCGCCCGCAAGAAGTTTTCTCATCGCCCTCGTCGTCTCCCGTATGCTCTCCGGCTGGAGGTTTTGGGTACCCCAACGCCAATCCGGCGGAAGATGGAATCCCCGCCCTGAGGCGCGTTCAAACCATACTCTTTGATCTATCGCAAGGAAGGAGGCCCAGGCCCTGTGCGGCATTTTTGCGCGCGAGGCTCCAACCGGGCGAAATGGATGCGGGAACGCACGCCACAGTCCTGCTCCGAAGCCGGCGCAAAGCCGTCAAAGGCCGCACGGAGGCGACGGAAGTCGCAATTCCGGCAAATTTCGCGACGATGATCACGAAAAAATGCGACATTGGCTGTTTGGGCAGCACCCCCTCGCGTCTACTGCTAGTTTGCGGCACTGATTGCCGTGATTCGCTGAGGAACGACTTCACTGAGGACCTCGATGGGCTTGGGATTTTCGAAACGGTTTCTGGCGGCTGCCCTTGCCGCTTCCGCTCTGTTGCCCGCGCAGGCGGGAGCGCAGCAGACCGGCAAGGTGCGCTCCACCCATGGCGCGTGGTCGATCATCTGCGACACGCCGGCAGGCGCGACCGCCGAGCAATGCGCGATGATGCAGAACGTCGTCGCCGACGACCGGCCGGAGATCGGCCTTTCCGTCGTCGTGCTGCGCACCGCCGACAACAAGGCCGAGATTCTCCGCGTGCTGGCGCCACTCGGCGTGCTGCTGCCCAACGGCCTCGGGCTGAACGTCGACGGCAAGGATATCGGCCGCGCCTACTTCGTGCGCTGCTTCCAGGACGGCTGCTATGCCGAGGTGATCCTGGAAAAGCCGCTGATCGATACGCTCTCCACCGGCAAGGCGGCGACCTTCATCGTCTTCCAGACGCCGGAGGAAGGTATCGGCATCCCGGTCGACCTCAAGGGTTTTGGCGAGGGCTTTGCCGCCCTGCCGAAGTGATCCGCCTCGACGATAGCGATTCCGGGCAAATGTCCCCGCACTGACGCCGCTTAATTGCGCGCCGTCGGTCCACGCCCTACATGACGCGGGCAAATACCGACGAGGCTCCAGCATGACTCCCCTCATCCAGCAATTCGACATCTCCGAAAGCCGCCTGAAGCAGATCGTGGCCGACACGATCGCGGGCACGGATGACGGGGAGCTCTTTCTCGAATACAGCGAAGCGGAAGCGCTGATGTTCGACAATGGCCGGCTGAAGACGGCGAACTTCAACACCGATCAGGGCTTTGGCCTGCGCGCCGTTGCCGGCGAGGCGATCGGCTACGCCCATTCCAGCGAATTGTCGGAAGCAGCGCTCCTTCGCGCGGCCGATGCCGTCTCGGCGGTAAAGGGCGGCTATTCCGGCACGCTGGCAGACGCGCCGGCACGCACCAACACGCATCTCTACCGCGACGAGAACCCGATCGCTTCGCCCTCCTTCGAGGCCAAGGCGAAACTCTTGCAGGAGATCGACGCCTATGTGCGCAACAAGGATCCGCGCGTCAGGCAGGTGACGGCGTCGCTCGCCGCATCGTGGCAGCATGTCGAGATCCTGCGTGGCGACGGCCAGACGGTCAGCGACATCCGCCCGCTGGTGCGCATGAACGTCTCCGTGGTCGTCGGCGACGGCGACCGGCAGGAGACCGGCTCCTACGGCATGGGCGGACGCAAAAGCTTTGGCGAGTTCCTGACCGAGGAAAACTGGCACTTCGTCACCGACGAGGCGCTGCGGCAGGCGCTGGTCAACCTCGCGGCGATCCCCGCCCCCGCCGGCACCTTCGACATCGTGCTGTCCGCCGGCTGGCCGGGCATCATGCTGCACGAGGCGGTCGGCCACGGGCTGGAGGGCGACTTCAACCGCAAGAAGACATCGGCCTTCGCCGGCCTGCTCGGCTCGCAGGTCGCGGCGAAAGGCGTGACGGTGGTCGACGACGGCACCATTCCCGAGCGGCGCGGCTCGATCACCGTTGACGACGAAGGCACGCCCTCGGCCCGCAACGTGCTCATCGAGGACGGCAAGCTCGTCGGCTACATGCAGGACCGGCAGAACGCGCGCCTGATGGGCATGGCGGCCACGGGCAACGGGCGGCGCGAGGGCTATGCCCATCAGCCCATGCCGCGCATGACCAACACCTACATGACCGGTGGCGACATGACGCCGGAAGAGATCATCGCCTCGGTGGACAAGGGGATCTATGCCGTCTCCTTCGGCGGGGGGCAGGTGGACATCACCAGCGGAAAATTCGTGTTCGGCTGCACCGAGGCCTACATGATCGAGAACGGCAAGGTGACGCAGCCGATCAAGGGCGCCATGCTGATCGGCAACGGACCGGACGCCATGCACCGCGTCAGCATGATCGGTAACGACATGAAGCTCGATCCGGGCATCGGCACTTGCGGCAAGGCCGGCCAGGGCGTGCCGGTCGGCGTGGGCCAGCCGCATCTGAGAATGAACCAGATGACGGTCGGCGGGACGCGGGCGTGACGTTTCTCAGAAGGTGATCTTCACGGAATCCGCGCTGCGGCGGGCTTCGCCATGGTACACGGCTTCGATGTTGTTGCCGTCCGGATCGAGCAGGAACGCCGCATAATATCCCGGATGGTAGGGCCGCTCGCCCGGAGCGCCGTTGTCCTTGCCGCCTGCCGCGAGGCCGGCCTTGTGGAAGGCATCCACCGTCGCCGTGTCCTTCGCCTGGAACGCCAGATGGTGGCGGCCGGTCAGTTTCCCGAGGGCCGCTTCGCTGTCCGCGCTGGAAACGAAGAGTTCGTCCGCCCAGAAGTAGGTGTCGGCGCTGCCGCCGATCGGCACGCCGACAACCGCCAGCACGGCCTCATAAAAACGCCGGCTGGCCGCGAGATCGCGCACGACGAGCTGGAGGTGATCGATCAGCCGGCCGCGATGCAGTTCCTGGGTTTCCATCGGTCGCTCCACAGTCTTGTTTGCAACGGAAGCTATGCGGGCGACCGGCCAAGTCAATGGAACCGCAATTCTCTCCTGTCAGACCGATGACGCCTCACAGCCACGAAGCCGGCGTCTTCGGCAGGCGGTGGTCGGGATCGATGGCCTCCAGCCGGGGCGCGCCCTCCCCGTTCCAGCGCCATAGCGCGGCGCAGGTGCCGCCCGGCGACATCCAGGACGGGTAGATGACGCCATGCCAGCCATCCGCCAGCAGCCGCTCGCGCAACTCGTAGGTCGGCGGTACGAGCCCGCGGTCGACCATGTCGCGCCATTCGCATCGATGGATGTCGGACGACGCGCCGAAACGCGCAAGACTGTCGTCCTCCGTGAGGTCGGCAAGCCGCGCACCGGTCAGTTCGAGCTGCGCGATCAGCGCCGGATGCTGGACGAAGGACTGGTTGTATTCGGCCCAGGCGGTGGACAGCTCGAAGGCCGCATAGATGGTCGGCGCGCCGACCGGGTTCCAGCGGCCGCCGAACCGCGCCGCGCCCTCCCCCGACAGCGGCATATGGGCCCAGCGGGGCACGAAAGCCCGCCACAGCGTGTGGCGCGCGGCTCCGTCAGGCATAGACGCCGGAGCGCACGGCCTCCAGATAGGCGAGCACCTTGTCGGCCTTGCCCTCCTGCACGAGATCGTAGGCGGTCTTGCCCGCCCAGCCCGGCAGCGGCTGATGCTTGAACCAGATGGCGGCGCGCTCGTCGCCGCCGGCCATCTCGCCGGCCATGGCGAGGATGCGCACGACCGGACTCAGCGCGGCATCGACCTTGCGCGCGCCGGCCTTGGCCGCCAACGTGTTGCGGGCGACGCCGATGAGAGCCGCCAGCTCGCCCAGCGTGACGCCAAGCAGTTCCGCCACCCGACGGGCGGACAGGAACGGCGCCTTGCCGTCGCCGAAGCGCGAGGCGGGGATGTCGAAAGCCAGAGCCATGATAAACTCCTTACACAGATTGATCATGTGGCGTCAATCTATGCGCAATCCGGGGTCAATTCAAGGATGAATGGCTCAGGTGAACGCTTGCACGTCGCGACACGAGACGCATAGGACATTCTTGCAAACGGAGACATCACCTTGTTGAAGCTCGACCATCTGACCGTTATCGCTCCCACGCTGGCGGAGGGCGTTGGGCATGTTCGCGAAAGCCTCGGCCTCGACGTCCCTTTCGGCACGTGTCATGACTACATGGGCACCCACAATCACCGGCTGCAACTCGGCGACAACACCTACCTCGAGATCGTGGCGCTTGATCCGGAGGGCAAGAACCCCAGCCGGTCGCGATGGTTCGGTCTTGATGACGTCAGGAAGATTCGGGCGGACTGGGAGAGCGGCCGCCGTTTGAGAGGCTGGGTTGCGAACACCGAGGTGATCGATGCGGTTCTTTCGCAGCATGCTGCGGTCTTCGGCTCGAAGGTGTCTTTGCCGCCCTCAAACCCGGATTTCGCCTTCATCATACCGGACGACGGCTCGCTGCCGCTGGATGGCGCGGCACCTTCGATCATCGATCACCGGGGCGATTCGAGCTATATCGCCTCGCTTCCCGATCTCGGCGCGCGGCTTCGCTCGTTCACGCTCGAACACCCGAACCCGGCGGCAATCGACAGTTTCTATCGGGAGCTGAAGATAGACCGTCCCCCGACAGTCATCCGAGGTCAGGCGGTTCGCTACCGAGCGCTCATCGACACCCCATCCGGTTTGCGCGAGCTTGCATGATCGAGGCTATTCACTCGCCGCCTCGAACACCGCCAGTTGGGCGTCGAAGGCGCGCTTGAAGGCGGGGCGTGCTTGGCCACGGGCGACATAGGCGGCAAGGTTCGGGTATTCCTCCAGAATGCCGGACCCGTGCAGCCGGCGCAGCACCGTCACCATCATGAGATCGCCCGCGCTGAACGCGCCGTCGAGCCAGTCGGCATCGCCGAGGCGGGCGGATAGGCCGTCGAGCCGTTTCCGGATACTGCCTTCGAGCCCCCGCAGGCGCTGCTCGTGCCACGGTTCGTCGCGTTCCAGGATCATGGCCAGCGTGCGCTCGAAAATCGGCGGCTCGACGGTGTCGAGCGCGGCAAACATCCACATGATGGCGCGCGACCGGGCATTCGCATCCTCCGGCAGCAGGCCGCCATGGCGCTGCGCGATGTGGAGAACGATCGCTCCCGATTCGAAGAGAACGAGATCGCCTTCCTCATAGCTGGGAATCTGTCCGAAGGGCTGCACCGCGCGGTGCGCCGGTTCCTTCATGGCCTCGAACGAAACAAGGCGGACGTCATAAGGCTGGCCGACTTCCTCAAGCGCCCAACGGACGCGCATATCGCGCGCCAGTCCCCGCCCGCGATCGGGCGAGCGTTCAAAGGCGGTGATGGTGGGCGTCATCGAAATCCTCCGGTTCCTGCGTATCGCACCGAGGACGAGCGACCGGCGCGCGGGCCGACAATGCGGCACCGTTTTTCAGTCAGGTCGGAAATTCCTCACCGCCGCCGCTTCGGCTTTTCCAAGAGCGCCACGGCTTCCACATGAGGCGACCACAAGAACTGGTCGACCGGCGTGACGCTTTTCAGCGCGTAGCCACCGGCGATCAGGATCGCGAGGTCGCGCGCCAGGGTGACTGGGTTGCAGGAGACGGCGGCGATTTTCGGGATGTCCGACCGCGCGATCTGCTTCGACTGGTCCTCCGCACCCGCGCGGGGCGGGTCGAAGACGAGGCCGTCGAAGGCGTTGAGTTCCTTGAAGGTCACCGGTCGGCGGAAGAGATCGCGCTTTTCCGTGGTGACGCGGCGCAGGCCGGTTCCCATGCGAAAACCGCGGTCGAGCGCGGCGAGCGATGCGGCGTCGCCCTCGACCGCATGCACCTCGGCGGATTTCGCGAGCCGCAGCGCAAAGGTGCCAGAGCCGGCGAAAAGATCCAGAACCTTTCTCGCCTTGCCGATATGGCCAATCACAAGTTCAGCCATGGCATTCTCGGCCGACGGCACCGCTTGCAAAAAACCGCCGGGCGGCGGCGTGACGGTGGCGCCGCTGAAATCGACCAGCGGCTTTTTGGGCTCGACGATGATCTCGCCGTCGACCGTCAGCCGCGCGATGCCGGACCGCACGATGAAATCGGTAAGCGCGCTGCGGTCGGCCGCCGTCAACGGCCCGCTGTCGCTCGCGGCGATGTCGAGGCCGGATTCGGTGCGCGTCACCGTCAGGTGGAAGGGCAGGCGCGTGCGCGCGACCCGTGCCGCGACGTCGCGGACGAGTGGCAGCTTCGTCTCGATCTCGAGAACGAGGATCGGGCATTCCTCGATGTCGACAATCTCGTGCGAGAAGGCGCGGTTGTAGCCGAGCACCGCGCCGCGCTCGGTGCGGCGGGCGGAGAAGACGGCGCGGCGTCGCGAGGCCGGCGCGCAGGGCACGATGTCGGCGACGGGCGCGTCGATGCCGCGCGATTTCAGCGCATCGACCACCTTGCCGCGCTTCCAGGCGAGATAGGCATCGCGCTCCATATGCTGGAGCGAGCAGCCGCCGCACACGGTGAAATGCCGGCAGGCAGGCGCGATGCGCTCCGGCGAAGGCTCCAGCACGGAGATCAGTTCGGCCCTCTCCTTCTGGCGGGCCGCCGTCACCTCCTCGCCGGGCAGGGTGAAGGGGATGAAGACCGGACCGCTCTCGGTATGCGCGACGCCGTCGCCCTGCGCGCCGAGGCCATGGATGCGGAAGCGTGAACTCATTGGTCCTTCACTCCCGCCAGCAAAAATTCGCGGTTGCCGTCGCCGCCCTCGATGGGTGACGGGGTGAGGCCGATCGCGCGCCAGCCGGAAACGGCGTCGAGCCACAAGCGCAGATCCTCCGCGACACGCGGCGCGTCATTCGGGTCGCGCAGCAGTCCGCCCTTGCCGATGGCCTCCCGCCCCGCCTCGAATTGCGGCTTTACCAGAAAGACCCCCTTCGCTCCCGGCGCGGCAAGCGCGAGCGCCGGCGGCAGCGCCAGTTTCAGGGAAATGAAGCTGACGTCGGAGACGAGGAAGTCGGGCGCGGCGCGAAGATGCGCAAGGCCAAGATCGCGGGCATTCAGCCCTTCCAGCGCGGTGACGCGCGGATCGGCGGCGAGTTCCGACGCAAGCTGGCCGTGGCCGACATCGACAGCCGTCACATGCGCCGCGCCGCGCTCCAGCAGCACCTGTGTGAAGCCGCCCGTCGAGGCGCCGATATCGAGCGCCTCGCAACCGGCCGGATCGAAGCCGAAACGGTCGAGCCCGGCGATCAGTTTTAGCGCGGCGCGGGAGACGTAGCGCTGTGCCGGATCGTCTATGACGATCGCCGCGTCTTGCGCGACCGGCTGGCCCGGCTTGGCGGCGACGCGCCCGTCGACCGTGACGGTGCCGCGCTCAATGGCATCGCGCGCCCGCGAGCGGGTGGCGAAATCGCCCCGGCTGACGAGCAGTTCGTCAAGGCGCTGGCGCTGGCTGGCGTTCCCGGAGGCGGTCATCGGCTCTCAGTGTCTGATCCAGAAGTCGCCACGCCGGTCTGCAAATGGCGATTTCTGCGCTTCCGGCGCTCACGTACCAGACGTACGCTCCGCTCCGGTTCTCAAAATCATCATTTTCGCCTCGGCCTGGCGTTTCTTGATTCAGACACTCATTGGCGAAAGCCGCCGGGGAAGGCAAGTTTTGTCAGAAGACGTGGCGCGCGAACTTGCGGTCCACGGCGAGCGTCAGGCGGCCCTGCCGAATCCCATCACGATCAATTCTCCGTTCCGGTCGCACCGCCGGAACGGAGCCGGTGGTCAAAGGGTCCGGCTGCACGAACTCCGCATCGGCGCCATAGTCGAAGCTGCCCCGGATATCGCCGATCGTCTCGGCGATCCGCGCCTTTACGGCGTCCTCGAGCTTGCGGTCGTAACGGGCTTCCGCCTGCGCGGAAGCCGTCAGCATGGCGAGCGCCGCCGCGCAAACGAGCGTGGTCTTCATGGTTGTCGTTGTCTCCCTGCCGTGGCGCGGTTCTAGCGCAGGCAGGCTAAGAAACGCCCAAGGGAAACGGTAAGCGAAGGACGAAAGAGCAGCGTAAACAGGTGGTTATCGGCGAGAGCGGGGAAGGTGATTCAGGTGGTGTCTGGCGATGCTGGAACGGAGATGGGAAATTCGCAATTAGGGCGAAACTCGTATCAACCGCCACCTGTCGTCGCCGCTCAGGCGCGGGCAGCCCTGACTTCCTGTCCCAGCGCCACGAACACAGTCTTCACGATGCCGGCGGCGTCCAGCCCCGCATCGGCATACATCTTTTCCGGCTTGGCGTGGTCGGTGAACTCATCCGGCAGCACCAGCGACCGCACTTTCAGCCCATGATCCAGCAGGCCCTCGCGGGCGAGGAAATGCAGCACCTGGCTGCCGAAGCCGCCGACCGAGCCCTCCTCGACCGTTATCAGCACCTCGTGCGAGCGGGCGACGCGGCGGATCAGATCCTCGTCCAGCGGTTTGGCGAAACGCGCATCGACGACAGTGGTGGAAAGACCGGCCGCACCCAGTTCCTCGGCGGCGAGGAGCGAATCGGCGAGACGCGTGCCGAACGAGACAAGCGCGATCTTGGCGCCTTCGCGCACCACACGGCCCTTGCCGATTTCCAGAAGCTGGCCGCGTTCCGGCATCTCGACGCCGACGCCGTTGCCACGCGGATAGCGGAAGGCGATCGGACCGGCATCGTAGGCGGCCGCCGTGCGCACCATGTGGCGCAGTTCCGCCTCGTCGGCAGCCGCCATGACGACGAAGCCCGGCAGCGAAGCGAGATAGGCCGTGTCGAAGGCGCCGCAATGGGTCGGACCATCGGCCCCGACGAAGCCGGCGCGGTCGATCGGAAAACGCACCGGCAGTTTCTGGATGGCCACGTCGTGGACCACCTGATCATAGGCGCGCTGCAGGAAAGTCGAATAGATGGCGCAGAAGGGCCTTAGGCCCTCCGTCGCGAGGCCGGCCGCAAAGGTGACGGCATGCTGCTCGGCGATGCCGACATCGAAGATGCGGGACGGGAATGCCTCGCCGAACAGGTCGAGACCAGTGCCGGACGGCATGGCGGCCGTTATGGCGACGATCCTGTCGTCCCCGCGCGCCTCCTGGATCAGGCTTTCGGCGAAGACTTTCGTGTAGGCCGGAGCATTGGCGGGCGCCTTGGCCTGCGCCCCGGTGATGACGTCGAACTTGTTGACGCCGTGATACTTGTCGCTGGCCTCCTCGGCCGGCGCGTAGCCCTTGCCCTTCTTGGTGACGACGTGGATCAGCACCGGGCCGTCGCCATGGTCGCGCACATTGCGCAGCACCGGGATCAGGTGCTCCAGATTGTGACCGTCGATCGGGCCGATGTGGTAAAAGCCGAGCTCCTCGAACAGGGTGCCGCCGGTGACGTAGCCGCGCGCATGCTCCACGGCGCGGGAGACGGCGCGCTCGGCCCGCTTGCCGAAATAGGAGGTCAGCTTCTTGCCGATGTCGCGCAGGCCGAGATAGGCGGGGCCGGAAGCCAGCCGCGCGAGATAGGCGCTCATCGCCCCGGTCGGCGGCGCGATCGACATGTCGTTGTCGTTGAGGATGACGATCATCCGGGCGTCCAGCGCGCCGGCATTGTTCATCGCCTCATAGGCCATGCCCGCCGACATGGCGCCGTCGCCGATCACCGCGATGACGTTGTTGGCGCCGCCCTTGAGGTCTCGCGCCACGGCCATGCCGAGGCCGGCCGAGATCGAGGTCGAGGAATGCGCCGCGCCGAACGGATCGTATTCGCTCTCGGCGCGCCTGGTGAAGCCGGAAAGCCCGCCCTCCTGCCTGAGCGTGCGGATGCGGTCGCGGCGGCCGGTGAGGATCTTGTGCGGATAGGCCTGATGGCCGACGTCCCAGATCAGCCGGTCGGCCGGCGTATCGAAGACGTAATGCAGCGCCACGGTCAGCTCGATGACGCCGAGGCCGGCGCCGAGGTGGCCGCCGGTCTGCGACACCGCGTCGATCATCTCGGCGCGCAGTTCGGCGGCGAGCTGCGGCAGCTCGCTTTCCTTGAGCGCACGCAGGTCCGCCGGGATGCGTACCCGGTCGAGCAGCGGTGTTTCGACGGTGGAACTCACGATCCGGCTGATGGTCCGTGTTGAGAAACTGAATCCGAAATAGAGGGCATGTTCCTGAATGTAAATGTGCAGCAGTGACGCGCTCGGGGCTATCGCGCGCAAATAGCCAGCAAATTTCTCTCAGCGAGGATATCTTGTGAACGCCTCAGCCCGCAGGCAGGGGCACGAATTCTTCCTCGTCGCCCGGCACGATGTCGAACTTGCCGGTCTTCCATTCTTCCTTGGCCTGCTCGATGCGCTCCCTGGAGGAAGACACGAAGTTCCACCAGATATAGCGTTTCGAACCGAGCGAGGCGCCGCCGAACAGCATGAAATGCGCGCCATGCTCCGACGACACCACGATCTGGTCGCCGGGGCGGAAGACGAGCAGCCGGTCGGAGGGAAAGCGGTCGCCGGCAATGACGACGTTGCCTTCGAGAACGTAGATGGCGCGTTCCTCGGCATCGGCCGGAATGTCGATGCTGGCGCCCGCTTCGAGCCGGATGTCCGCGTAGAGCGTGTCGGAATAGCCCGTCACGGGTGAGGCGAGACCCTGGAAGCCGCCCATGACGACGCGGCCGCTGGCGCCGCCGTCGGCAAATTCCGGCAGGTCGCGCCGCATCGTGTGCTCAAAAGCGGGTGCCATTTCCTCCCTGGCGTCCGGCAGGGCGATCCATGTCTGCAGGCCGGAGATAGAGAGCGGGTGGCCGCGCAATTCCTCCGGCGAACGCTCGGAATGGACGATCCCCCGCCCGGCCGTCATCAGGTTCACGTCGCCGGGCTCGATCACCATCTCGGTGCCGAGCGAATCGCGGTGCCGGATCCTGCCGTCGAAAAGATAGGTGACGGTGGCGAGCCCGATATGCGGGTGCGGGCGCACGTCGAGGGCCTGATCGGCGCGCAGGATCGCCGGCCCCATGCGGTCGAAGAAGATGAACGGCCCAACCAGCCGGCGCTTGGCCGTCGGCAGGGCGCGGCGAACGGGAAAGCCCTCAATGTCCTTGGCGTTGGCGATCACCATGAGTTCCAGCGCATCGCAGGAGAAGGCGTCGCCGGGTTCGGGATCGCGTGCCGGAAAGAAGCTCATGGATGGACGCTCCTCATCAGGGCCATGTCAGTATGCCGACATCATAGCGCGAGAGGTGGCGATCATAAGTCACGAACTGCATGTTCTCGAGTATCGCCTGAGCCAGCATCAGCCGATCAAACGGATCACCATGCAGCATTGGCAGCCGCTCGACGAAGGCGGCGTGGGCAGGCGTGACACTGAGAAGATTGAAGCCGGCAGTTTCGAAATGCCCGATCGCCTCATATCCGGAAAACGGCGGACTGTCGGGACGCCTCAATCGATGCTTTATTGCAATTTCCCATATGGCGACGACCGATACGGCAACGATGTTCTCCGCATCGCTTATCATTTCCATTAGAAGCTCAGGAATGCGCTTCGGCTCGGTCAGCGTCCAAATCGCGATATGGGTATCGAGGAGGAGTCTCACTCTTCCTCGCCGAGAAACATGGCTTCTATCTCGGCATCCATGGCCTGAAAGGCCTCAAAATCCATAGGCGGATATTTACCTGCGAGCAGCCCCAACTGGCGCTTCTTCTTCGGCTCGGCAATCGGCACCAGCCGCGCCGCCGGCTTGCCGTTGCGCGCGATAATGATTTCCTCTTCGGCTCCGCTCTCCACCGCCTCGACTAGCTTGGACAGCGTGGTCTTGGCTTCGAGCATGTTCACCATACCCATTGGAAATTCCTTAGCTAGATCTAGCTAAGTATAGGCAGATAGGGCGCTCGTTTCAATCCTTTGGCAGAGGCGGCCCAGCCTCAAGCGCCGTCGAGCGGCTCCGTGCCGACCGGCTTACCGTCGCGGGAAAGGCGAATCTTTTCAACCTTGTCCTCGGCGGCCTTCAACAGGCGGTCGCAATGCGCCTTCAGCGCCTCGCCGCGCTCGTAGATGCGGATGGACTGGTCGAGCGGCACGTCGCCGCGCTCCAGATCGTCGACGATCTTCTCCAGCGCGTCGAGCGCCTTCTCGAAGCTCATCGCCTTGATGTCGTCGTTCGCCGCTTCGCTCATGGCTCACCCCCTCATCAGGCGGCCGACATGGGCCGCGACGGAAAACGAAAGTCCCTGCAGGTCGTAGCCGCCTTCGAGCAGGCTGACCAGACGGTTTCCGGAAAGACGGCCGGCGCATTCCATCAACTGGCCCGTGGCCCAGTCGAAATCGTCCTCGGTGAGGTTGATCGAGGCCAGCGGGTCGCGATGGTGCGCGTCGAAGCCGGCCGAGATGATGATCAGGTCCGGCCGGAAGGCGTCGATGCGCGGCAGCACGCGCGAGAGGAAGGCGTCGCGGAAGAGATCGCTGCCGGTATCGGGCGCGAGCGGCGCGTTGACGATATTGCCGGCGCCCGTCTCGCTCGTGGCGCCCGTGCCCGGATAGAGCGGCATCTGGTGCGTCGAGCAGTAGAGCACCGTGGGATCGTCCCAGAAAATATCCTGCGTGCCGTTGCCGTGATGCACGTCCCAGTCGACGATGGCGACGCGCTCCGCGCCGTGCCGGCGCTGGGCATGGCGGGCGGCGATCGCCGCCGTGTTGAAGAGGCAGAAGCCCATGGCTGTCGCCTTTTCCGCGTGGTGACCCGGCGGACGCGCGGCGACGAACACATTGTCGGCTGCGCCCGAAAAGACGTCGTCCACGGCGGCGTTGGCTGCGCCGATGGCATGCAGCGCGGCGTCCCAGCTTTTCGGGCTGGCCGTCGTGTCGGAGTCGATGCGGGCGATGCCCGTCTCGGGAATGGTGGCGCGCACCCGCTCCAGAAACTCCTGCGGATGGGCGAGCAGGACGGCCGCCTCGTCGCCGGTCGGCGCCAGCTTGCGGTCGAGCGCGACAAAGGCTTCGTCGTCCAGCACCCGCTCGATCGCCTTCAGCCGGTCCGGCCGCTCCGGATGTCCCGGCGGCGTGATGTGCTCGAGGAAGATGGGATGATGATAGAGTCTGGTGACCATGGCCCCGCATATAGGCGGATCATGGCCGCTTGGCTATGTTCGCAGGTGCGAAAGCCCCGAGATCAACAGCCCGCGGATGGAGAAATCCCCTTCAGTTCGCCGTCGACGGCCTGCCGAAAGCGCCGCGCAATTCTTCCTGCGCCCGGTCCTTCAGGTCGCGGAATTTCCGCGAGGCGCTTTCGAGCCGGCTGTCCCATTCGGCATCGGGCACCTGCCCCTCTATGGTACGGAAATAGACCTGCATCAGGGCGGCGATGGCGAAGGGCTCGATGAAGGCGGAGACGAAACCCCAGGCAAGCACGATGGCGAAGACGAAAACCCAGCCCGCCGGCTGGCCGGGCATGGTGTAGACGATCCAGCCCGCCGGAACGAGGAACATCAGGAACATCGCGCCGCCTACCACCCAGATCAGGGCCGTGAGCCAGGCGGCGTTCTTCACCATGGTCGTGCCGTTCTGTGCGTAGAGCACGAGGCCCCGGCGCCCGGTCTCGAACGGCGTGGTGCTGCCGACACGAATGTTGTAGCCGAGAATGATCTCGTCGACATAGGTCACCGACATGCGGATGACGGCGTTGACGATCCGGATCAACCCGTCGAGCCCCGGAATGGGGATGAAGGCGGCGATGCCGCCGAGCAGGCCGGTGATGGCGGCAAGCACTCCTTTGATGAGCTGGTCGAGCGCGAAAAGGACGTTGGCCTCGGCGAAACGCTCCGTCACGATGCCGCGTCCGTAGGCAAGCTGCCCCTGCCCGCCCGGAATGTCGCGCCCCTCGATCAGATGGACCATCACCGCGATGTGCCCCGCCTTGACGAGATAGAGCATGTATTCGCGGACCCAGTAGAGCACGATCGAGACAAGGCTGAAGCCGACTATGCCGCCCCAGAAAGCAAGGCCGACCGGCCCACCGGCGTCATCGAAGACATGCCCGGCGCCCCAGCCAATGCCGGCGCCGGTTCCGCTGACGATGATGTAGGCCAGCGTGATGGCGGAATAGATTATGAGGCGGAGCAGCACGTAAGGCCAAGTCCGCACCACTATGCCGACGGTGCGGCCGATCTCGAAATCCCACATCGCGGCGCCCCTCGCTGTCCCGGCGAAGCTGACCGCATCGGTCGGCCTTGTCAATCACCGGCGGCGGAGGGCCGGTAGTGTCGGTCGCCGGACAGGCGCTACTGGATCTCCGTTTTCGCGATGCGGATGCCGAAGCCTTCGAGGCCGACATAGTGGCGTTCGCGCGAGGCGATAAGGTTGATCGAACTGATGCCGAGATCCTTCAGGATCTGCGCCCCGAGGCCGATAACGCGCCATTCGCTCTCGCGGTTGCGCGCCTCCACGTGCTCCTCGCCATGGGCCGGACGGTTGCGTCCGCGGCTGCCGACGCCGACGGAGCCCTCGCGCAGATAGACGATGACGCCGCGCCTGGCCTCCCCCATACGCCGCATCACCTCGCGCAGACGCTCCGACGTGCCGAACACATCCGCCACCACGTCTTCGGGATGCAGGCGGACGGGCACGTCCTGTCCATCACGAATGTCGCCGAAGACGATGGCGAGATGCTGCATGGTGTCCCATGGCAGCGTGTAGGTGAAGGCCTTTGCCTTGCCGCCCGGCGTGTCGATCTCGAACGTATCGACGCGCTCGACCAGCGTTTCCTGCCGTTGGCGATAGGCGATCAGGTCGGCGACGGACACCTGCTTCAGCCCGTGCTTTTCCGCAAAGGCGGCGACCTGCGGCCCGCGCGTCACCGTGCCGTCGTCGTTGACCAGCTCGCAGATGACGCCGACCGGCGGCAGACTCGCGAGCTTGCAGAGGTCGACGGCGGCCTCGGTGTGGCCGGAGCGCATGAGCACGCCGCCCTCGCGGGCGATCAGCGGGAAGATGTGGCCGGGGCGGGCGAAATCGGAAGCGCCGGCATTGCCGTTGGCGAGGTTGCGGACGGTGAGCGTCCGGTCCTCGGCCGAGATGCCGGTGGTGGTGCCGTGCTTGAAATCGACGCTGACCGTGAAGGCGGTCGTATGAGCGGAATCATTGTCCGACACCATCGGCCCGAGGTTCAGACGCTTGGCGTCCTCGCGCGTCATCGGCGTGCAGACGATGCCGGAAGTATGGCGCACGATGAAGGCCATCTTCTCGGGCGTGCAGTGCACGGCGGCGACGATCAGGTCCCCCTCGTTCTCCCGGCCGTCATCGTCGGTGACGACGACAATCTCGCCGCGCTCGAAAGCGCGGATGGCTTCGACGACATGCTTCTGATCGTAAGGCATGGTTCAGTGAGCCGTGAACAGTGAACGGTGAACGGTCAAATCCGGCATTCCACAAAAACCCGGCGCGCATACTTTCATCATATCAAACACTCTAATCTGTTCACTGCCCACAGTTCACCGATCACCGGCCGGTTTGTCCCCGATGCCGCAGATAATGATCGGCAATGGCGCAGGCAACCATGGCCTCGCCGATCGGCACGGCGCGGATGCCGACGCAAGGGTCGTGACGGCCCCTGGTGCGCACCTCGACATTGTTGCCGTCGCGATCGATGGACTGGCGCGGGGTGAGGATGGACGAGGTCGGCTTCACCGCGAAACGCGCGACCACGGGCTGGCCGGTCGAGATGCCGCCCAGAATGCCGCCGGCATGGTTCGACAGGAAGATCGGCTTGCCGTCATTGCCCATGCGCATCTCGTCGGCGTTTTCCTCGCCGGTGATGCGCGCCGCCTGGAAGCCGTTGCCGATCTCGACGCCCTTCACGGCGTTGATCGACATCAGGCCGGATGCGATGTCCTGGTCGAGCTTCGCGTAGATCGGCGCGCCGAGGCCCGCCGGTACGCCCTCGGCAACGATCTCGATCACCGCGCCGACGGACGAGCCGTTCTTGCGGACGCCGTCGAGATAATCGGCGAAGATCGGCACGGAAGCGCGGTCCGGCGTGAAGAAGGGGTTTTCGGCGTCGCCGATGAAATCCCAGTCCCAGTTCGACCGGTCGATAGATTTCTCGCCCATCGAGACCAGCGCGCCGCGCACGACCAGTCCCGGCACGACCTTGCGCGCCAGCGCGCCGGCCGCCACGCGCGCCGCAGTCTCGCGGGCCGAGGAGCGGCCGCCGCCGCGATAATCGCGGATGCCGTATTTCACGTCATAGGCGTAGTCAGCATGCCCCGGCCGGTATTGCCGCGCGATCTCGCCATAATCCTTCGAGCGCTGGTCGACATTGCGGATCATCATGGAGACCGGCGTACCGGTGGTGACCAGCGTTTCGCCTTCCTCCTCCAGCACGCCGGAGAGGATTTCCACCTCGTCGGGCTCGCGACGCTGGGTGACGAAGCGCGACTGGCCGGGTCGGCGCCTGTCAAGTTCGGCCTGGATCCCGGCGCGCGTGAAGCGGATGCCGGGCGGGCAGCCGTCGACCACGCAGCCCAGCGCCGGGCCATGGCTCTCGCCCCATGTGGTCACGCGAAACAGATGACCGAACGTGTTGTGCGACATGGAAAAGTCCCTCGGCCGGATGGCCGCCTCGCGCCTTCTATGGGCGTTTTTTCCGCGGGTCAAACGCAGGAGCGGCGATCAGGCCCTGTGAAGAGCGGGCATTGACGCAACCGCCCCTATCCAAGGCGTTTTAGTTTTGACACATTCAGCGTGTTAGTCAGCCACGCTCAGGCAGCGAGCCCGCCCAAGACCCCACTCAAGAGGTTCTCACATGCGTACCGTATTCGGCGTCATCGCCGCCGCCCTGCTTTTTTCGAGCGCTGCATTCGCCGCCGAAACCGAGGGGCTGATCAAGTCGATCGACAAGGACAATTCCACGATCACGCTGGATGACGGCAAGAAGTACAAGCTGCCCGGCGAGTTCGACGTCGATTCGCTCAAGGAGGGCATGGACATCCTGCTGGCCTATGACGAAGTGGGTGGCGAGCGCCTCATCACCGACATGAACGTTTCGGAAGCGGCGCAGTAGGCTGCACCCGCCGCGCGGCCTGCCTAAAGCCAGGTCAGGCTGCCATTCTCGAATTTGAGAACCTTGTCCTGCGGCACCGAGAGTCGGGCGCACGCCCGTTCCGGCACGCCCTCGATCAGCCGGAACAGAACGCGGATGATGCCGCCATGCGTGACGCAGACGCTTGGCGAGCGAATGCCCTCCACAAACGGCCGCACCCGCTCCAGAAGTATCTGGTAGCTCTCGGCATGCGCGCCGGGGGGCACGAAATTCCACTTGTCCCTTGAGCGGCGGACGCCCGAGCCCGGATCGCTTTGCTCGAGCTCGGCATAGGTGAAGCCCTGCCAGTCGCCGAAATGCAGCTCTTTCAGGCGATCGTCGGTGCGGTACGCCAAGGGATCGAGGCCCATGGCGCGGCGGATGCGCTCCATCGTCTCGCGCGTACGTCGCAGCGGGCTTGCAACGAAATCGAAGGTTTCCGGCTCTGCGATCAGATCGCGCAGGAGTTCGCCGTTGCGCGTCGCCTGCTGCCGCCCGAGGTCGCTGATGTCGGTATCGGCCTGTCCCTGAAGACGGCCCTCGGCGTTCCAGTCGGTCTCGCCATGACGGACGAAATAGACAAGTGGTGATATTGGCGGGGACATTTTGCAGGCTCCTCGCCGTCAACGGCACATGGTGGGGAACGTCAGTCCTTGACCACCGAAATGTCCGGCGCGTCAACGGCCTTCATGCCGACCACATGGTAGCCGGAATCGACGTGATGGACCTCGCCGGTCGTGCCGCGCGACAGATGCGACAGGAAATAGAGCGCCGAATCGCCGACTTCCTCGATGGAGACCGTGCGCCGCAGCGGGGCGTTGTATTCGTTCCATTTGAGGATGTAGCGGAAATCGCCGATGCCGGAGGCGGCAAGCGTCTTGATCGGGCCCGCCGAAATGGCGTTGACGCGGATGTTCTTCGGGCCGAGGTCGACGGCCAGATATTTGACGCTCGCCTCCAGCGCCGCCTTGGCGACGCCCATGACGTTGTAGTTCGGCATCACCTTCTCGGCGCCGTAATAGGTCATGGTGAGCAGCGAGCCGCCCTCGGTCATCAGCTTTTCGGCGCGCTGCGCGACCGCCGTGAAGGAGTAGACCGAAATGTCCATCGTCTTGAGGAAGTTGTCGTGGCTGGTGTCGACATAGCGGCCGGTCAGCTCGTCCTTGTCGGAAAAGCCGATGGCGTGGACGAGGAAATCCAGCCTGCCCCACTTCTTCTCGATCTCGGCGAATACCGCGTCGATGGTGGCGCCGTCGGTGACGTCGCAGTGGCCGGCGACGAAGGCGCCGATCTCCTCGGCCAGAGGCTCGACGCGCTTCTTCAGCGCGTCGCCCTGATAGGTGAAGGCGAGCTCGGCGCCCTGATCGGCGCAGGCCTTGGCGATGCCCCACGCGATGGAGCGGTTGTTCGCGACGCCCAGTATGATGCCGCGCTTGCCGGCCATCAGGCCGTTTCCACCCGCCATGTCGCTCTTCTCCGCCTGTTTTGCTCGGTCCGCCCTATCGCATAGTCAACAGCCGGGTTTCAAGCTGTCAGGCAAACGGCTCAACAATCGATTTAGCGACGGAGGCGTCCGACGGCCGGTCAGTTCCGCTTCTTCATTAGCGCTTCGAGCTCGGCATCGCCGCCTTCCGGCAGCATGACGCGCACATGGGCATAGAGGTCCGCGTGGCCGCCGGCCTTCTCCGGCAGCCCCCTGCCCTTCAGGCGCAGCACCTTGTCGGAACTGGACCATGCCGGCACGTTAACCGCGAGTTTCCCGGCGGGCGTCTCGACCGCCACCTTCGCGCCCAGCACCGCGTCCTTCAGCGGAACCGGCACGTCGACATGCAGGTCGCGGCCTTCGATCCGGTAGCGGGGATGCTTGCGGATGCGAATCCTGACCAGCGCGTCGCCGGGCTCGCCATTGGCGATCTGCTCGCCCTGCCCCTTGAGGCGGATCGTCTGGCCGTCCTCGACATAGGCGGGCAGCTTCACCGCGATCTTGCGGCTGTCGGGCATCATCGCCGTGACCTTGGCCGCGGTCGCGGCCTCCTCCAGCGTCACGTCGAGGGTCGCCTGCAGGTCGTCGCCGCGCACGACGCGCGTACGGCCACGCGGCGCGCCCTGCGCCTCGGCAAAGGCGTCCCCGAAGATCTGGCTGAAGATGTCGGTCGTACCGTCGAACGGATCGCCGGAGGGACGGCCGCCGGTGCGAAACTCGAAATGCGCGCCGCCCGGCCCCTGCTGGCGCCGGAAACCGCCGAAAGGATCGCCGCCAGCCGCGCCTTCAAAGCCCTGGAAACGGGGCTTGCCGTCGGCTCCGATCTCGCCGCGATCGAAGGCGGCGCGCTGCTTTTCGTCGCCGACGATCTCATAGGCCTGGTTGACGGCGGCAAAGCGGTCCTTGGCCGTCGGGTCGTTGGGATTCTGATCCGGGTGGAACTTCTTCGCGAGCTTGCGGTACGCCGACTTGATGTCCTTGGCGCTCGCCGACTTCGCAACACCCAGCACTTCGTAGGGATCGCGCATTCAAATACCTGTCGAAAGGGGTAGATTCTCGTCGGTCTCTATATGCGGTGTCGTAGGAAGAAATTCCAGATCGGCGGGAGAGGTTTAGACGCTTTGCACGGCGTCTATCCAACCCCTCTGCGGCCCGGAGCCTGTTCTCGGGCCGGCCGAAGGCCGGACCCGTGGGGGCCACCTCTCCTCAAAGGAGCGCGGAACCGAGATCGCGCCTCACAACGGCCCGAACTTCCGCATGTGCCATGCGCCCTGATCGCCGAGGCAGGTCTCGCCCCTGTAGAGCGCCACGCCGTCATAGGCCTCGCGGGTGGCGGTGAAATTGCGGCAGAGCATGCCGGCGGCCTTCGTCTCCGAAACGCCGGTGATCGTGCCGCGCGACCCCGTGCCGGGGTTCGCCCAGGCCAGCGGCGTGCCGCTCAGCGCCTCGATGTCGGCGGCGGAAACTGCGTTGCGGATGGTGACGGAATCGGCCACGCGAGTCTGGTCCGGCACGGATTGCGAGCCGATCGCGTTTGTCTTCAGCGTGTCGTCCACCCCGACCTTCGACATGTCGAGACCCGACGCGCACGCACCCAGCGGCATCAGGCAGCACAAAACCGCCAGCCGCTTCATGGCGCTCGTCCATGGCGCGCCTGGCGCAATCGCGCCGGACGCTTGCGTGTTACGCAGCAATGGGCAATCTCCCCGGCCAAAGAAGCTTGCGAGCGTAAGATATGAGCGACTCTTCCTTAACAACCGGTGACTGACAGAATTCATAATTTCAAAGGCTTACGCAACCGGTTTCCGCGACAGGTTCTCGCGGTGTTCCAAGGTTTCTGGAAACCTGCCCTTCCGGATCGCCTCCCTTACGTTAGAACGGAATGGGAACAAATCCCTTGACCGCGTCAAGCCGGCACGGCATGCTTGAGGCCATCTGAACAGGAGAAACAGCATGGCCGAGCCTGCATTGGCGACGGACGGCGAAGCTTTGCCCGGCGGGAGGCCGCAGTGAGACACCCGCGCGGCATCGATCTCGTAGCGCCCATAAAGCCCGCGCGCCATGAGGTTTTCGTACCCAACTCCAGCGTCATGGACACGCTCAACACCCTCCGCGAGTGGGAGGTTCTTGGGGCAAGGTGCGGCAAGTGCGGCCATACAGCATGGCTGGACCAGAAGAAGGTCGCCGCGCGCATCGGCAATCATTATCTGCACAACATCGGAGGCAAGCTGGTGTGTCGATGCGGCAACCGCTCCGGCAACAAGGTTCTGGTGGGCAGGCTTGGACGGGATTGATGCATGATGAGCCGACCAGACTATGCCGAGCTTTTCCGGGCCTCCCCGGTTGTCCATCCGGCATTCACTGCTCCGAGGGACGGCGCGGCGATCGTCGGCCGCGATGCGTATGGTCGGTGCGATCTCATCCGCTGGCGCACAGGCGCTGATCTTGAAGAGGGCAGCGAGCCCTATTGGGCGCGGTACGACACAGATGAGGAATTCGAGTTGGTCGCTTGGATACCGTCGCCCCTGACGGCCGAACAGATATTGGAGATGTACGAATGAGCGACGCGCCCGGCCTCTGTTGACGAGCCACTAATCGCCCATCGCAATCCCGGCTTCCTTCGCTGCTTCGTGAAACGCCTTTCGGGCCGCAGCCTGTCGCTTGGCATCCATCGCCCGCTCCATCGCCTTCAGCACGGCCTTGCGTGCCGCCAGATGCTTCGGTCCCGGTTCGGTCGGCCACTCGTTGAGCAGCAGTTCGGCGGCCCGGTTGTTGTTGCTGACGTTGAACGGCCTTCCTGTATCAGGCCGCTCTATACGCACTGGCTTATCCCACCATCCGCCGCCTACGGCCATGACGCGCACTCCATACAAGACGAGTCGAGTCTAGGATTCGATTCGCGGATGTGGAGTCCGAAAAACCCTGCATGAGCGAATTGATCAAGATGCCGACGACTTCCGTGCATGGTCGTGTAATCGAAGTCTGAATACCAGCGTCGGCAGGAGGGGTCGAGATCGATGTCGGTCACCAGGTAATGCAGGGTGGAATGGCATTCACGGGGTTCGCGGTGACCATGTCAAAATCCTGCCGCCTCAGCACAAACTGCAGAAGCCGAGCCGATGAGCGAAGATCGCGCAATCCGGACGGCCAAGGCGCTCGTCGACAAGCATGCCGGTATGCTGGGCCTCGTTACGCGAGGCCAACCGGGAAAACCGTTGCGCGCACACCAGATTAGGCGTTTAGTCCCCTGAAATCGGGAGGGCTTGGGATGCGCATGATCAACGGATCGGCTCGCGCCGACTTTCTTTTCGGGTTTTCTTCAGCTGAACATATTCTCGCAGGCGCCGGCAATGACCTCATCTTCGCCGGCGGCGGCGATGACATCATCGATGGCGGCAAAGGCAACGACACCATCTTCGGTGGCGCTGGAACTGATACTGTCGAGCTTGCCGGCTCCTATCAGGGCTATACTTGGAGCAGCAACGGCAACGGCCTGCTGAATTTCTTCGGCCTGCTTGGGCCGTCCTTATCTGTCACCGGCACGGACGGCACCGACCGGCTGTACGGCGTCGAGTTCCTGCGTTTTGATGATGCGACCGTCGATCTGCGCACCGGCATCATCACACGGGACAACAGTGCTCCGGTCGGCAGTGCCACGACGACGCTGGCGCATGCGACCGAGGATGCGGCCTACATCGTTTCCGCCGCCGATCTGCTGCTAGGCTTCTCCGACCCGGACGGCGATACACTTTCTGTGGCTGGCCTCACCAGCAACCAAGGCGCGGTCGTCGACAACGGCAACGGCACCTTCACTGTCACGCCAACTGCCAATTACAACGGCCCGGCGACACTTTCCTACACTGTCGTTGACGGTCACAATGGTTCACTCAGCACGAGCCTGGGCTATACCGTCGATCCGGTGAATGACGCGCCAGTGGCCGTCTCCGACACCAATTCCATTACGGAGGACGCAACCCCGAATACGATCTCTGGCAACGTTCTTGCGAACGATAGCGACGTCGACGGCGACACCTTGAGCGTCACCAATGGCGGAACATTCACTCTCAACTATGGAGTCGTCGCCATCCATGCCGACGGGACCTACACCTACACGCTCGACAACTCCAATCCGTCAGTCAATGCGCTGGATGCAGGGGAATCCCTCACCGACAGTTTCACATGCAATATCAACGATGGTCGCGGCGGCGTGGATTCCGCAGCCTTGACGATCACTATCAACGGCGCGAATGACGCGCCAGTCGCCGGTGACGACAATTATACAACACCCGAAGGCGTTGCTCTGATCGTTTCTAGCCCCGGGATTCTCGCCAATGATTCCGACAGTGAAGGCGATGGTCTCTATGCCATGCTTTACACTGGCCCCGCACATGGCTCTGTAATGCTTTTTGTCTACACTGGCGAAATAACATACACGCCGAACGCGGGCTTCGTGGGAACCGATACTTTTGGGTATCGAGTCTTTGACAGTCACGGCCTTGCTAGCAACGTCGCTACCGTCACGATCACCGTGGGCATGGTTCCCGACGTGGCGTAGGCAGCGCGAGCCAACGCTGTTCCCACAAAGCAAAACGCCCGCCCCGGCATGAACCGAGGCGGGCGAGCATAGATACCTGGTTTAGGGGATAGGTCCACCGAATCCGCAGCAACGTGACAGTTGCCCTTGCGGAATCGTAGTGGGACTACTATCTCCAGACAGTTTTACTGAAATTGTCGGTGAAACGAAGGAAGCCCGGTCGGTGTTGTAGCACCGCCGGGCCAGATCCACCTCGCGGTGGGTGTCGTGATCACGTCGAGGGACATGTGGTAAAAATAGTCTGCATGTCAAGAGGCAATCCGTCGCTCGCCGCATAACGACATATCGAAAGGTTTATGTCTTATGCCGGAAATGAAAGTGATGCTTTTCAAGAAAACCCGCATACGGGTCGACGAACACGGACTGGTCTGTCTCAACGATATCCACAAGGCGGCCGGGTTCACTACAAAGCAGCGACCATCGGATTGGTCCGCTCTTCCCAACACGCTTAAGTCGATAGCAGTTATGCTCGCTCGAATTACCGGAAAATCCGGCAATTGGACGAAAAGCGAATATAGATCAGTACTTTACACAAAGACCGGTCAATCAGGCGGGACGTGGGCGCACGAAAATCTCGCCTTGTCATTCGCGGAATTTCTCTCGCCAGCGCTGGGGATCGAAATCCGTGATGTGTTTCTTCGCTACCAGCGCGGCGACGAGACTCTCATTCCTGAAATCCTCTCGCGCAAGCCCGCGAGCAGCGACCGCGACCTCCACCGGCAGATTGGCAAGGGTGTGCGTAAGGAATACACCGCCGCGCTCGACGCACATGGCGTGAAGTTGCCGGTAGAATATGCCCTGTGCACCAACGAGACCTACAAGGCCTTGTTGGGCGGCACAGCCAAACAGATACGCATTGCGCGTGGCCTGCCCGACAGGGCCAATATCCGGGACAACATGTCTCTCCGAGAGTTGGCCTACACGATGGCATCCGAGGCTTTGGCGACGGAGCAGATCGAACACCGACAGGTCACTGGATTCTTGGAATGCCAGGACGCCACGAAGCGAGCGGGTGAGGCCATCCGCGGCGCCATTGAAAACGAGCGAAAGGCAACACCTACGATCGGAAGGAAGACCGCATGATTGATGCCAACAAGCAGCTTCGAGCTGAGCTCAAAGACATTGCCGCCCGCGCCGCGCAGGCCCCGCCGAAACAAGTCAATATCGATGCCGAAGTGGAACGGCTTCACGCGATCTTCCCCGATGCGCCTCAAGGCGAACTTAAGGAGAAGGTTGAGTATGCACTACGGGGCGTCGGCGCGTTCCCCAAGTAGCAAAAAGCCGCGCGACCCTTCCGGACCGCGCGGCAATTGAAGTGGTGGTAAGCCCTGTATCGCGACAGGTGGCGCATCCGCCCGGAATGGGCTGGATTGGGTCAGCGGCGCTTTTCCTTCTCAGACAGCCGCTCCAGTATCTCCTCCATGGTGTCCTGCATCTCGGTCTGACGCTTGTCGGCTATGGCCTCCAGCGCCCTGGCGATGCGGTCGAGACATTCGACCATGCGCTCCGACTGCTCCTTGTCGCCGAGCGCCAGTCCTATGCCGGTGAGGACCGGATCGGTCTTCGGGGCGGGCGTCTTTCCGAATACCCTTGGTCCGAAATAGCCCGCCAGAGCCGCGACGGCTGCTGCGAGGAGGATACCGAGATTTGCCCACACATCGGGCGTGTCAGTCGGGGACATGGGCGCGCGACCTCGCGGCATAGGCATCGTCTACAGTCCGGGCGTCGCGCATAGCCCGGAACACGTTGATCACGTCGGTCACGAGGAAGCCGACGGACATGCCGAATGCGAGGCCGAAGACGGGCAGGAAGGAAAGCATGATCTGCGTCCAGAGGAAGCAGGAGACGAACGCCATCAAGGCCCGCGCCCATGGACTTCGCCGCCATGCACCGTTGATGAGAAGAACGGCAAGGCGAGCTGCGCCAAGGGTCATCAGGATTAGGGACCAGTGCGGCTGTGATGCGATGGACAGCATCAGGTCATAGGCCGCCGAGCTGGTCGAAAACATCAGGTCCGGATTGACAGTCAGTATCCACCCCAGAAAGGCGATGGTGCCGGCCGGCGTCCATTCGGAGAGGCGGGGAAAGAACGCCTCTGCGAAGCTGGTGCGGATGTGGGCGATGATCATGTGCCGCACCGGTATTGCTGGTAGCGGCCGCGATGCTTTGCAATCTGCTGCGCAGTGGGCCTGTCGTGCTGGACGAGATAAGTGTTCGTCGCCGGCAGGGGGTTGATCGGCACCAGAACATCGCATGGCGATGTCAGCGCCTTCGTCTGGCAGCCCGCCAGCAGGAGGCTAGCCGCAAGAGCCGAGAAGACGGCAAAGTTCTTCATCATCTGCTCCCAACACTTCGTTGTCGATGCGAACGCCGTCCTGAAAGACGGTGATCCTGTCGTCCTTCAGACGCGCCAGCACGGTTTTCGGCCCCTTCCGTCGCATCCATCAGCCCAACTGCCATTTCGGCATCTGCGGTTGCGCCGACAAGCGTTGCGCCCTCGGTGGCTCCGACCGTCGTTTCTCCCGTGAAGTTCACCCCGACTGTCGCTCCAATGGTGACGCCGGTTGCGACGCGGGTTGCGCCTGTTCCGCCAACGGTCAATGTCGCACCGAGAGCGCCCGTGTCCTCCGCCTCCGTGCGCCCGTCTCAACCGCCCATGGCGACTGCAGCAGACGTCTACGCCGGCCGCGCAACCACTGGCGTTGCTTCCAATGGCGCAAGGCCGTGCAGGAGGTGCTGTGATGGTCAACGATCCTCAATTCGCGGCCGGTGCAGTCGTAATCCTCCTCGTTCCCGTCATCCTGATCGCGGTTGCCGCCGCCATGGCGATATTCGGGGCCGGGTTCGTTCTCGGATGGCTGTTCTGATGACCGCGCTCCTCCGCCTCATCCCCGGCCCATATCTGGCCGTGACGCTGCTTATCGTCGCCGCTGCGCTCTATGGCGCCGGCTACATCAAGGGACGCTCTGACGGGCGGGAATGGTCGGCGTCTGAGCGATCGACGTCGGGTTGATGGATGCTGTAGGCGTGGCCGGCATTGCCGAAAAGGCGTTGGCCCGGCGCGATTCCATGTCTGCATAAGGATCAACCGATGGCGTTGCAGCGTAGGCCGTCATGCCACCGAGGTTGCCGAGACTGCCGGCCTTCTGCCCGACCAGTTGGCCCGGAGCGGAGAAGTTGTCCGGGCGGGCGGGGGAAGGCGTCGAGACGCTAAACTGCCCCTTTGGGCCAGAGAACGCCATATTGTCCGGTCTGGCCGGGCTTGGCGCGGGATCTGTTCGAGACGGCGGAACCGGGCCAACATCCGGCGTTTTTATGCCGCCGTACTCTGCCATCTCCTTGAACCAGCCCGGCGCATTCGGCATTCGGGCCGCAGTCTTGTCGAACATGAAGTGGGGCGACGCCGAGGGATCGCGCGGGCGCATGTCCACATGCATCATGTTCGGTGACCTGGAATAGGCTATGAGGCCGCCAACGCCGCGCTGCGTCAACTCGGTGACGAGGTCCTGCCGCTGGGCTGGCGTCATGCCAGTCATGTCGATGTCAGCGGCGAGACCTTTTGTATGGTAGCTGCTTTTTGCGCCGCCGACGCCCGCATTGTAGGCCGGAGAGCGATAGCCAGACGTGATGCCAAGCGGCTGCCCAAGTTCGGCGGACACGCCCATGAGGGCATCTTCCAAGCCGGGCGCGATGTTTGATTGATTTGCGTGCGCGAATTGCAGACCGGCCGCCATGTTCGACGGCATCGGAGAGACATTCATGCTCTCGACGGGAGAGAAACGAGAATAGAGGCCCTGCGCAAAATCTTTCGCGGCGTTCACAGGGGCTGTGACGGTATCAATGAGACCGTTCGGAGCGAGGGCGGCCAATCCCAGGCCCTTACTCTTTTCCGGGGTGATGTACCCTTGGCTCGTCGCGATGGCTCGGTTCTTCGGGTCATCGAAGAAGATGTGGCCTGCCGTCTGCGTGACGGGCTGTAGGCCGGAAGGGAGGTTCTTTGTCGCAGACGGGGTGGCGTAGAACATCCCGGCGTGCGTCGGGCCAAATTGCACCACATCGGCAATTGCCTTTTCCGCAAGGGCACGGAACGCCTCAGCACCGGGCGGCAGGCTCTTGCCGAAAGCATCGAATTGGCCCTTCGCAGAAATCACGTCTTTGACGGACACGCCAAGCGCATTGGCGCGGTTGACGACTGCGGAGGCTATCGCCTTCATGTCTTCGTAACGCTGCACCGGCGAGCCGTGAACGGCTTCACCAAGTACGACATCAACGAACGATTGGGCCTTTGATGCCATAATCCGCGCCTATATGATGAGGGCTGGAGGACGAAACGATGCGCGCTACGCTGATTATCTTGGGGCTTCTCGCCACCGCTTCCATCGCTCACGCCAAGACGTGGGCCGACACAGGCTGCGAGACCGCTCTCGTCTCAGCCGAAGGCGGCACCTTCACCCTCAAGCGAAACAATGCTGCGGATGTCGTTTGCAGAATAGAGAACTGGCCGGTCAGCCAAGCCGAAGCCAAGATGGCCTGCGACGACGGGAGCACTCGAACCTTGCTCGTGAAGGACGACGCCGAGATCGTATTTGACGGCGTTCCAATGGTTGTTCCTACTGACGAGAACGGCGTCTGCGATTAGGCATCCATCCGCGCTGAACAAGTAAGGGGCTTCCTAAGAAGCCTTCTCTGTTGTTTTAATTGACAACACTCTCAGATGTTGTTAGCGATAACAACATGAAGGCTCGGCTGTTAGAGAAATCCCGTACCAACCTCAGCGACGAGGCGTTCATCGAGATTGTTCTTTGGCATCTGCCTTCCCCGGTTCCCGGCAGCGCCCATAGTTTCAAGTACCGGCTCGCTCTTGTTGTGAACGGCGAATGTGTCCTTCGCTACGACAACGAGCGCGGAAAGGGCGATCACCGTCACATCGGCGGGCGTGAGGAACGCTATGAATTCACTACGCTGGAAGCGCTGATCCGGACTTTCAATCAGGACGCAGAAGGGATGCTGAAATGACCACACTGACCATCCGCATCGGAACGATGGAAGACGCCGCTGCGCGGTTCGCTGATTTGGATCGCATGGTGAAGGAAGGTCGCGATGCCCCCGAGGCCGCGCCCTCACTCAACTTCCCCGATTACGATCAGATGCACCATGTGCTGGCCCCTGCCCGTCTCGCCATCGTCAAGGCGCTGGCCGGTCAAGGGCCTCTGTCCATCCGCGAAGTAGCCCGACGCGTCGGCCGTGACGTACAGGCCGTGCATCGGGACATAGTGCGTCTCATCAATGCAGGGGTTATCGACCGTGCCGATAAAGGCGTAGAGTTCCCCTATGACCGCATTCACTTCGATTTTGATGTGCAGGCGGCGGCCTAAGCCCTGACTCGACTCCCCTCCTGCCTCATGCTTGCATGGGGTAAAGGGAGGAGGGGGTATAATGGCTTGGTACGTGGTTAGTTACGACCTCAGGCGAGAAGTCACGCAAGCTGACTGGTATCGCCTCTATACGACACTACAAGGAGCCGTCGATTTTTGTTGGCCGCTTCAATCCTTCTGGATCATTGAAACACCGAGGACCCCACGCGGGGTCATAGAAGTCCTTGTCGCCAATGGTGCCATCGACGGGGATGACGGCGTAGTCGTTCTTGAGATCACGGGTGTATTGGTGGCGGCTGGTGTACGGAAGCACGCCGGCTCCCGACTACTTAGTGGCGGCTGACACGGACGAGACCGTTTATTTCCCCGGCAGGGAAGGCTCTAGGAGGTATCCTGCATGACGCCGGCTGAGATCATCGCGCAGGGCGGGAATCTGTTCGATGCAGAGGATTTTGCCCGATCGGTCCGCATGCAAATAGCGATACGTGGCATCAAACAATCGGATTGCGCCCGCGATACAGGAATATCGCGGGCAACCATTTCAAGGATATGCTCCGGGCGAAAAGCTCCAGATGTTGAAAATTACCTCCGCCTTCAAAACTGGATGCTAAACACTGCCGCGGTCCGCTCTCTCACCGATGGAGGCGTGGGTGAGTAGGGCGGCGGACAGTCTGGCATATCCGCCACGCGGCCTAAGCCGAGAAGAATCCGCACGATATGTCGGCGTCGGCTCGACCAAGTTTGACGAAATGGTCAAAGACGGCCGGATGCCAAAGCCCAAGCGCGTGGACGGACGCACGGTATGGGATCGCGTGGCGCTTGATGTAGCATTCAACGACTTGCCTGATGTGGATAGTGGAAATTTCTTCGACAGGCTCTATGCAGTGAAATGACGCGCTGCCTATGGTGAGCGCCATGAAGCATCCAGACTACCCAGGCGTGTCGTCCATGTTGACGCGGCACGGCAAGACGCGCTGGCGCCTTCGCAGGAATGGCCAGAAAGATGTCATGCTGCCGGGCGAGCCGCACAGTCCGGCGTTCGATGATGCTTACCATAGGGCCATTGCGGGACGATCCGCGCCGGTCATCATCCACCCCCGGTCAGGCTTGCCGAAAAGTCTCAAGGCTGCATATCGGATTTTGAAGGGCGCGCCGGAATGGAAGGCGCTGGATGAAAAGAGCCGCACCAGATACAGTCTGACGATCGAGCGCATTCTTTCCATCAAGATGGGGCCTGTCGAGATTGGAGACGGGCCTGTTGCCGAGCTAAAGCGCGGCCACGTCAAGACCATTCTGGCGAAGTTCTCCGACACGCCGCATATGGAGCGAATCGTTCTTATCTGCCTCCGCAAACTCATCCTGGTAGCGTTGGATGAGGAATGGATCGAAGCCGATCCCACCTACAGAATGACGCGCAACCCGGCCACGGACGGCCACAAGGCATGGCCCCTCGCCGTCATGGCGCTATACGAAGCGAAATGGGCAGTCGGAACAAGGCAGAGGACAGCCTATGCGCTGGCGCTATGGCTTGGCAATCGGGTCAGCGATGTCGCTCGCCTGCGATGGAGCGACCTTACGACAAAGACAGTCGTCATAGATGGCGTGGTCCGACAGATCGAGGGCTTCGAGTTCATCCAGTTTAAGGGCCGCAAACGGGGGAAAACCATATTCCTACCCATGACAACGATGTTGGAACAAGAACTCGCCCCCCTATCGCGCGAAACTGAAACCGTCTTGGTATCCGCTCGCGGCGGGTCCTATGGCAGCGCCTCTCTAAGCAATCGCATGGCGCAATGGTGTTCTGATGCTGGCGTCCCGGCCGGCTATACGATGCACGGACTGCGAAAGGCGCTCGGCGTGAAACTGGCGGAAGCCGACGCCTCGACGCGGCAGATCATGGAAGCGCTAGGCCACAACAACATCGCATATGCCGAATTGTATAGCCGCGAAGCCAGCCAGGTTCGCCTCGCCGTTCAGGCGATGGAGAAGGTGACGAAGGTTGAGGAAGCGCGCCGCAAGCCAGAGATAAGACTGGTCAAATAGAGCCGTGGAAACCCGCTTTTGGAAACCTTTGGAACCCACTTCGCAAGGCATTGAAATTGCAGAATAATATCGGAACAACCGGTGACTTCACCGAGAGCCCCGAGCCTTTCGAGCTGTTCGCCGCATGGCTTGAGGATGCGACCGCAAGCGAACCCAACGATCCGAACGCGGTGGCGGTGGCGACCGTCGACAGCGACGGACTGCCCGATGTGCGCATGGTTCTGCTCAAGGGTTTCGACCAGGCGGGCTTCGTCTTCTACACCAACTTCGAAAGCGCGAAGGGCCGCGAACTCTTGGCCAACATGAAGGCTGCAATGTGTTTCCACTGGAAGTCGCTGCGGCGTCAGGTGCGCGTGCGCGGTCCGGTCGAGGTGGTGTCGGACGAGGAGGCCGACGCCTATTACGCCACGCGCCCGCGCGGCAGCCGCATCGGCGCGTGGGCCTCGAAGCAGTCGCGCCCGCTGGAAAGCAGGTTCGCGCTGGAAAAGGCCGTCGCCGAATACACCGCCCGCTATGCCATCGGCGCGATTCCGCGACCGTCCTACTGGTCGGGCTTCCGCATCGTGCCGCAGGAGATCGAGTTCTGGCACGACCGGCCGTTCCGGCTTCACGACCGGATGAAGTTCGTCAGGATCGCAGGCGGCTGGGACAAGACGCGGCTCTATCCCTGAAAAGCCTGCCGGGCTCGCGCCGGAGAACTATTCGCGGCTCTCGCCCGGCCAAAGGTACCAGCGCGCGGCAGCCAGAACGGCCATTGCGAGCAGCGGCCAGATTGCCCAGAAACGTCCTTCCCAGGTGAACAGGTTCACCAGCAAGACGGTCGCCGCGACGACGCCGAGAAACGCCAGCGGCTGGTCGACGCCGCGACGCCGCGCCCAGTGCAGCGCGCCCAGAATGGCGAAGGCGAGCAGCGGCCATTTGGCCCAGAACGTGCCGCCCCACGTCAGCAGGTTTATGCCGACCAGAAGCGCGGGCACGCCGACGAGAAAAATCCGGCGGCGCTTTTCCTGCGTGTCGACGGGTTCGGGCGCATTGCGCGGCGACGGCGAAGGCGTTCCGTCACGGCCCCAGCGCGGATCGGCTACGGGCGCCGGACGTGGCTTCGCCGGTGGACTGGCAGGCGTCTGGGGCTCCGGAGCCGGGCCGATCCGGATAGCGAACGCCGGCACCGCCTCCTCGATGTTCTTGACGTCGAGTTCGCCGAGAAACTCGAAGGCGACGGTCAGCTTGTTGCGGACCTGATCGTAGACGCTGTTGGAGATGAGGACGCCGCCCGGCTGCGCTTCGGATTGCAGCCGCGCCGCGATGTTGACGCCGTCGCCATAGATGTCGTCGCCGTCGACGATGACGTCGCCGAGATTGATGCCGATGCGATAGAGCATGCGCATGTCGGGCGGCTTGCCGGCATTGCGTTCGGCGAGCTCGCTCTGGATGTCGATGGCGGCGCGCACGGCCGAAACGACGCTCGCGAACTCCGCTATGAGCGCGTCGCCCCAGGTGTTGACGACCCGCCCGTCGTAGCCGGCGATGTGGCGCGCGATCACGTCGCGCGACGCCTTCAGCGCCGAGAAGGTTCCTTCCTCATCGGCGCCCATAAGCCGCGAATAGCCTTCGACATCGGCCGAAAGGATGGTGGTGAGCTTGCGTTGCGTGGTCACGTGCCGGCGGCCTCCACGTCGCGCCGCCGAAGCAGCGAAGGCGGCCCTTCTATCACGTCTTCTTGCGCGACATGAAGGCGGTGAGCGCGGCATGCGCCTCGGCCGAGGTCAGGCGCTCGCGGAAAAGCGCGCTTTCCTTGCCGATCCGCTCGACAACAGCCTCGCGCGGCTCCCGCATCAGGTCGCGCGCGATTCTCAGCGCTTCCGGCGGCTTTGCCGCGATCTCTCCGGCGGCGGCGAAGACGCGTTCCTCGAGCGCCGATTCGTCGACAAGCTCGTAGATCATGCCCGCCTCCTTCGCCTTTTCGGCGGAAAGCCCCTCGCCCAGCGCGAGCAGCGCAAAGGCGCGCTGACGGCCGATCAGAGCCGGGACGAGCAGGCTGGAGCCCGCCTCCGGCACGAGGCCGAGATCGACGAAGGGCGTGCGGAAAACGGTGCGGGACGTGGCGAAGGTCAGGTCGCAGTGAAGGTTGAGCGTCGTGCCGATCCCCACCGCGATACCGTCGACGCCGGATACGATCGGCTTTTGCGCGCCGGCGAGCGCCAGCAGGAAGTCCCAGACCTCGCCGCCGCCCTCACCTCCGGTGGCGATGACGAGGAAGTCGGCGAGATCGTTGCCGGCCGAGAACGCGCCCGGCACCCCGAGAAAGACATGGCAGCGGATGGCGGGATCGGCATCGCCCTCGCGCAGCGCCGCGCTCATGGCGGCATACATGGCTCGGGTGAGCGCGTTCTTCTTCTCCGGCCGGTTGATGCGGATCGCCTGCACCGCGCCGCGGCGCTCAACGACGATGTGATCGGTCATGCAGATGTCTCCAAAGCGGCTAGAAGCGAAATCCAGTTGCCGGTCCGGCCCTTTACGGCCATGACCCCTACGCCACAAGCGTCGCCGCCGCCTCGGACAGGCTCTCCGCCCCGCCGATGACGCGGTACTTCAGCGCCGCCGTCTCGCCGATCAGGTTCTCGGCGAAGAAGCGGCAGAGCGCGATGCGCGGACCCTTGCCGTCGGCGAGCGCCGCCTTCGCCAGATAGACGCCGCCGGCCGCGAGGCCGAACAGCCGCAGATAGGGTGTCGCGCCTGCCAGAGCTTCCTGCTGCCGCCCTTCCCCCTGCGCGGCGAGAAGGAAGCCGGTCGCTTCCTGCAAGGCGTCCAGCGCTTCCGCCAGCCGATCGGCGGACCTGCCGAGGCCGGGCAGGTTCGATTGCCGTAGTTCCTGCTCCACGCCACGCAGTTCCGCGATATAGCCTGCGATTTGCTCGCCGTCCGACTGCGGCAGCTTGCGCGTCACGAGATCGATCGCCTGGATGCCGTTGGTGCCTTCGTAGATCGGCGCGATCCGCGCGTCGCGCAGCAAGGACGCTGCGCCGGTCTCCTCGATGAAGCCCATGCCGCCATGCACCTGCACGCCGAGCGAGGCGACCTCGACGCCGATATCCGTGGAAAAGGCCTTGGCGACCGGCGTCAGCAGGTTGGCGCGTTCCTGCCAGTGGCGCTGCGCATCGCCCTGCGACGCATGGGCCATGTCCAGCGCATGGGCGCAGGCGTAGGCGATGGCGCGCGCCGCGCCGGTCAGCCCCTTCATGGTGAGCAGATTGCGCTGGACGTCCGGATGGTGGACGATCGGCGTCATCCCCTCGCCGCTGTAGCCGGCCGCCTTGCCCTGCCGGCGCTCGTTCGCATAGGCGAGCGCCTTCTGCGTGGCGGCCTCGGCCACGCCTATGCCCTGCATGCCGACGGCAAGGCGGGCATTGTTCATCATGGTGAACATGCAGGCGAGGCCCTTGTTCTCCTCGCCGATCAGCCAGCCGATCGCGCCGGCCGGCATGTCCTTCGCGAAGCCGTCGCCATAGATCATGGTGCAGGTCGGGGAGCCGTGGATGCCCAGCTTGTGCTCGATCGAGGCGCAGAACACGTCATTGCGGGCGCCGAGCGACCCGTCCGCATTGACGAGGAATTTGGGCACGAGGAACAGCGATATGCCGCGCGTTCCGGCCGGGGCGTCGGGCAACCGCGCCAGCACGAGATGCACGATGTTGCCGGTGAAATCGTGCTCGCCATAGGTGATGAAGATTTTTTGGCCGAAGATGCGGTAGGTGCCGTCGCCGGCCCTCTCGGCACGCGCCTTCAGCGCCGCGAGGTCGGAGCCCGCCTGCGGCTCGGTCAGGTTCATGGTGCCCATCCATTCGCCCGAGACGAGCTTTTCCAGATAGGCCGCCTTCAAGTCGTCGGAGGCGTGCTTGTCCAGCGCCTCGACCGCGCCCATGGTCAGCGTCGGCCCGATGGCAAAGGCCATGGCGCCGGAATTCCACATTTCGAGCGCCGCGACGGCGAGCATGGTCGGCAAGCCCTGCCCGCCGAAAGCGACAGGACCGGACAGGGCGTTCCAGCCGCCTTCGGTCCAGTGGCGGTAAAGGTCCTTCCATCCCGGCGGCGTGGTCACCGCCGCGTCCTTCAGGACGGCGCCGTGCCCGTCGCCGGCCTTGTAGAGAGGCGCGATCTCCTCGGTGGCGAACCGTCCGGCTTCCGCGAGGATCGCGTCGACCAGATCCTCCGACAGATCGCCGAAAGCGCCGGTATCGATGGCCGCATCGAGGCCCGCGACATGTTTCAGCGTGAAGGCGATTTCTTCGACGGGCGCGCGATACATGCTTCTCCTCGATGGTGCGAAATCGCGATCGCGCGATTCTTCGCGGATCGGGATCGATGAACACGAAGGGCTAGATTCTTTTTACGTAAGCGTCAAATGATGCGGCGGCGCTTTCGCGCGTTTCGGCGATATTCGCCATCATGCCGCACTGCCGGGCGGACCTGACTGCGGCGTCAAGCGGTCTCACTTGACTTGGCGACCTCATTCCCCAACTATGAGGCATGACTATCGCAATCGAAACATCAGGCTTCTGCCTTTTCCGGGTTTGTCCCATCGCGGGATCGTAACCCCCGGCTCGGTTGCCATAAATGTGCGCCCCGGGCCGCGGGGCGAACATGGCGGAACACCTGCAGGCTTCCCTATTGAAGCCCGGATTCCGTAAAGCGGCGCATCTCCATCAATCCTATTGCGTTTCAGGCGACCTGCCCGGCATCGCGGTGCGGCAGGTCCGCAAGACCATGAGAGTTCACATGCAAGAGACCATCAAGAGCCGGCGCAAGCCGAGCATCCGCATATCGAGAAGCGACCATCAGCGTCTGTCGGCGCTGGCGGACGCCATCGCCGCGCGCAATCCGGAACTGTCGGACACGCTGTTTTCCGAACTCGACCGGGCCCGCGTCGTCGGCGACGGCAGCCTGCCGCCCGAGACCGTCCGGATGGGCTCGACCGTCACCTATTCGTCCGACGCCGGCGAGACCCGGACGGTGACGCTGGTGTTCCCCGGCGACGCCGATATCGCCGAAGGCAGGGTCTCGATCCTGACGCCGGTGGGCGCCGCGCTGATCGGCCTGTCCGAAGGCCAATCGATCGGCTGGACGGCGCGTGACGGACGCGAGCATGCACTCACCGTGACGGCGGTGACCGCGCCGGCCGAAGACCTCGACACGCCGTCAGCGGCATAGACATGCGCTGCGTCCTCTCTCCACATCGCGCGAGATTCCCCATCGCGGGAGCCTGACCCTGCGCCGCCACGGTGCGCGGCGCAGGGCGGGTTCACACGCAACGGATCACTGATCGAGCCATGCCCGCCGGGCTGGCCGGAGACGCGCCATGTCGAGCAACGAAACCTACCAACTGACGACCAAGGACCATACGATACTGGAAGTGATGCGGGAGCGCGCCATCGGGCGGGACCCGATCGCGGCCGAAATCCTGCGGCGTAAGCTGTCGCGGGCCATGCTGATGTTTCGCGAGGATATCGCGCCGGAGGTCGTGACGCTGTCGAGCCGCGTTCGCTTCCGCGTCGACGACGCGCCCGCCGAAACGCGCATTATCACGCCGGAAGAGATGCGCGGTCTGGTCGGGCAGAGCCTGCCGATCAGCCACCCGCGCGCGCTGGCGCTGATCGGGCTGGCGGAAGGCCAATCCATGACCATCCCCAAGGCCGATGGCGGCAGCGAGACGCTGAGCGTGGTTCAAGTGGTCTACCAGCCGGAAGCGGCCCGGCGCGAGCGGCTGGGCACCGCGCTTTCCACGGAAGTCAATCCGTCGCGACCGGTGTCGCGTGTCCTGCGTCTGGTGCACGACGCCGATGCGCAGGCCGGCGCGCCGGTCGCGCCTCGGGGCGGATGGAGCGATGGCGGCTTCGACGATCCCGGCCCTTCGGCCGCTTGACGGATCAGGCTGACGCTTTTTCCCGCTCGACCGCGCGCCAGCCGATGTCGCTGCGGCAGAAGCCGCCCGGCCAGTCGATGCGGTCGACCGCCGCGTAGGCGCGCCGCTGCGCCTCCGAGACGGTGCGCCCGGTCGCGGTGACAGCCAGCACGCGCCCGCCATTGGCGACCAGCTCGCCGTCCTTCCTCGCCGTGCCGGCATGGAAGACCTGAACGCCGTCGCCCAAGGCCTCGACGCCGCGGATGACGCTGCCTTTCTCCACCGCGCCGGGATAGCCGTTCGCAGCCATGACGACGGTCAGCGCCGCTTCGTCGCGCCAGCGCACGGACATATGCGCGAGCTGGCCGTCGGCGGCGGCCTTCAGCAGCACCAGCAGATCGTCCTTCAGGCGCATCATCAGAACCTGGCATTCGGGATCGCCGAAGCGGACATTGTATTCGATGAGTTTCGGCCCGTCCTTCGTGACCATGACGCCGGGATACAGCACACCCGCAAACGGCATGCCCATCTCGGCCATGCCGCGCATGGTCGGCTCCACGATCTCGCTCATGATGCGGTCATGCATGCCGGCGTCGATGACGGGAGCGGGCGAATAGGCGCCCATGCCGCCCGTATTGGGGCCGGTATCGCCATCGCCGACGCGCTTGTGATCCTGCGCCGAGCCGAAGGAAAGCGCGTTCATGCCGTCACAGAGGCAGAAGAAACTCGCCTCCTCGCCGTCCAGAAATTCCTCGACCACCACCTCCGCGCCCGCGCCGCCGAACGCCCCGTCGAAACAGGCGTCAATGGCGGCCAGCGCCTCGTCCAGCGTCATGGCGACGGTGACGCCCTTGCCGGCCGCGAGCCCATCGGCCTTGACGACGATCGGCGCGCCCTGCGTCCGCGCATAGGCCTTCGCCTCCTCGGCGGAACGGAAGCGCCCGTAAGCGCCGGTCGGGATGCCGAAGCGCGCGCAGAGATCCTTGGTGAAACCCTTCGAGCCTTCGAGCTGCGCGGCTGCCTGCGAAGGCCCGAACACCTTGATGCCATTGGCGCGCAGCGCATCGCCGAGGCCCGCAACCAGCGGCGCCTCCGGCCCGACGACGACGAGATCAATCGCCTTGTCCTTGCAGAAGGCCGCGACGGCCGCATGGTCATCGACATTCAGCGCGACGCATTCGGCTTCCTCCGCTATGCCCGGATTGCCCGGCGCGGCAAAAAGCTTCGTCAGCAGCGGCGATGCGGAGAGCTTCCAGGCCAGCGCGTGCTCGCGCCCGCCCGAGCCGATGAGGAGGATGTTCATGCTACGCCCGTATGGAGTGAAGGGACGAAAATCAAGCCTTCACACGCAAGCGTCATCAGAAGCGCGGCGCCCTGCCGGCTTGACGGCCCACTCCCCGCCTGCCACTCCGGCAGCCATGGAAACCATCCAGTCAAGAGCCGGACAGGGCCGCGTCGCCGACGCGCCGAGCGGGCATTGGGTTTATCGTGTCCTGCCGCGCTGGCTCTGGCCTTGCGCGCAGCTCGCCCGCTGGGACCGGCCGATCGGCGTATGGCTTCTGATGTGGCCGTGCTGGTGGTCCGCCGCGTTGGCCGCGTCGGCCTACCCGCTGCCGGGCGAGCCGCTTCTGTCGCTGCTTCCGTCGCCGTGGCATCTTCTGCTTTTCCTTGTCGGCGCGATCGCCATGCGGGGCGCGGGATGCACCTACAACGACATCGTCGACGAGGACATCGACGCGCAGGTGGAACGCACCCGCTCGCGGCCCCTGCCTTCCGGCCAGGTGTCCGGCAAGCAGGCCTGGGCATTCCTCGTCGTCCAGGCGCTGGTCGGCCTCGGCGTGCTCCTGCAGTTCAACAGCTTCGCCATATTGCTGGGCGTCCTGTCGCTGGCTGTCGTCGCGGCCTACCCCTTCATGAAGCGAATCACCTACTGGCCGCAATTCGTTCTGGGACTTGCCTTTTCATGGGGCGCGCTGATGGGCTGGGCGGCGGAATTCGCCGATCTCGACGGCCCCGCCTATCTGCTCTACGCAGGCTCGATCCTCTGGGTCATCGGCTACGATACGATCTATGCCCATCAGGACAAGGAAGACGACGCGCTTGTCGGCGTGAAGTCCACCGCGCGCCTGTTCGGCGACCAGACCAAATCCTGGCTGGTCGGGCTTTATGGCGGCGCGCTGATGCTTTTTGCGCTGGCCTTCGCGGCGGCGGAAGCGCCGCTGCCGGCGCTGGCCGGCCTTGCCGCCGCGGCCATCCATATGGGCCGGCAGATCGTCGCGCTGGACATCAACGATCCGGCGCAATGCCTGCGTCTGTTCAGGTCGAATTCGGCCGTTGGCTGGCTGATCTTCCTCGGCCTCGTCGCGGGCGGCGCGTGGGTGGCGCTGAAGCCGCTCGTCTGAGCGACCCGGCGCGATGCGCGATCAGAGATCGTCGCGCGCGATGATCTCTTCACCCCCGACGATGAGCCTGAGGCCGAGATTGCCCTGACGACGGCGCGCGAGGAAGCGCGGACGACGGCGAATGGAGGAGCGGCCCTGCCGGCGCTCCGGCGGCGTCGCGCCGCGCAGCATGGCGCAGCCGAGCGATTCCTCCAGCGTCCGCGCGATGCCGTCCGCCTCGATCAGCAGCATCGGCAGCCCGTAGGCCTCCGACCAGGTGCGCCAGTCGGCAGCGACGTCGTCGAGATCGCCAGCGACGAGCAGCGGCACCGAAAGCATCGGATCGCTGTGCAGGAGTTCCAGCGTCACCGTGACATTGCCGTCGGCATCCTCGATCGCCCGCGCCGCCACGCCGCGAAAGGCGCGCGCCGGCAACACAATCGTCGCGGGAAGCCCGCTTCTGGCCAGAATGCGGTGGATGACGGCGCCCCGGCGGTCGATCGAGAAGATAACCTCGCCGGCATCGTCGCGCGTCGCGTAGCTTGCGGCTTGCGGCAAGCGGAACGGGTCGAGGCGCATGTTCTGCCCCGCCCAGACTGGCTTCAGTCCGGAACTCATGTTGCCATCCTGTCTCTCCTGAGAGCCGGTGACCGGCTTCTCCGGGCCGGTTATCCGGCCTCGTTATGTGTGGGAGACTAGGCGGCGTCCCTTACTGTCCACCTTAGAAGTTCGGTTAAATTTTTCATTGTCCGGCGGATGGTTATCGGAATGCCACCGCAGGTCAGAATACGGTTACTTTTGCCGCGCTCAGATGAGCTTTCCCGGATTCATGATGCCGGCCGGGTCGAAGGCCGCCTTGATGCGGCGCATGAGATCTATGCCGACGGGAGGCGCGGTCTCCAGCAGTTCGTCGCGCTTCAGCTGCCCGATGCCATGCTCGGCCGATATGGAGCCGCCGAAGGCGCGCACCACATCATGCACGGCGTGGTTCATCGGCTTGTAGAGGTCGAGGAAGTCCCGGTCGGCCATGACTTCCGGGCGCGTCACGTTGTAGTGCAGATTACCGTCTCCCATATGGCCGAAGCAGACAGGGCGCGCGCCGGGACAGATGCGCTGCACGGCGGCCTCGGCTTCCGGGATGAAGGCCGGGATGGACGATACCGGCACGGAAATGTCGTGCTTGATGGACGCGCCCTCGGGCGCCTGCGTTTCCGGCAGCGTCTCGCGGATTAGCCAGAAACTTCTGCCCTGCGCGAGGCTCTGGGCGACCGCCGCGTCGTCGATGAAGCCGTCCTCAAGCGCGGAAGCCAGCACATCCTCCGCAAGCCGGCGGCCGTCCTCGGCCGAGCGGCCCGACGAGATCTCGATCATCACGTACCACGGCGCGCCGAGGGGCAGCGGCAGCATGACGTCGGGACGGTGCTTCGTCAGGAACGCCAACGGCCGCCGGCCGATCAGCTCGAACGCCGTGACCGCGCTGCCGGCCATGTCCAGCGCTCGGTTGAGCAGTTTCAGCGCCGCTTCGGGGCTTGACATGGCCGCCCACGCCATCTCGCGGCCCTTCGGCTTCGGAAAAAGCTTCATCACCGCCGCGGTGATGACGCCGAGCGTGCCTTCAGCGCCGACGAAAAGGTTCCTGAGGTCGTAGCCGGTATTGTCCTTCTTCAGCTTGCGCAGATCGTCCAGCACCTCGCCGGTCGGCAGCACGACCTCGACGCCGAGACAAAGCTCGCGCGCATTGCCATAGGCCAGCACGCCGGTGCCGCCGGCATTGGACGACAGATTGCCGCCGATCTGGCAGGTGCCCTGTGCGGCGAGCGACAGCGGAAACAGCCTGTCGGCCTCGTCCGCCGCCTTCTGCAGGTTTTCCAGAATGACGCCGGCCTCGACGGTCGCGGTGTTGGCAGCCACGTCGATCTCGCGGATGCGATTGAGCCGCGACAGCGAAAGGACCAGCTCGACACTGCGACGTCTCGGTACCTGCGCGCCGACAAGGCCGGTATTGCCGCCCTGCGGCACGATCGGCGTGCGGGTCTCGGTGGCGAGCCTCAGGATGCGGCTTACCTCCCCGACGCTTCCGGGCCGAAGCACCAGCGGCGTGGCGGACGCCCACAGGCCGCGCCGCTCTGTGACGTAAGGCCCGGTGTCGGCCGGCGAACGGAGCGCGTAACGCTCCCCGACGATCGCGGCGAAGCGGTCGAGAAGTTCGGCCGCGGGAAACGGGGCGCTGTCCGTCATTGCTGAGCCTATGATCCAGAAACGGGAATATCACGCGGCGCCGCGGCGCGCGCCAGACGGTCGTTGATGGCTTCGCCGAGGCCGTTCACAGGAACGGGCTCAACCGCTATGGAGGCAGCGCCCGAGCGGTCCAGTTGCCGAAGGAAGGCGAAGAGATTGCGCGAGGCCTCGCGCAGATCGCCGGTCTCCGACAGGTTGAGCACGACTCGCGCCGCCTGCGCGCCGGCGATGCGGCGGGGACCGAAGGCAAGCAGTGCCTCGCCGGGACGCACCGCATCGGCATCGAGCCTGACGCCCGCGTCAGGCGCATAATGCGACGCCAGCATGCCGGGAGCCACGACCTCCCCGCCCTCGGCCCGAACCACCGGACGATCCGCCACGGCCTCGATCTCCTCGACGGGCACGCCGCCGGGGCGAAGCAGCACGATCCGTTCCGGCTCGACCTTGACGATGGTCGATTCCACGCCGACGGGCGTCGGGCCGCCGTCGACGATCAGCGGAATCTTTTCGCCGAGATCGGCAAGCACGGCGTCGGCGCTCGTGCCGCTGATGCGGCCGGACGTGTTGGCGCTTGGGGCGGCGAGCGGGCGGCCGAATGCGGCGATCAACTCGCGGCCGAAACCGCGCGGCGCGCGCAACGCCACCGTGTCCAGGCCGGCGGTGACCAGCGGGTGGATTGGCGAGCCTTCGCCAAGCGGCAGCACCAGCGTCAGCGGCCCCGGCCAGAAGCGCCCGGCGAGTTTCAGCGACAGCGCGTCGAAGCGCGCCAGCCCATGCGCCATCTCCAGCGAAGCGACATGGGCGATCAGGGGATTGAAGCGCGGCCTGCCCTTCGCCTCGAAGATGCGCAGCACGGCGTCGCCGTTCGTCGCGTCGCCCGCCAGCCCGTACACCGTTTCCGTCGGCATGGCGACGACGCCGCCGGCGGCCAGTATCGCGCACGCCGGCGCAAGCGCTTCTTCGGCTCTGATGACCCTTGCCAACATGGGACTCCCGGTGCCCGGCACGTTGCCGGACCATCCGCGCTGCCTATCGCCCGCATTTCCCCGCCGCAAGCCCGCAATGGCTAAAATAGCCGTCGCGGCGGAAAGCAGATATCAACCCACGGCTGCTAGAAAGCGTCAGGGATCGTGCTGCGTGGGTGTGTCATGCGTATTCTGGCGACGGCATTTCTGTTGGCGATGGCTTCGGCAAGCGCCCAGGCTTCGTCCATCATCGTCATCGGCGACGATGGAGAAGTGGACGGCAATTCGGTGAGCGTGATCACTGCCGGCAGCGAACTCGCCCGCTCGCCCTCGGTGCTGGTGATCGGCCCGGCGGAGATCGCGGCGGTGGAGTCCGAGGATATGGCATCCGAGGCGGAGCCAATGGTCATAGCGCCGCTGCCGATGGTCATACGGGCCGGCATCGAAGGCGAGGCTTTCACCCGCGCGATCTCGCCGGACGGCACCGGCTCCGAGCAGATGGATGACGAACAGCAGCCGCAGGCGGTCGTGAAACCGCAGAAGCAGGAAGGCGCGGTCGAGGCGAAGGCTCCGAGCGCTCCGGTCGCGCCACGCGCGCCGGTCGATCCGATCGCCCAGCCCCAGGCCGTGAGGGAACAGCCGGCGCCGCCGCCCCCTCCCGAGCCTCAACCGATCGAGCCGACAGCCACCGTCGACTGACCCCGGAATCGAGAGCCGCGCGCCGACTCCCGCCAGAGGCGCCGTTGCCCGGCGCCGTCGCGCGCGTTACATCTGGCGAACGCCGTCCAATTTCGGCCACGGCGCAGCGGCAAGGTCCGGCTTCGGGCAACGCTTCAGGGGAGGCATTTCATGAAACGGCACGCAGGCATTCTGCTCGCCGGCGCGGTTCTCGCCGCGACGCTTGGTTCGGCTCAGGCGGATCAGCTGCTGGGCAGCTATGTGGCGCGGATCTCCGATAACGACCACCACGCCAGCGACGGCTATCGGCTGGACACCGCCGCGCAGATGGTGCGGCAGGACCGGGCCAACTGGCACAAGTTCGGCCGCGGCGACCGCGAGGATCAGGACGATCCGTGGTTCGGCTCGACGGCCGCGCGCGCGAAATTCGAACGGATGCTGAACAAGGGCAGCGCCATGAGCCAGGCGACGCGACGCGCCATCGTCAATGGCGAGCCGGTGGTCGAAGTGGAGGTCTATCGCCAGAGCGTGAAGGTGCGTGTCATCGGGTATTGAGGGCGCGTGGGAGGTCGAGGCCCCAGCCCTTCGCTTGGGCTTACGGCATTCGGCACCTTAGCTCCGCTGGACCTTCCGATCCGTCTTTGGCGGACCGGAGCCTTACCCCGCGATCCTGGAGAAATCCGCGACCTGATCCGTGGCGGCGCGAATGCGGGCGAGCAGCGCCAGACGGTTGGCCCTTACCGCCGCATCCTCATCATTCACGAGAACGCGCTCGAAGAATGAATCAACCGGTTCACGCAACGCGCTAAGCGCGACCATGGCGGCGGAAAAGTCTTCGTTCTGAATCGCTTGCGCCGCCTTGCTCTCGGCCTGATTCAACGCCGCGAACAGCGCGGTTTCGGCCTCTTCGCGGAACTTTGCCGGGTCTACGGACACGGCAATCGCTGTGCCTTTCTTCTCCTCGGCCGCCAGAATGTTCGCCGCACGCTTGGTGCCGGCCAGCAGGTTCTTGCCGTCCTCGGTGTCGAGCAGCTTTCCGAGCGCCTCGACGCGGCGGACGATCTGGAGGAGGTCTTGAGCGTCGACGGTAACCACGGAATTCACAAGGTCAGCGCTATGCCCCTTGTCACGCAAATATACTGTTATTCGCTCAAGAAAGAACTGAAAAAGGTTTACTGGATTGATAAAAATATTGGCCATTGCGACCAACTCGTTGGTGCCTTCCTGAACTTTTAGATCGGCAACAATGCCGTGAAGCGCAGACGCCAAATCCGAGATTTGTTCAGCCGTCATTTCATTCGGGACTTTGAGAACGAAGCGCTTCGAAATCGATTGGGTTACCGACTCAGCGATAATGCCGAATGCCCAACCCAAGCGGAGCTTCACTCCATTCTCGACCAATATCCTGATCACCCCCAGCGCTGCCCGTCTCAGCGCGAACGGGTCCTTGCTGCCTGTCGGCTTCTCGTCGATGGCCCAGAAGCCGACCAGTGTGTCCAGCTTGTCGGCCAGCGCGACAGCGATCGAGACCGGGTCGGTCGGCACGCGATCGGACGGGCCTTGCGGCTTGTAATGCTCCTCCAGCGCCGTCGCGACGGAGGCGTCCTCGCCCTGCAACAGCGCGTATTTGCGGCCCATCGCGCCCTGCAATTCCGGAAACTCGCCGACGACTTCCGTCTGGAGATCCGCCTTGGCGAGAACTGCCGCGCGGCGCGCGAGGGCCGGATCGGCGCCCACCACCGGCGCGATCTCTTCCGCCAACTTTGCGATACGCGCGACGCGCTCGCCTTGAGTGCCGAGCTTGGCGTGGAAGGTGACGTTCAGGTGGTCGAGCCGCGCCATGCGCTGATCGAGCGGCTTCGTCAGGTCGAGCCCGAATTTTTTCGCCGAATTTTCCAGCAGCGCGAGGTCCGGAAGGTCTGCCTGATCGGTCTTCCAGAAATAGAGCGCGTCGGAAAGGCGCGCGCGCACCACCTTGCCGTTGCCGTGGACGATCTCCTTGCCGCCATCCTTCGCCTCGATATTGGCGGTGAGGAGGAAGTGGTTGGAGAGCTCTTCTCCCCCTGCCCTGACGACAAAACACTTCTGGTTCGCCCTGATGGTCAGCCGGATGACCTCGGCAGGAATGTCGAGAAACTCCTGCTCGAACTCGCCCATCAGCACGACCGGCCATTCGACCAGTCCCGAAACCTCTTCCAGCAGCGCCTCGTCCTCGACCAGTTCGAGGCCGCGCGCGAAAGCGAGATCCCTGGCATCCGCCGCGATGATGCGCTTGCGGCGCTCGGCATCGAGCACGACCTTTGCCGCCTCAAGCTTCGACACGTAATCGTCAAAGCGGCGCACTGTGATCGCCTCGGGGGCATGGAAGCGGTGGCCATGGGTGACGTTGCCGGAGCGGATGCCGTCGATCTCGAAGTCGACCACCGCCGTCTCGCCCGTCTCCGGACCGAAGGTGCAGACGATGGATTGCAGCGGCCGCACCCAGCGCAGCGCGCCGGGCTTGGCCGAAGCCTTGCCCCAGCGCATCGACTTCGGCCACGGAAAGGAACGGATCACCGCCGGCACGAGTTCGGCGATGATCTCTTCCGCCGCCCTGCCCGGCCTGACGATATGGGCGACGTAGAAATCGCCCTTCTTCGGGTCGCTGTGGACATGCGCCTCGGAAATGTCGGCCAACCCCGCCGAACGCAGAAAGCCCTGAATCGCCTGTTCCGGCGCTTTGGTGCTCGGGCCTTTCTTCTCCTCGCGCACGTCCTTGGAACGGGCGGTGAGGCCGCGAATGTCGAGCGTCAGCCGGCGCGGCGTCCAGTATTCCTGACAGCCCTCGTAGGTAAGACCCGCATCGACCAGACCGTCCGTGACCATCTTGCGCAGATCGCCGGCAGCCTTTCTCTGCATGCGGGCGGGGATTTCCTCGGAGCGAAGTTCAAGGAGAAGATCGGGCATGACGATGGCCTTATCAGGCTTTGGTGGAGACGCCGAGTGCGGCCAGCGTGTCCCAATAGGCGGGGAAGGTCTTGGCCACGCAGTCGGGGTCGAGAATGGTGATCCAGTCGAGCCTCAGCCCGGCAAGGGCAAAGCTCATGGCGATGCGGTGGTCGGCGAAAGTGTCGATGCGCGCCGGATGGCTGCCGGCAAGCGTCGGATCGGACGCGACGACGAGATCGTCGCCCTCCTCACGCGCGAGGCCGGGGCGGATGGCGTTCAGGCCTGTCGAAAGCGCGCGGATGCGGTCGCACTCCTTGACGCGCAGATTGGCGATGCCGGTGAAGCGCACCGGCGTCCGGTTGAACGCGGCGAGCACGGCCAGCGTCGGCACGGCGTCCTGCATCTGCGAGCCGTCGATCTCCGCCGGCATATGCGGAAAGGCTGCGATCAGTTGGTGCGACTTCGCGTCCGGTTGCGAAAAATCCTTCGCGGCAAGGCCGAGGTCAATCTCGCCGCCGGTCAGCACTTCGGCAGCCCAGAGATAGGTCGCCGCCGACGCATCCGGCTCGATGAAGAAGTCGGTCGCACGGTAGCCGGTCGGCTCGACACGCCATGTGACGTTGTCGACCCGCTCGACCTTCGCGCCAAAGGCGGTCATGGCGGCGGTCGTCAGGTCGATATAGCCGAGCGCGCCGATATGCTCTCCTGTCAGTGCCACGGTCACCGGCTTGCGGCCGCAGGCGGCCATCATCAACAGCGCCGAGACATACTGGCTGGAAAGCCCGCCGTCGATGACGATGCTGTCTGCGTCGAAGCCGCCCCCGCCGCGCACCGTCACCGGCGGGCAGCCGGTCGGCGCGGAAACGTCGATGCCGAGCGTCCGCATGGCGTCCACCAGCGGCGCGATGGGGCGCTTCCTCATATGTTCGTCGCCGTCGACTACGACCGTGCCGTCGACCAGCGCGGCAGCGGCGGTGAGAAAGCGCGTCGCGGTTCCGGCATTGCCGAGAAACAGCGGCGCGGAAGGCGCGGCAAGTCTGCCCGAACCTTCGACGACGAAACTCGTCGCGTCCGGCTCGGTCACCGGAACGCCCATCTGGCGCAGGGCCTCGGCCATATAGAGGGTATCGTCGCTTTTCAGCGCCCCGCTCAGCCGGCTCGTGCCCTTCGCCAGCCCCGCCAGCAGCAGAGCCCGGTTGGTGATCGACTTCGAGCCGGGTGGCGAGGCACGGCCGCGCAACGGCTTGCCCGGCGGTATGATCGTCAGCGCCTCGCGGGCCATGTCAGGCCGCCTTGTCCGCGTAGTTCGCCCCGCCGGCGTCAGTCAGCAAGAAGGCTTCACCGCACGCCTTGGCAAGGTTGCGGACGCGCAGGATGTAGCTCTGCCGCTCGGTCACGGAGATGACGCCGCGCGCGTCGAGCAGGTTGAAGACGTGGCTCGCCTTGATGCACTGGTCGTAGGCCGGCAGCACCATCCTGTGCAGCGTCTCGCCCGGACGCGGAGCGCCGGCTTCCAGCAACGCCTTGCACTCGGCCTCAGCATCCTCGAAATGCTTGAGCAGCATGGCGGTGTTGGCGAATTCGAAATTGTGCCGGGAATATTCCTGCTCGGCCTGCAGGAAGACCTCACCATAGGTGACCTTCTCGTCGCCTTCGCGGCCATTGAAGTTGAGGTCGTAGACGTTGTCGACACCCTGCACATACATTGCGAGGCGCTCCAGACCATAGGTCAGTTCGCCCGCGACCGGCGCGCATTCGATGCCGCAGACCTGCTGGAAATACGTGAACTGCGACACTTCCATGCCGTCGCACCAGCACTCCCAGCCGAGCCCCCACGCGCCGAGCGTCGGGCTTTCCCAGTCATCCTCGACGAAGCGGATGTCGTGCAGCAGGGGATCGATACCGATCGCGGCCAGCGAGCCGAGATAAAGCTCCTGCAGGTTCGACGGGTTGGGCTTCAGGATCACCTGATACTGGTAATAATGCTGGAGCCGGTTGGGGTTCTCCCCGTAGCGACCATCCTTCGGCCGCCGCGATGGCTGTACATAGGCGGCGTTCCACGGTTTCGGGCCGAGCGCACGGAGCGTGGTGGCGGGATGGAAGGTGCCGGCGCCGACCTCCATGTCGTATGGTTGCAGGACAACACAACCGTAATCCGCCCAGTAATTGTGAAGCGTCAGGATCAGTCCCTGAAAAGACCGGCTCGGATCGGAAAAGTTCTGCGCCACGGGAAATCTGCCTCGACGGATGGGCGGGAAAGCCGGCCCGTCCTAGTGCGGAGGCCTCCGTGGGTCAAGCGCGAGACGATTGCCGCACCGTTGCTCGTCGCCGCGCGGCAGACTGGACCTCATGGCAAAAATTGCTATTTTAAGGCATAGCTTCAATACCCGACGGTGGCACGCCATGAACATGAACGTCTCCCTTACCGATGAACTCGCGCGCTTCGTGAAGCAGAAGGTCACGACGGGCCGCTACAGCTCATCAAGCGAAGTCGTGCGGGAGGCTCTCCGCATGATGGAAAAGGCGGAGCAGCGGGAGAGCGAAAAGATCGCCCTTCTTCGAGCGGCATGGAAGGAGGGGATAGACAGCGGCGATGCGGGCGACCTTTCCTTCGATGTTCTGAAGGCGGAGGCACGCGCGCGTCTGGCGGCCCGGAAGAGCTGAATTGGGGAAGGTTCTTTTTACCCGCCGCGCTCGCGAAGACCTGCTGGACCTCTGGGTTTACCTGGCCGAACATTCGAGCGTTTCTGTCGCCGATCGCATCTACGACACGATCGAAGAGCAGTGCGCTGTCCTGCGCTCGCATTCCCTGATCGGTCGCGCACGACCGGAAATCGCGGCTGATGCCCGCTCTCTGGTCATTAAACGCTGGATCGTGCTCTATCGGATTGCGGGCGAGGATGTGCAGATCGTGCGGGTCGTCGATGGCGCCCGTGATCTCGACAGGATCGAGTGGACCGACGAGACTTCGTGTTAGTGATATGTCGAGACAGCCGATGCTCCGCGCAGCGTCCCCATTGAAAACCTTTTCCGCCACGGCTAGATAGGCGGCAACATCAAGAGTCGGGCCGATGCCCGACGCCAACCTGCCGTTCCGGGCAAGGTGGCGCTCCTGACGGGAGGATGTGGCCGGCCGGCAACCAAACGGATCACGCCACACAATCTGTCCGACTCCCGATGCGAGACAAGGGACAGATATCGCATGCCGATCAAGATTCCGAACGACCTCCCCGCCCGCGCCACGCTGGAAGCCGAGGGCGTGATGGTGATGCGCGAGGCCGAAGCGGTGCGCCAGGACATCCGCCCCCTGCATATCGGCCTGCTCAACCTGATGCCCAACAAGATCAGGACCGAGACGCAGTTCGCGCGGCTGCTCGGCGCGACGCCGCTGCAGGTCGAGCTGACGCTGGTGAAGATCACCAACCATGTCGCCCGGCATACGCCGAACGAACACATGATCTCCTTCTACCGGAACTGGGAAGACGTGAAGGCGGAGAAGTTCGACGGCTTCATCGTCACCGGCGCGCCGATCGAGCAGATGCCGTTCGAGGAGGTCACTTACTGGGACGAATTGCGCCGCATTTTCGACTGGACGCAGACCAATGTGCACGCCTCCTTCAACATCTGCTGGGGCGCGCAGGCGGCGGTGCATCACTTCCATGGCATGCCGAAATACGACCTGCCGCAGAAGGCGTTCGGCGTCTACCGGCACCGCAACCTCGCGCCGACCTCGCCCTATCTCAGGGGCGTCTCCGACGATTTTTCGATCCCGGTGTCACGCTGGACGGAAGTTCGCCGCGCCGATATTCCGGCGGCGAGCGGCATGAAGGTGCTGATGGAGTCGGACGAGGCCGGCCTTTGCCTGCTGGAAGACCCGGCTCACCGCTCGCTCCACATGTTCAACCACATCGAGTACGATTCCAGTTCGCTCGGGGAAGAGTATTTCCGCGACCGCAACGCCAGCGTGCCGATCGCCATGCCGCGCAACTATTTCCCGCAGGACGATCCGGAGCGGCAGCCGGAGAATCGCTGGCGCAGCCACGCGCATCTGCTCTTCGGCAACTGGATCAACGAACTCTACCAGACGACGCCGTTCGATATTTCGGCGATCGGGAGGAAGTAGGGGAGTTAAGGGACCTTGACCTCTCTCCGGCCTTTGGCCAGCCCGAGGACAGGCTCCGCTAGGCGGAGAGAGGTGATGGCGAAACCCGAAACAGAACAGGCGCGGTGCCGCTATCCCAGCGGTGCGAGCGTCCTCAGTTCCCCGCCGGCAGGATCAGTTCCTGCCCCGGAACGAGCCGGCCGGGGTTTCCCTGCAACTGCGGATTCAGGTTGAGGATTTCGAGGTAGCGGTTGCCGTTGCCGAGCACGTCGTCGGCGATCGACCAGAGCGACTGCCCCGGCAGCACCTTGTAGGCGGCCGGCACGACAGGCGCCGCCTCAGCGGGGGCAGCTTCCGTCCGTTTCTCCTCCTTCGGCTCCTCTGCCGGGACGACGGCAGGCGGCGCGGGCTCGACCGGCTGATCGGCCGTCGCCTTGTCCGGCACGGGCGGCATGCCTTCCTTGAGCTTCTTCTCCACTTCGGCCAGCACGGCCGGCTCCGGCTTCAGGTCCCGCGCATGGCTCCACTGGAAGGTCGCCTCCAGACGACGTCCGACCCGCCAGTAGGCGTCGCCGAGGTGATCGTTGAGCACCGGATCGTCGGGACGCAGCGAGACGGCGCGCTCCAATTCCACCACCGCCTGATCGTAGCGGCCGAGCTTGTAATGCGCCCAGCCGAGCGAATCGACGATGTAGCCGTCGCTCGGGCGCAGGTCGACGGCGCGCTGGATCATGCCCAGCGCCTCGTCGAGGTTCATGTTCATGTCGACCCAGGAATAGCCGAGATAGTTCAGCACCTGCGGCTGGTCGGGCGCGAGTTCCAGCGCCTTGCGGAAGTTCGGCTCGGCCTTCGGCCACTGTTTCAGCCGCTCATAGGCGATGCCGCGCTGATAGTAGATGTTCCAGTTGGCGGTTTCGCCGCCATCCGTCCGGTCAAGCGAGCGGGCGGTCTCGAGATGGGCCACGGCCTCGTCGTAGTTCTTCGCCGCCGCCGCGTAGTTTTCCTGCGAGGCGTAGACGCCGCCAAGCGCCAGATAGGCGCGCATGTCGCCGGGGTCGGACGCGATGAGCTTCTTCAGACGCGTCTCCGCTTCGGCATGGCGATCAAGATCGGCGAGGTTCAGGCCGAGCTGCAATTCCGCCGCGCGATAGACGGGCGAATCCTTCGGGATGCGATTGTAGAGCTCGATCGCGCCTTCGGCGTCCTGCTGCTGCTCGGCATAGGAGGCGAGTTGCAACAGCGCGGCGTCGCTGTCGGGCCGCAGCGCCAGAGCCAGCCGCAGATAGAGACGCACAAACGGCTCGCCGCCGCCGCGATTGAGCGCGCTGCCGAGATCGAGCAGCACTTCGGACGCGCCGTCGGTCGGCTTCTCGATGAAGGCGGAGATTTTCTCGCCCTTTTCCACCTTGGCGCGGAGCTGGTTGATCATCAGGCGGCCCGCCACGAACTGCTCTGCCTTGTTCAGAACGTCGATCGCCTTCGCCTTGTCGCCGCGGCGCGCGAGGTGGCGCGCCTGCGCTTCGGCGGCGCGCAGCCATGTGTCGGGTGCGGCCGCGCCCGAATTGACGTCGTCGATGATCCTGGCGAACGCCTCGTCCGCCTCCTTCGTCATGCCGGCCGCTTCGGCGATCAGCGCGTGATGGTAGGATTTGAACATGGTGTACCATTCCGGACCGCGCAGATCGTCGATGGTCTTCAGCGCCGCCTTCGTGTCGCCCGCGCCCTGCTGCGCCCAGGCCGTCAGCAGGCCGGCGATGAGGCGGTCGAGATCGGAGGCGAGCGCCAGCTTCAGCACGGACTGCGCCTCGGCATACTTGCCCTTGCGGATATCGTCGATGGCCAGCGCCACACGCGAAAAGCGTTCGACCTCGGCCACCGTCTTCAGCTTCTCGGCATAGACCAGCGAATCGTCGAACTGGCCGTCGGCGAGCAGCGCCAGCATCAGGCTCTGCTGCATCGCCTGGTTGTCGGGATCGAAAGCCAGCGCTCGCTTGTAATAGGCGATGGCGTCATCGAGGTCGTTGTCGACCTCGGCCACGCGCGCCGCGAGGAACGCGCCGGAGAACGAATTGATGCGCACCGGCTCCGACGCCTGCTTTGCCCAGCCCGGCGTCCCCGAAAGCATGATCGCGGCCAGCGCTGCCAGCGCCATCCGCGAGGTCGAACCCTTGAGCTGCATTCCGTTCCTTTCCGACCCATCGCGCCGCGCGGCGGATCAGCTCGTGCATTGCGCAAAAAGCATGGCCTTTTTGCGATGCACGTCAATCGCGGCGCCGATCACAACATCGGCAGCCCGCGCCTGCGCAAGCCCGACGCTACAGCCGCATGGTTAGCGTCCGGTTCACACCGCGCGGCTGATGCAGAATTCTATGACCTCGATCAGGGCCGCCTTCTGCGGCGTCGCCGGCAGCGGCGCCAGCGCGTCGCGTGCGATCTCGCCGAAGTGGCGGGCACGGCCGACCGTGTCGGCGATGGCGCCGTGGCGCGTCATCAGGCCCACCGCCTTTTCCAGCGCGGCGTCGTCGGTCTCGTTGTCCTCGATCGCCGCCTTCCAGAACGCACGCTCGGCCGCGGTGCCGCGGCGATAGGCCAGGATCACGGGCAGCGTCACCTTGCCCTCGCGGAAATCGTCGCCGACATTCTTGCCGAGGTCAGCGCTGTTGCCGCCATAGTCCAGCGCGTCGTCGATGAGCTGGAAGGCAAGGCCGAGATTCATGCCGTAGGAGCGCAGCGCCGCGCGGTCGTTGCGGGAGGCGCTGGCGATGACTGGGCCGACCTCCGCCGCAGCCGAAAACAGCGCGGCCGTCTTGGCCTTGATGACGGCGAAATGCTCATCCTCGGTGGTTTCGAGGTTCTTGGCGGCCGCAAGCTGCATCACCTCGCCCTCGGCGATGATGGAGGCAGCCGTGGACAGGATGTCCAGCGCGTCGAGCGAACCCACGTCGACCATCATGCGAAAGGCCTGGCCGAGCAGGAAATCGCCGACCAGAACGCTTGCCTGGTTGCCCCAGATCATGCGCGCCGTCTTCTTGCCGCGCCGCAGGTCGCTCTCGTCCACGACATCGTCATGGAGAAGCGTCGCGGTGTGCATGAATTCGACGCTGGTGGCGAGCTTCACATGGCCGTCGCCGGCATAGCCGAACATCTGGGCGGCGGCGAGCGTCAGCATCGGACGCAGGCGCTTGCCGCCCGACGAGATCAGATGGTTGGCGACTTCCGGGATCATTTCCACGTCGGAGCCGGCCTTGGACAGGATCAGCTCGTTGACCCGCCCCATATCCTTGGCGGTGAGGTCGATCAGCGGCTTGATCGATGCCGCCTCGCGCTTTCCGCCCTCGAGATTGACGACTACGCCCACACTCGTTCTCCGCTCTCTTTCGGCGCTTTGATCGCACCGCGCCGCCCAAGAGTCTAGGGGAAGCCCGGCGCGGCGCACAGATGGCGAATTGGCGCGCATTGCAACTCGGCGCGCAACCTGCCACGCTGACGGCATGATCGAGCTTCTGCGCACCAACGACGCCGTCGTGATTTCCTTCGTCCAGTCGCTGCTGCGCGACGCCGGCATCGACTGTCTGGTAGCCGACCAGAACATGAGCGTGCTCGACGGCTCGATCGGCATCCTGCCGCGCCGCATCCTCGTGCCGGATACTGAAGCGACAGAAGCAAGGGCGATCCTCGCCGACGCGGGTATAGCGAACGAGATACGGGAAGGCTGAAGCGGCTAGCAGGCGGCAGGTCGATGATCTCACCAGCGACCCCTCTCCGCCTCGCTTCGCTCGGCACCTCTCCCCAGAGGGTCGAGGAACCCAAGCTGGAGAAGCGCCGGCATAGCGGAAAGATCGTGACCGCAGTTCCTCGCCCCTCTGGGGAGAGGTGGTTCGCGAAGCGAACCGGAGAGGGGTTGGAAAAAGCAAACACGAAGCCCCTCCGATGACCTCCGACACCACCCTCGACGCCTTCCACAGGGGCAATTTCTGGCTGGTGCAGCCGGCGAAGGGCGGGCATCGGGCCGGCATGGACGCGATGATGCTGGCAGCCGCGGCACCTGCCGGTTTCGCCGGGCGGCTCGCCGATTTCGGCGCTGGCGCGGGCGCGGCCGGGCTTGCCGTCGCGTCGCGCTGTCCGTCGTCGCAGGTGGTGCTGGTGGAGCGTTCCCCGGAGATGGCCGCGTTCGCGCGGCAGACCCTCGCCCATCCCGCCAACAACCATCTTGCCGGGCGCGTGGACCTTCTCGAAGCCGACGTCACGTTGACAGGCAAGGCGCGGGTTGCGGCAGGACTTGGCGACGGGACATTCGACTTCGCCATCATGAACCCGCCCTTCAACGTCAAGGCCGACCGCGCGACGCCCGATATCCTGAAGCGCAGTGCGCATGTCATGGATGATGGATTGTTCGAAAGCTGGCTGCGCAGCGCAGCTGCCGTGGTGAAACCGCGCGGCGGACTGGCGATCATCGCTCGCCCGGTATCGCTCGCACCCCTGCTCGCCGCCCTCGAAGGCCGCTTCGGCGGCGCGGAAATCGTGCCTGTCCATCCGCGCGCCGACCAGAAGGCGATCCGCATCATCGTCAGGGCCGTGCGCGGATCGCGCGCGAGCCTGACCTTGAGCCCGCCGCTCGTGCTGCATGACGAAGGCGACCGCTTTTCCGCCCGGGCCGATGCGATCAACAATGGCCGCGCCTCGCTTTTCGGCGATTGACGGACTTTGGCGACAACGGATCGACGAAACGCCACGCAGCCATTGCGCACGGCCTGTAATCCACTACATCAGAAAAACCGAAGCGGAGACAGTTTCCTTGAAGCGTTTCTTCAGACGCCTGCTGCCCAGATGGATGCGCAGCGACGCCGTGACAATCCCGGTCGTCCGCCTGAACGGCACGATCATGAGCGGCGGCGGCCCCTTGCGCCAGACGCTGTCGCTCGCCTCGACCGCCGGCCTGCTGGAAAAAGCCTTCTCCATGGAGGCGCCGGCCGTCGCCATCTCGATCAATTCGCCAGGCGGTTCCCCGGTGCAATCCCGCCTTGTTTTCAAGCGCATACGCGATCTTGCGAAGGAAAAGAATCGGACGGTTCTCATGTTCGTCGAGGATGTCGCGGCATCCGGCGGCTACATGATCGCGATCGCCGGCGACGAGATCTTCGTCGATCCCTCGTCCATCGTCGGCTCGATCGGCGTCATCTCCTCCTCATTCGGCTTCACCGAGCTGATGGAAAAGATCGGCGTCGAGCGGCGCGTGCACACGGCCGGCAGGAACAAGTCGATCCTCGATCCCTTCCAGCCGGAAAAGCAGGAGGACGTCGAGCGGCTGAAGGCGCTCCAGCTCGAAATCCACGATGTCTTCATCGATCTCGTCAAGTCGCGGCGCGGCGCGAAGCTCAAGGACGACCCCGACATCTTCACCGGCCTGTTCTGGGCCGGCCAGCGGGCGGTGGAACTGGGGCTGGCCGACGGGCTGGGCGACATGCGCGCGGTGCTCAAGGAACGTTACGGCGAGAAGACGCGGCTGCGGCTCGTATCCGCGCCGCGCGGCCTTTTCGGCCGCAAGTTCAATCTGTTTGGCGTCCGCGGCGAAGCGGAAGCGGGCGGCATAGCGGGCGCGGCGGCGTCCGGGCTGATCCAGGCGATAGAGGACCGCGTGCTTTGGGCTCGGTTCGGACTTTGAGAATTGGGAAAAGCGGTTTAATCTAGCCGCTTGACCCGACGTGGCCGGCATATCGCCGGCGGTGGTGGGAGATGTTCATGCCGCAGCTCATTTTCTTCGCGGTGATCGGGATCGCCGCATATTTCGGATACCGCGCCTTCGTGCGCGAGGCGGAGCGCGTCACCGCCAAGGTGCGCCGCGAGGAGCGGCAGGCTCGCACGGGCGCGAACGGCACGCTGGTGCAGGACCCCGCCACCGGCGAATACCGCGTCGCCAAGGATTGATCGCAGTTCTTTCGTGGACCAGCAGACCAGTTCGCTCGCGCATCTGGCACCGGCGAAGATCAACCTCGCCCTGCATGTGACAGGGCAGCGCGCCGACGGCTATCACCTGCTCGAAAGCCTTGTCGTCTTCACCCGCTTTGGCGACCGGGTGACGGTCGAGCCGGCCGGGGAGGACGGGTTTGTCGTCACCGGTCCCTATGCTGCGGATGTTCCGGCAGATAGTAGCAATCTGATGATCCGGGCGCGCGACGCGTTGCGGGAGGCTGCACACCACCCCGAACCCGTCAGGATCACCCTCGAAAAGAACCTGCCCGTCGCGTCGGGTGTCGGCGGCGGCTCCAGCGACGCGGCCGCCGTATTGCAGGCCCTCGACCGCCACTGGCATCTCGATCTTGGCGGGGCGAAACTCGCCGGCATCGCCGTTTCGCTCGGTGCTGACGTGCCCATGTGCCTGGCCGCAACGCCGCTGGTCGCGCGCGGCATCGGCGAGGTGCTTTCGCCCGTCGACGATTTTCCGGCGCTCGCCCTCGTGCTCGTCAATCCCGGCACCTCGGTCTCGACCGCCGACGTATTCGGCAGGCTGCAGCGGCGCGACAATCCGCCCTTGCCGGCGCTGCCCGCACATTTCGATTTCCATACGATCCGCAACTGGCTCGACATCACCCGCAACGATCTGGAAGCCCCTGCCCGCTCGATCGATCCCACCATCGGCGTGGTCCTCGCCGCTCTGGACCGCGCCGGCTCGGGCTTCTCGCGCATGTCGGGCTCGGGCGGAACCTGCTTCGGCCTGTTCGAAACCAACAATGTGGCCAAGCGCGCCGCCGCCGCCATTCGCAGCCGTCATCCGGAATGGTTCGTGGCCGCGACACGCAGTATTCCCTCGGGAACCGGACAATGATGGCACGCATGGACGAGACACGCCCCTTCATGCCTGTGGGCATCGCTGTTCTGACGGTGTCCGACACCCGTTCGCTGGCGGACGACAAATCCGGCCAGACGCTGGCTGACCGCATCGTCGAAGCTGGACACGTCCTTGCCGCGCGCGACATCGTCACCGACGACATCGAAAGGATCAGGGAAAGGGTGCTGGGCTGGTCGAGGGACCCCGAGATCGACGTGGTGATCACCACCGGCGGCACCGGCTTTACCGGCCGCGACGTGACGCCGGAGGCGCTGGAGCCGATCTTCGAGAAGCGCATGGACGGCTTTTCGGAGGTCTTCCACCGCATCTCCTACGACAAGATCGGCACGTCCACGATCCAGAGCCGCGCGACCGGCGGCGTCGTCAACGCCACCTTCGTCTTCGTCCTGCCGGGCTCCCCCGGTGCCTGCAAGGACGCCTGGGACAGCATCCTCAAGGCCCAGCTCGACTATCGGCACATGCCCTGCAACTTCGTGGAGATCATGCCGCGGCTGGACGAACACCTGCGGCGCGGCGGCAAGTAGCCCGGCCGCCTCAACCCGGCACGCGGCCCGAAACCGCCCACGCCACGGCGGCATAGGATCGAGGACCGTCCGCCTCTCCGTCGAGATAGGCGTCCCTGACCAGCGTACCGATGCGCTGGCGCGCCGCATCGTCGAGGGTCGCCATATATTCCGCGCCCGGGCCATCCTTTCCCGAATAAGGCGCCCAGTAGTCATCGAAACACGAAAACTCCATGCGGATCATCAGCGAGGCTTCGCGAATGTCGATGAATCCGGCCTCGCGCCAGGAGGAAGCCAATTCTCCGGGCCGCGTCATCGGCCGGGTGAAGTTTCTGGCGCGGCGGCGGGCGCCCTCCGCGTCGACGGCGGCGGCCGTATCGTAGAACATGCGGTTGGCGACGAAGCCGCCGCGCACGTCCCAGACCGTCGCCGCGACGGTCGCGCCGGGTCTGGCCACGCGCCGCAATTCGTTCACCGCGCGCTGCGGCTCGGGCACGAAGTGCAGCACCAGCATGGAAAGCACGCGGTCGAAAGTCGCCGCATCATAGGGAAGCGCGCATATGTCGGCGGCCGCGAAACTGATGCGGGGATCGGCGTTGCGCTCCGCGGCGTGTCCGACATAGATCTCCGAAAGATCGACGGCGTCGATCCAACCTCCATCCATGCGCCCGGCCAGCGAAAAGGTCAGGCTGCCGGTGCCGCAGCCCGCATCGAGCACGCGTTCGGCATCGGCCACCCCGGCGAAATCGAGAAAGGGAGTTGCTAGGCGCCTGCTCCAGCGACCCATCACCTGTTCGTAGCCGTCTCCGCTCCCCGCAACGAAGGTTGATGTCGGCTTCATTGCGTCCATCCTTCCATCCTGAGACCAGTGCACATCCTTCCGCCTTCGTCATCCTCTGGCAAGCACAGCGAAGCGGAGCGCGACCATAGAATCTATGCCGGAACGCCGATGAAGTCGCGGCAGTGCACGAACAGACGCTCCCTTAGCGCGCTGCGGTGATGATTTCGGCGGTCAGCCGCTTGGCCGACAGGCCGCGCGCCATTTCCTCCGTGCCGCGCGCCTTCAGGGCAAGAGACGCCGCCTGTCCTTTCGCAATCAGCAGCCCATTGGCCAGCGCCCGCTTCCGCGAAAAGACGCGCGCAAGAAAGGATGCCCGCGCCGCCCTCGACGGCGTGAAGCGCGCGGGCATGGACTGGCGCTCGACATGGATGAGCACCGGTTCAATCCAGCCTTCCGCAAGTCTTGCGCCGGGCTCCAGGATCAGCAGCCACTCGCTCTTTGCCTGCCTTATGGCGGCGGCGAGGCCGGCCGCGACGAGATGACAGCCCGCATGCTCCGCGACGCGGTGCGTCTGATCGGCCGAGCCACGGTCGCAAACGATCACGTCGCGCACGACACCCTCTATGGCTCCGGAAACGAGCGACGCCAGCGTGCGCGCCAATCCTTCCTCGCTGTTCTTCGTCTCGATCAGAACGGTCAGCATTCCTTACCGATTATCCGAAACGGCGGCCCGGCGCCAGTTGGGCATATCGAACCATAAAGTTCTTGCTTTGTTCTCATGATAGGAATAGGAATAATTTCATGAGACCAGCGACTCAAATCCCGAAACAGGCGCCCTGGGAACGGGCGAAGATGGAACAGATCGTGCGCGCCGATATTGCAGCTTTCGGAGCAGGACGCGCAGATATGGCAAACGCGATGATCGAAGAGAGCGGCCTGAGGGTGAGGCCCGAGCGCAACCGCGGCAGGTCCGCCGGCATCAATCCGTCGGGCAGATACGAGCCGACCGCGCGCGTGGCCTTCGACGACGGGTGGAATTCTCTCGAGGAGCTGCCGCCCTTCAAGACCGAAGTGCAGGTCGAAAAGCCGCGCACCATCATCACCCGCAACGATTCGCCGGATATTTCCTTCGACCGGTCGATAAATCCGTACCGCGGCTGCGAGCATGGCTGCGTCTACTGCTTCGCGCGCCCCACCCACGCCTATATGGGCCTGTCGCCGGGACTCGACTTCGAATCGAAGCTGTTTGCCAAGCCGGATGCGGCGCGGCTTCTGGAACGGGAACTCGGCAAACCCGGATACCAGCCGCGCACCATCGCCATCGGCACCAACACCGATCCCTATCAGCCGATCGAGAAGCAGTACCGCATCATGCGCGAGGTGCTGGAAGTGCTCGAATCGCGCCGGCATCCGGTCGGCATCGTGACCAAGTCGGCGCTGGTGACGCGCGACATCGACATCCTCGCCCGCATGGCCGAGAAGAAGCTGGCCAAGGTCGCCCTCTCGGTGACGACGCTCGACGGCAAGCTGGCGCGGACGATGGAGCCGCGCGCCTCGACCCCGTCGAAGCGGCTGGAGGCGATGCGGCGGTTGCACGAGGCCGGCATTCCGGTGTCGGTGATGGTGGCGCCGATCGTTCCGGGACTCAACGATTCGGAAATCGAGCGCATCCTGGAGTCGGCCCAGGCCCAGGGCGCGGCCGAAGCGGGCTATGTCATCCTGCGCCTGCCGCTGGAGGTCGCGCCGATCTTCAAGGACTGGCTGCTCAGGCATTATCCGGACAAGTACCGGCACGTGATGTCGCTAGTCCGCTCGATGCGCGACGGCAAGGATTACGATTCGGAGTGGAGCAAGCGGATGAAAGGCACGGGGCCTTATGCCTGGCAGATCGGCAGGCGCTTCGAGATCGCGGCCAAGCGGCTCGGGCTGAATGTGGAGAAACGCCCGCTGCGCAACGATCTTTTTCTCGGCGGAGACAGGGAGAGCGAACAACTCATCCTGATCTGAGCCGGACGTCGCCGCTGGCGCAGTCTCAGAAGAATCCCGTCCGGCCCGCCCCCAAGCCCGACGGTGTAGCCCTCCCCGCCGTTACCCCTGCGGCCGGGAAGGCCTTGCGGAGAATCGGAGCCGATGCGACCATCGTCGCTACCATGGCTCGCCGGACTTCCGATTCTCCGCCCCTCTTCGAGATGGTGATCAGACCCGACTTCTCCTTCGAGGAGGCGGCGATGCGGGATGGCCTCGCGCCTGTCGCGGGCATGGACGAGGCAGGTCGCGGACCGCTCGCCGGTCCGGTGGTGGCGGCGGCGGTCATCCTCGATCCGCAAAAAATCCCGGCAGGGCTGGACGATTCGAAGCGACTCACCTTCGCCCAGCGCGAGACGCTGTTCGACGAGATTCTGGCGAAGGCCCGGGCGGTATCCATGGCGTCGGTGGCGGCGGAGGGCATCGACCGGATCAACATACTGCGAGCCAGCCTCGAGGCCATGCGCCGCGCCGTCTGCGGCCTGCACATACGGCCCATGCTGGCGCTGGCCGACGGCCGCGACGTGCCGCCGGGCCTGCCATGCCCGGGCAAGGCGCTGATCAAGGGCGACCAGCGTTCCCAGTCCATCGCGGCGGCTTCCATCGTCGCCAAGGTGATGCGGGACCGCATGATGTGCGGATGCGGTCGCGCCGACCAGCGCTACGGCTTCGAGATCCATATGGGCTATGCGACCGAACGCCATCGCGCCGCCATCCATCTCCACGGCGCCGTGCCGAGGCTCCACCGGACCTCCTTCGCTCCGTTTCGCATACAGGCCGATCTGGAAGAGGAAGTGGCCGCCCTCGTCTGAAGGCGGCCATCGGGATCAGATGGCGACCTTAGCGTGATCGCCGAGTTTCGGCTTGGCGCCCGTCACCGCCGCCGTGAGCATGAGGATGCTCGATATCAGCAGGTTCGGGCTGTCCCACAGCTCGGCCTGATCGGGAACGAGGGTGATCAGACGGATGTCCGGGTCTTCCGCCGAATCCCACCAGGCTTTCGAAGACGCTTCGAACAGCTCCCGTATCTTGGTCCGGTCGTTCGACACGGTCGCCCTGCCGCTCATGCTGACGAACTTCATCTTGTCGGAAAATGTGATGAGCGCTTCGGGGAATTCCTCAAGCTCATCGACCTTGCCGCCGTCGACGTCGGTCAGGAAGAAGACCGAACCGGCGTCCTCGTCCACATGCGCATCCATGGGCCGCGCCTTCTGCCTCTCTCCGTCCCAGGTGACGAACATACAGAATCCGATGTCATCGGCGAGTTCCCACACCCGCTCGCGCAGCTCCTGTTCCGACTTTCCGGTATTTTCCTCGCGAGCCATGCCGCTCTCCTTGCACGCTGTTTGCAACCGGGTGCGAAACTGGCGGAAGGAGCCTTTGGTTCCGTGCCTCTGTCGGCAGATCGGCAAATGAAAAGGCCACCGCGTCGCCGCGATGGCCCCAGTCACCAGAGTTGAACGAAACGATGCTCAGTTGAGCTTCGACTTCAATTCCTGCACGGAGGAGGAGAAGAGCGCCGCATCGGCGCCTGCATCGACCTTGGTCTCCAGAATCTTGCGGGCGGCCTCGATCGCGATGTCGACGGCCGTCGAGCGGACTTCGTTCACCGCGTCACGCTCGGCCTGGGCGATCTTCTGCTCGGCCATCGCGGTGCGGCGCGCGACATACTCCTCGCTCTTCTTGTGCGCGTCCTGAACAAGAATCGCCGCTTCACGCCTGGCAGCCTCGACGATCTCCCCGGCTTCCTTCTCGGCTTCCTTCCGCTTGCGCTGGAACTCGGCCAGAAGCTGCTGGGATTCCTCGCGAAGCTTGCGGGCTTCCTCCAGCTCATTGGCGATCTTGGCGGCGCGCCCGTCCAGCGACCTGCCGATCATGCCGGGCACCTTCAGGTAGAAGATGATGGCGAGGAAGAGGACGAGAGCAACGGTGGCCCAGAATGTCGCATCCATGCCGGCTACTCCCGTGCTGCCTTGACGGCGGCGGCGATCGCCGCCTTGTCGGTCTTCCCGCTGACGAGCTGCTGAACGATCGCGGTAGCGGTATCCTCCGCGATCGAACCGACTTCCTTCATGGCCGAAGCCTTGATGGAGGCGATGCGCGCTTCCGATTCGCCGAGCTTGCCTTCAAGATCCTTCTCGATCTGCTTGCGCTGGACCTCGGCTTCCGTTTTGGCGCCGTCGCGCGCTTCCTGGCCGATGGCGTTCGCCTTGGCCCGGGCCTCGGCGAGTTCCTGCTCATAGGCGGCGATGGCCGCGTCGGCCTCCGCCTTCATGCGGGCCGCCTGATCGAGATCGCCGGCGATGCGGTCGCGGCGGACTTCGAGAATGCCACCGACCCGCGGCAGGACGACTTTCTTCAGGAAAAGGTAGAAAAGCCCGAAGGTGATGACCAGCCAGAGTATCTGGGACGGGTAGTATTGCGGGCTGAAAGGCGGAAACTCGCCTTTCGCGTGCTCGGTCGACGCATGCGTCTCCGTGGCATGTCCGGTTTCGCCGGCGGCCGCATCATGCGCCTCGCCTTCGGCCGGAGCCGCTTCCTGAGCATAGCCAGGTGTCACAAACATCGTCATCCCCTGTCCGAGGCCGGCCGCGGCAGGCGAGCCGGCCCGAGAGCGTTCCGATCGATCAGCCGAACAGCGCCAGAAGCGCGACGAGCAGCGAGAAGATGCCCAGAGCTTCCGTCACGGCGAAGCCGAAGATCAGGCGGCCGAACTGGCCGTCGGCGGCGGAGGGGTTGCGCAGCGCGCCCGCCAGGTAGTTACCGAAAATGGTGCCCAGGCCGATGCCTGCGCCACCCATGCCGAGGCATGCAATACCAGCGCCGATGTAACGTGCTGCTTCAGCTTCCATTTGTTCAACTCCTTCGTGAAACTGGAATGGCTTGTCTGGAGGCGGCGAGCCGCCCCGTGGATGATCGTCAGTGCCCCGGATGCAGGGCGTCGTTGAGGTACATGCAGGTCAGCACCGCAAAGACGTAGGCCTGCAGGAAGGCAACGAGAAACTCGAGAGCGGTCAGCGCGACGGTCATCGCCAGCGGCAGAACCGAGCCGATCACGCCGACCGCGCCCATGGCGCTGAGCGAGGTGACGAAGCCCGCGAACACCTTAAGCGTGATGTGGCCGGCGAGCATGTTGGCGAAGAGACGTACCGAAAGGCTGATCGGACGCGAAAGGAACGAAATGACCTCGATCGCCACCACCAGCGGCACCAGAATGCCCGGCACGCCCTGCGGCACGAAGAGTTTCAGGAAGCCGAAGCCGTGCTTCAGGAAGCCATAGATGATAACGGTGCCGATCACCAGAAGTGCCAGCGCGAAGGTGACGATGATGTGACTGGTGACAGTGAAGAAATAAGGGAACATGCCCCAGAGGTTCGCGACCAGCACGAACATGAAGAGCGAGAAGACCAGCGGAAAGAACTTCATGCCGTGACTGCCGGCGGCGTCGCGCAGCATGTTGGCGATGAACTCGTAGGACATTTCGGAGATCGACTGCAGGCGGCTCGGGATCAGCCCGCGCTGCGAGGTCGTCATATAAAGGAAGGCGCCGGCCGACGCCGCGGTGAGCACCATGAACAGAGAGGAATTGGTGAACGAGAAATCCATGCCGCCGATTTCGATCGGAATCAGCTTCGAGATCTGGAACTGATGGATCGGATCGTTTGCCACCTAGAGCCCTCGACAGCAGCGCCAGAGCGGCGCAGGTTTCACGTTTTCGGCGGCGTACCGCCTTTGTCTTCCGGTTGCCTGATGCCGGCTTCGGCAACCCTGCCGACCGACCTCAGGACATTCAGCACGCCGGCGCCGAAGCCCAAGAAAAGAAAGACGATCAATCCCCAGGGCGACGTACCCGCCCAGTGATCGATCACCCAACCCAGCCCCACACCAACCAAAATGCCGGCGATGAACTCGCTCGACAGTTTGAGTGCATTGCCGAACCCGGCCATTCCGCCCGACTTCGGCTTGTCAGCCTCGATCCCTTTTGCCGGCCGTCTCGCCGCAAGTATCGCGTCGAGATCACGGCGGCGGCGTTCGAGATCGCCTTCACGGCCAGCACTTCCGCTCGTTCCGGGCCTGGTATCGCCGGTTTCGCCTGGCCCGTCATTATCGGCCATCGCAACCCCCTCGCCCGGCCAGAACGTCTCCGCCTTGCCCGCTTCAAAGTCGCGCGCAACATAGTTAGCGGTCTTCCGGCAGTCAAGCCACCGGAAGGCAGTTCGTCCAAGGGATTTTTTGCTTTTATTTCCGATACTTAGCTCGGTGCGACATCATGCGCACAGATGTCGGGGATCGTCGGAGGTCAGATTCTTCCCGTTTGGCGAAGGAGACGCCCGCTAGCTCCAGCCGCCGCCATAGGTGCGGTAGAAGATGTGAAGACCGATCTTGGTCATCTTCTTCATCGTGCGCGCCCAGCCCGGGCTGACATATTGCGCATAGTAATGCGTGGACGAGCCGACCTCGGGGATGAAAATCTTGCCGGCCGTCACCGCCATGGCGATTTCCCTGGCGCGGCGGTAGTGCCACGGGCTGAGCACCCGGTCCTTGATGCCGTCGCAGGCGAAGGAGAACTGGCAGCGGTTCTTCCAGTCCTGATTCTGGTAGACGACGCCGCAGATCGAATCCGGATAGGCGGGATTGCGCACACGATTGAGCACTACCTGCGCGACGGCAGCCTGTCCGCGCGTCGATTCGCCCCGCGCCTCGAAGTAGATGGCGTTGGCGAGGCACTCCTGTTCCTTCGGCGAGAACGCCGAGGCCGGGAGAGGCGTCTCCATCCAGGCGTGGTCGCCCGGCAGCATAGGCGGGATGAAACGGCCGCCGTTCGGTTTTTCGTCGCGCAGCAGCGTCTCGAAGGGCGAGGCCTTCGCATAGTCGGGCTCGGCCGGCGCATAGGCGGTGGCGAGCACATCGGGCTTGTCGTTGGTGACGAGGTCCGCGAGATAGCTCGGGACAGCGGGATGCACCTTCTTTTCCACTGTCGGATGGAAAGCGGCGGCGATCTCGATCTCCTTGCCGGCGATGTCCGGCCTGGCGAAGGCCATCTTCAGATCGCCGTCGAGCGTCGGCCGCAGAAGCGAGCTGCTGCGCCGGAAAACCGAGCCGGCGTTGAAGGCCTTCGGCGGCGCCACCGGGACCACCTTGACGACGCGGTCGCGCTTGTCGGCGCGGTTGATGCGGGCCTCGTCGCTGCTGCCGGCGTGTTTGGCGCCCTTTGCCAGCAGCGCGACCTTGCCTATGCCGGGCATCTCGACGCCCGAACCGGATATCGATCCGGTCACGTCATCCGCATTGGCGAACGGCATCTCCGCAACATGCAGGGAGCCGGCGACGGATTTTTCGACGAAAGCGGTCCAGCGTGCGCCCTGCCCTTCGAGCCCCGAGACCATGCTGGTCATGTCCTGATAGGCGGCAACCGTCGGAAATCCGACCCAAAGGCCGAGACCAACCACCAACGGAGACAGGAAGGACCGCGCCGCAGGCAAGGCATAGGACGCCCGCCGCGCCAGACGAAATCGCTGCACGTACGCTCTCCAGGACGCAACAGAACCCCACTGAAGGGCGACAATGATGCATTAACCTTGACGAGCGGTTAACGGCCGGATTCGAGCAATATTGCAGCTGGACCGGGATTCTCAGCCGCGCTTCTTCGCCCTGCCGGCGAACGGATTGTCCGAGGTCCGCAGGGCGACGCGGATCGGAACGCCCGGCATGTCGAAGGCGTCGCGCAGATTGTTGACCAGATAGCGCACGTAGGATTGGGGCATCGCGTCGGGGCGCGAGCACGAGACGACGAAGCCCGGCGGCCGGGTCTTCGCCTGCGTCACATATTTGATCTTCAACCGGCGGCCGGCAACGGCCGGCGGCGGATGGTGCGCCAGAATGCCTTCCAGCCAGCGGTTGAGCCGGCCAGTGGAAACGCGGCGGTTCCAGACCTGATGGGTCGCGATAACGGCTTCCATCAGCTTGTCGAGGCCGCGCTCCGTTTCGGCCGAGAGAGGAACGGCACGAATGCCGCGCGCCTGCGGCAGCAGCCGTTCGGTCTTCTCGCGCAGTTCGGCAAGCACGCGCTGCGGCTCGTCGATCAGGTCCCATTTGGAGAAGGCGATGACAGGCGCCCTGCCCTCGCGGATGATCAGGTCGGCGATCTGCAGGTCCTGCTTCTCAAAGGGGATCGTCGCATCGAGCACGATGATGACGACTTCGGCGAAGCGCACGGCGCGTAGGCCATCCGACACGGAGAGCTTTTCCAGCTTTTCCTGAACCCGCGCCTTGCGACGCATGCCGGCCGTGTCGAACAGGCGGATCTTGCGGCCACGCCAGTCCCAGTCGACAGAGATCGAATCGCGCGTGATGCCGGCTTCAGGACCCGTGAGCAGGCGTTCCTCACCGATCAGCGCGTTGATGAGGGTCGACTTGCCCGCGTTCGGGCGGCCGACCACGGCGATGCGCAGCGGCCTGGTGTCGTCATAGGCCGGCTCTTCGTCATCCGGCTCGACATCCTCGCCGATCAGCACTTCGCTTTCGGCGATGAGGTCTTTGTCCTCGTCGTCCGAGCCCAGCGCACGTTCCTCGCCCAGCGCCTCCACGATGGCGTCGCGAAGATCGGGCATGCCCTGACCATGTTCGGCGGAGATCGGAACAGGCTCGCCGAGGCCGACCTCCCACGCCTCCAGCATGCCGGCGCCGGCACCGCGCGCCTCGGCCTTGTTGGCGACGAGCACGACCGGCTTGCCGGAATGCCGCACAATGTCGGCGAAGGTCTTGTCGTCGGGGAGCAGTCCGCCCTTCGCATCGATCACGAAAAGGATGATGTCGGCCTCGCTTATGGCGATCTCGGTCTGCCGGCGCATGCGGCCGGCGAGCGTTTCCGGGCCGGAATCCTCGAAACCGGCCGTATCGATGACGTCGAAGGTCAGATCGTAGAGTTTTGCTGCATGGACGCGGCGGTCTCGCGTCACGCCCGGCGTGTCGTCGACGAGCGCCAGCCGCCGGCCGACGAGCCGGTTGAACAGCGTCGACTTACCGACGTTCGGCCGGCCGATTATGGCTGCGGTGAAGCTCATGCATCACGACGCATCGCCGGAGCCGCGGATCAGTTCGGCCATCATGGTCGCCCGCTCACGGCTGTTGCGCGGCGCATTCTGATCGGCGGTGATCTGCTCGTAAAGCTTCAACGCGTCGGCGGCCTTGCCTTCCTTCCACGCGGACAGGGCCATCGCCTCACGCGCCGAGAAACGCAGCGGATTGGTGTCCGCCGCCAACGATTCCGCGCGGTTTGCGACATCGGCGTAGCTGCCATTGTCGACCAGCAGGAAGGCGGCGCGCAGCTTCGCCATGTCGCGGATAGCGACGGGAATGGAAGTGTCGGCCGCGACCGCGTCGAACTCCGCGACCGCGCCGGCGACATCGCCCTTGTCGGCAAGCACGGTGGCGGCGCGCATGCGGGCCAGCAGCGGATAGGCGCCGTAGCCATTGTCCTCGAGATCCTTGAGCGCGGCGAGCGCCTCGTCGGCCTTGTCGCTGTTGGCGAGCACCAAAGCCTGCGAGAACTTGTCGCCCGACGCATTGGCCCGCGACGTGTCCCAATAGTCGTAGGCGACCCACGCCGCCGTCGCCAGAACCACCAGTACGGCGATGGCGATGGCCGCGGGGCCATAACGATCCCAGATCGCCTGAGCCTGCTCGCGGCGCATCTCCTCGTTCACTTCGCGGATAAAGGTATCGTCCGACATGTCGTCTGCCCGTCTGCGCCCAACCGGGCCTCGCTTGAGCCCGCGTTTTAGCGAAATTTTGACGGGTGGGAAGGCCCGCCGCGGAAATTAGCCCGAACCGGCGCGCTTCCGACCCGTATCCGGTTCACTTTCGCGCTACATCGGCGACACGCCGATCAGCCACGCATGCAGTTTCCACACGAACAACGCGTAAGCCACGATGCCCACGGCAATGGCGATGGCATCCCATTTCGCCGGGCCGGGCTGCGCAACGGGCGCGCCACGCCGTTTCAGCGCGATGCGGTCGATCACCGCCCAGGCCAGCACCGCCACGAACAACACGACGGACGCCGTCTCGCCATTCGCCAGCAAATGGGCGAAGGCCCAGATCTTCACGGACAGCAGCATCGGATGCTTCAGCATCGCCTTCAGTCGGCCGGCGGGGAAGATCGAGACCGCGAGCGAGATGAAGGAGAAAAGCATCAGCAGGAGCGCGACGTGGCGTAGCGCGACCGGCGGATCGTAAAGATAGCCGGTTTCGGCGCGCGCCATGCCGAAGCCCCAGACGATCAGCACGAAGCCGACAAGCGAAGCGAGGGAATAGACGCCGCGCCAGGGCCCGTCGCCCATCGCGGCACGCTGCCGGTCCCGCCATTCGGGCGCGAGGATACGAATCGAATGCGTACCGAGAAAAATCACGAGGCCGAGAATAAGAACGAGCATGACGTCCTGCTGGCTGAATCTTGCTGGCGGGACGAACCTACTCCATCGGGAGAGATCGGCAAACCGATCCGTCTCCAAATCGAGGCCATATTTCGCGACTACCGGCGGAACATGTCGTCCCTGTCATCGTTCCGTGTCGCCGTCAGCCTTGCCATCGCCCTTTCAGCCGTCAGTCCACCGGCGCTGGCCGAGCCCGGACAGACGTTCGTGAAGGCGGACAATCCGCAATATGTGCTCATCTCCTTCGACAATTCGAACGGCATCGCCGAATGGAAACGCAGTCGCGCGCTGGCGGCGAAGACCGGCGCGAGGTTCACATATTTCCTGTCCTGCGTGTTCCTGATTCCGAAGGAGCGGCGCGCGAGCTACGTCGCGCCGGAACACGGAGCGGGAAAATCCAATATCGGCTTCGCGCCAACGCGCGATGATGTCACGGAACGGCTGAGGCAGATCTGGGCGGCGCATGGCGAAGGTCACGAGATCGGCAGCCACGCCTGCGGTCATTTCGACGGCAAGGGCTGGAGCAAGGCAGAATGGCTGGCCGAGTTCCGCGCGTTCCGCACCGCGCTGACCGAGGCCTATACGGCGAACGGCATCGACGGCGAGCCGGATGGATGGCGCGATTTCGCAGCCAACGGAATCAAGGGGTTTCGCGCACCCTATCTTTCGACAGGACCGGGTCTCTATCAGGCGCTCGCAGCCAAGGGTTTCACATTCGACGCCAGCGGCGTGTCGCGCGCGCCCGAACGCCCCGACAGGTCCGCGGCGGTCACGCGCTTCGCGCTGCCGCAAATCCCGGAGGGACCCAAGGAACGGCGCGTGATCGCGATGGACTACAATCTCTTCGTCCGGCATTCGGGCGGTTTCGAGCGCCGGGATGACGACGGCGTGTTCGAGGAGCGGACCTATCTTGCGTTCCGCAGGGCATTCGAGAAGGAAATTTCTGGCGACAGGACACCGCTGCAACTCGGCTTCCATTTCACGCAGATGAACGGCGGCGCCTACTGGCGCGCTCTGGAGCGCTTTGCCGGCGAGGTCTGCATCCGCCCCGACGTCGCCTGCGTCACCTACAGCGACTATCTGGCGCGAACCAGCGGAGATACCGTCGCAGCGAAGAGCGCGGCGGGCGGCTGAGCCGCCCTCGCGGAGACGTCGTCGGTGAAAATCAGGACGCCGGCTGCTCGTGGGCGGCCATTCCGGCGCGCTCGCGTTCGAGATAGCGCTGATCGATGTCCGGCAGCGGCTCGTCGTCTATGGCCGCCTCGAACGCCCGCAGACGCTTGTGAACCGACAGCAGTTCCACGATGGTCGACCAGGAATTCACGAGGAACTGGAACGAGGACGTGACCTGGCTGAAGGCATAGCTGATCTGGTTCATTAGCCCGAGCGAGATCGTTCCGGCGACGATGGACGGCCCGAGGATCAACAGGGAGAAGATGTTGTTGGCCTGGAGGTAGGTATAGCGCACCACGTTGAAATAGACGTAGTGGAAATAGAGGCGGAAGTAGTTCTTTCGCACGTTGGCGAAGAGTTCCGAAACGGTCGCCGGCCGCGCGCGATCGGCATCGTCCTCGCCGTAAACGAGTTCCTTGCGATAGGCCGCCTCGACCCGCTGGTTGCGGAATTGCAGTCCGGGGAGCTTCACGCCCGCGACGATGAGGCAGATCGTGCCGAAGAGCGACCAGCCGACCGCGGCGATCACCAGCGGGTGCGGGATCGCTCCGACCAGCGGCAGTTCGGTAATGTGCGTGGAAAGGCGGATCAGCACCGGCATGAACGCGATCAGCGTCATGATCGAATCGACGAAGGAGACGCCAAGGCCTTCCATGATCTGCGAAAAGCGCATCGTGTCCTCCTGAACACGTTGCGACGCGCCCTCGATGTGGCGGAGCTTGCTCCAGTGCGCCATGTAGTAGTTGTTCATCGCCGTCCGCCACCGGAAGATCCAATGGCTGACAAGGAAGGCGTTGAGCACGGCGACATTCATGCCGACAAGCGCGAGGCCAGCGAAGCTCGCGACCTGACCGTAATATTCCGTCGTGTTCGACGTGGTCTGCTTGCTCATCACGTTCTGGATGTAATCCCAGAACGGCCCGTACCAGTTGTTGACGGCGACGCTGACCTGCACCTGAAAATAGACGATGAAAAGAATGAGCGCGGAACCCAGTATCGACCAGCGCTGCCAGGGATGGGGCGAAAACCAGCTCCAGAAGGCGTAGAACAGCAGCACGCCGACCGCGAAATAGGCATAGAACCAAAGAAACGGCTTCGACCAGAAGACCGATACGCCGATGATGGGCGGGGCGTCGGCCGCAGCGGGCGGCAGGCCGAGGGCGGCTCCCAACTGCTCGCCGCCCATGAACCAGACAATGACGAGGACAAGGCTCCACAGAACAGCCGACGCGAAGAACAATTTCGGCTTCGGAAAGAAGGAAACGAACACCTGGCGACAATCCTCGTCGGGACAAATCAGCGATCGGCCGGCATCAAGTCACAGATCAGTTCGAATTGAAATGGCTGATCGGCCGCGGAAGTGCTGCGTAAAATACGGCAAACATGGCGAATTTGGTTCACGCGATGCGGACGACCAGTATCGCCGCGATCACAAGGGCGAGCGCGGCGGCGAGCGAAGGCAGCAGATAGCCGCCCGCCGCCTGCGCCAGCAGGCCGGCCAGCGCCGGCCCCGCGATCTGGCCGATGCTGAACGAAACAGTCATGAAGGACAGGATGCGGCGGGGCGACCGCGGCACCGCGAGTCGTCCGAGCTGAAGGCCGATCGCGGTGATGGCGATGAAGGTGGCGCCGAGCAGCAGACCACCCAGCAACGGGCCGATCGTGCCGCCGAGCAACACGCTCGCCACCACGCCGACCGCCTCCACGACGCAGCTCAGCGCGAATGTGCGCGGCAAGCCTATGCGCCGGCCAAGCAGCGACCAGAGGTGGACGGAAGGGATGACGGCGATGCCGGTGACCAGCCATACCGCCGATTCGAGCAGCGGCCCCGAGCCGTTCTGCCTGACGATGGCGACGAGAAAAGTAGCGGTGACGATGTAGCCGAAACCGAACAGACCATAGGCGATGACCATGGCGGAGAGCCTGGAATCGAGGCGCAGCGGCGGCTCCATCGTCCTGCGGCCTGTGCCGGGCGGGCCGCGATCGACCAGGATGGCAGTGAGAACCAGCGCCAGCGCAGACAGGACTCCGGACCATATCCATGGCGCGGTCCATGCCGCACCCTCGCCGTGCAGAAGCGCGGTCATCATCGCCGATACGGCAATGCCCACCCCGACGCCGGCGAATTGCAGGCCTTGAAGATCGTCGCGTCCCGCCACGCCGAGATGCCCGAAAACGATCGCGGTCGTGAAGATCATGGCGAAGGCGCTGGCGAAGCCGGCAAGAAACCGGATGAGCATGAACGCTGGCATCGAATCGACGCCTGCCATCGCCGCGGCGAACGCGGCGCTCCCGGCAAGGGCGATGATCATCACCGTGCGCTCGCGGCCGGCAGCCCAGCTGCCGGCCGCCGCGATGGCGCCGGCGAGATAACCCAGATAGTTGGCGGAAGCGATCAAACCGGCCTCGCGTGCCGTCAAACCGAGTTCCGCCATCATGGATGGCAGGATCGGCGTATAGACGAAGCGTCCGATGCCCATTGCGGCGGCAATCGCGAAAAGACCGCCGAGGGCCAGTCGGAAAGGAGAAGCGGGCTGCATCGGGCCGACCATATTGCAGCGCACCGAGGCTGCAATCATGACCTTTGGCGCAGGCGGCGCTTTTCTGTTGATGCTCGGAACAGCGCCGGGACGGCCGTACGCCGCGCCCCTTGGCGACCCGTGCCGCGCAGTCTATCTGTCGCTCGATAGACCGTCATCCGAGGAATTCTGCATGAGCGCCAATCCTTCCGCCGCTATCGATCCCGCCAAACTGGACAGGCTGGCGGAAGTCGCCATCAAGGTCGGGCTGCAGCTTGCGCCCGGGCAGGATCTGGTGATGACGTCCTCCATGGCTGCGCTGCCGTTGGCGCGGCTCATCACCGAACATGCCTATAAAGCGGGCGCGGGGCTGGTGACGTGCCTCTTCTCCGACGACGAGATGACGCTTGCCCGCTTCCGCCATGGCGCCGACGCCAGCTTCGACCGGGCAGCCGACTGGCTCTACGAGGCGCAGGCGAAGGCCTTTGCCGCCGGAGCGGCGCGGCTCGCCGTGCGCGGCGAAAACCCGATGCTGCTCGCCAACGAGGACCCGGCGAAGGTGGCGCGCGCCAACAAGGCGAATTCGCTCGCCTATCGGCCCGCGCTGGAGAAGATCACCGGTTTCTATATCAACTGGACCATCGTCGCCTATCCCGACGCGGCGTGGGCGAAGCTCGTCTTCCCGAACGACGCGGAAGACGTGGCGGTCAGGAAACTCGCCGATGCGATCTTTTCGGCGTCGCGCGTCGACGTCGACGATCCGGTGGCAAACTGGAAGGCGCACAATGCGGCCCTGAAGAGCCGCACGGCATGGCTCAACGGCAAGAACTTCCATGCGCTGCACTTCACCGGTCCCGGCACCGACCTGACGATCGGGCTCGCCGATGGCCACGAATGGAAGGGCGGCGCGTCGCTCGCCAAGAATGGCGTGACCTGCAACCCGAACATCCCGACCGAGGAGGTGTTCACCACGCCGCATGCGCGACGCGTCGAAGGCCGCGTGTCGAGCACCAAGCCTCTCTCCTATCAGGGCACGCTGATCGACAATATCGAAGTGCGCTTCGAGGGCGGACGCATCGTCGAGGCGAAAGCCTCCAGGGGCGAAGCCGTATTGCAGAAGGTCCTGGATACCGACGAAGGCGCGCGCCGGCTCGGCGAAGTGGCGCTGGTGCCGCATTCCTCGCCGATCTCGAAGAGCGGACTCCTGTTCTACAATACGCTGTTCGACGAGAACGCCGCCTGCCACATCGCGCTCGGCCAGTGTTATTCAGACTGCTTCGTCAACGGAGCCACGCTGACGCCAGAGCAGATCGCCGCGCAAGGCGGCAACAAGAGCCTGATCCATATCGACTGGATGATCGGCTCGGGCCAGATCGACATCGACGGGCTGGACGCCAGCGGCGGCCGCACGCCGGTCATGCGCAAGGGCGAGTGGGCCTAGAGCGGTTCCGGTTCTTATGGAATCGGCGCAACCGCTCCGTCTTTTTGTTTTAGCCGCATTGCCGGACGCAAAACCGCTTCACACTTTTGCTGGAAATGCTCCAGAGGACAGCCGGACCCTCGTCATGCGCGGCCGCGCAGGAGGTCGAACCACCATTCGATGCCTATGAAGAAAAACCGCCAGTCCTGAAAGACTTCCGGCCTGTTGCCTTCGATCGCATGTCCGATGAACTGGCAGGCGAAGCCGATCGGCATCATGACGGCGGGCCACATCCATAGGCCGGCGACAAAGGGCGAAGCAATCCAAAGCGCGCCGGAAGCCAGCAGGACGGGGATGCCTACGAGGTGAAACCGCCTGTTCCAGATGTTCCGGTGCGCCGCGCGGAACTGCGTCATCAGTTCGGCATGCGAACGACCTCCAAGCATCGCAACCTCACTTCCCGTGCAAGGCCTCGGCATAGGCTTCTGCCTTGAAACCAAACAGGAGATGGTCGCCGGTATCGAGGACCGGACGCTTGATGAGATTGGTCTCGGCGAGGATCATCTTCCTCGCCTTCGCCGCGTCGATGGAGGCCCTCTCGGCGTCGGGCAGCTCCTTGAAGGTGGTGCTATTGCGGTTGAATACCGCTTCCCAGCCGGCACGGGTGAACCAGCCGTCCACCGTCCCCGCGTCGAGCGGCTTGACGCGGTAGTCGAAGAACTCATGTTCGACGCCGCGGCTCTCCAGCCACTTGCGCGCCTTCTTGACCGTGTCGCAGTTCTTGAAACCATAAAGGGTGATCGGCATCGGCGTCTCCTTCTTCGGGGTGGAATAGACGCAAGCCATGGGTATCTCAAGCGAATCGAAGGGCTTCCGTGTTCCGGCCCTCGGTCACCTCTCGTTTGAGTTTGCAGCGTCGCCTGATAAATTCGAGAAAAGCCGGCCGCGACGGGAGCAAGGGGATTCATGGCCAAGGGGAAGCAGCGCGCGGCAAAACCGCAATCGCCGCGGCTCGGCGTGCGCGAAATCGCGAAGCGTGTCGGCGTCGCGCCAATGACGGTATCGCGCGTGCTTTCCAATCCCGACCTCGTCTCGGCGGAGACACGCGAAAAGGTGCTCAAGGCAATAGACCAGGCCGGCTTTGTGCCGAACCGGCTCGCCTCCAGCATGCGCGGCAGCGGCCGCATGATCGGCACGGTGGTGCCGCCCCTGATCAATTCCGGCATCGCCGAGCAGGTGCAGGGCATGTCGGACGAGTGCCATGAAAGCGGCTATTCGATGCTTCTGGTACAGGGCGAGTTCACGCCGGAAGCCGAGGAGCGCTCGATCCGCGCGCTGATCGGCTGGCGGCCGGCGGGCCTCGTGCTTCAGAGCTTCGTGCAGAGCGAGACGGCGCGAACGCTGCTTCAGAACGGGCCGGCGCCGGTGGTGGAAATCTCGGAGATCAAGGGGCGCAAGCCGATCGACATGGTGGTCGGCGTCTCCAACTTCGAGACGGCCTACGCCATGACGATGCATCTCGCCGCCAAGGGCTACAAGCGAATCGGATTCGTCTCGACGCCGATCCACGGCAACGACCGGCTGCAGCAACGCCGCATCGGCTATCACGCCGCGCTGAAGGAACTCGGCGTCAGGGACCGGGCCGGCATGGAGGTGGAGGTGCCGCTGACGGCGCAGGGCGGCGCCGACGCGCTGATAAAACTGACCGAAAGGCACAAGGACATCGACGCCATCTTCTTCTCCAGCGACACGCTGGCGGTGGGCGCGATCCAGGAGTGCCACCGGCGTCAGTGGAAGGTGCCGGAACGCATCGGCATCGCCGGCTACGGGGACATGGATCTCGCCGCGCAACTCTATCCGCCGCTGACCACGGTGCGCGTGAATCGCTACGAGATGGGGCGGCGGGCCGTGCGGGTGCTGCTGGCGAAACTCGGCGGCAACCAGAAGATCCCGACCATCACCAGCCTGGGCTTCGAGATCGTCGACCGCGAAAGCGCGTGAGATCAGGCGGCGACCAGTGGCTTCTCCACCTTGCGCGTGGTGCCGACGGCGAGTTTGCGCTCCAGATAGCCTGCATAAAGAGACAGTGGCCAGCACAGGGCGAAATAGATCGCCGAAGCGGTTCCGAACACCCATACCGGCTCGAACGTGACGGTGTTTATCTGGACCGAGGCGCGCGCCACTTCGGTCATGCCGATCAGCGATGCGACGGATGTTGACTTCACGATCTGGACCATGAAGCCGACGGTCGGCGGCAGCATCAGCCGCACGGCCTGCGGAACGATGACGAGCCTCAAGGTGCGCACGAACCGAAAGCCGAGAGACGTCGCCGCCTCCCACTGGCCTTTCGGGATCGCTTCGATCGCGCCGCGAAAAATCTCGCCGAAGAACGCGCCGCCGTTGAGCACGAAAGTCAGCGCCGCCGCGGTCCATGGATCGGGACGATAGCCGAGCAGCGACGAGCCGTAATAGGCCATGAAAAGCTGGATGAGCAGCGGCGTGCCCATGAAGAACTGCGTATACGCCGTCGCGATCCAGCGCAGCGGCCGCGCCGGCGCGACACGAAGCGCGGCAATCACCATGCCCACCGCGCCGCCGCCGACGAAAGCGATGACCGCTAGCAGGATCGTCCATTTCGCGGCGACGAGAATGAACCAGAATTCGTTGAAGCCGAACTCGCGAAGGCTCATTGCTTCCACCTGAACAGCAGGCGACCGAGGCCGGCGAGCAGCAGGCTCGCGGACTGGACCACGACGAAATAAATGACGGCGACGACAATGTAGACTTCGAAGCTGCGGAACGTCTGCATCACCAGATTGTTGGCGATGGCGGTCAGTTCCTCGGCCGCGATGGCGCCGACGATGGACGTGCCCATCAGTTGCAGGATGAATTGCGCAGACAGCGACGGATAGACGGCACGCACCGCAGGCACCAGCACGACGTGCCGAATGATGCGGTACCGGCCGAGGCCGAGCGATTTCGCCGCCTCGATCTGCCCGACAGGAATGGATTCCACGCCCGCCCTTATGATCTCCGTGGCATAGGCGCCGAGGTGGATGGACAGCGCAATGACGGCGGAGGTGCCCGGCGTGAACTTCATGCCGATCAGCGGCAGGGAGAAGTACACGATGTAAAGCTGGATCAGGAGCGGCGTGTTGCGGATCAGCTCGACATAGGCGCCGACGATCCAGGACAACCAGCGCGGACCGTAGACGCGGCCAACGGCGCCCAGAATGCCGATCATTGTACCGAAGATAATTGAAAGAACGGCATACTGGAGCGTCTGCGTCAGGCCCCACAGGAACCTGTCCAAATGCACCAGAACCGGACCGAACTGCAGGGCGGTTGTCATTGACATCCCGTCACAAGACATGATGCCAGAGCCGCATGGCGGCCCTGGCGCTCAGGTGTAGATCCGATCAGAAAACCGGCAGCTGCGGTAGCGGCTGGTTGCGATATTTCATCGACAGGTCTTCGAGCGTGCCGTCAGCCTTGACCGTCATCAGCCAAGTGTTGATCCACTGGCGCAGATTGTCGTTGCCCTTGGCGACGCCAATACCGAAATAGAACGACTTCAGGATGAACTTCTGCTCGAAATCGTCCCCGTTCGCGCTCTTCTTGAGATAGATTTCGCCGTAGTCGCCGCCGCCCACGGCATCGAGCTGGCCAGACAAAACAGCCTGCATCAGCGAGGAATAGTCGTCGAAGCGCAGAATCTCGATACCGGTGTGCTTCTCGGCCGCCGCGGTAAGCAAGCCATCCTCACCGGTGCCGCGCGTCACGCCGACCTTCTTGCCGACAAGGTCCTCAGGCCCCTTGATGGCGGTGCTTTTCGGCGCGATGACGACGGAGGACTGGCCCGCATAAGGGATCGAATAGTCGATCTGGATGGCGCGCTGCGGGGTGATCGAGAAGATCGAGATCACGGCGTCGACCTGCTTGGTCAGCAGCGCCGGAATGCGGCCCGGCGAGGTGATGGTGACGAATTCGACCGGGACGCCCAGCGCCTCACCCATCTTGTTGGCGACCTCGATGTCGAAGCCGGTGGGCTTCAGATCCTTGTCGAGAAAGCCGTAGGGCGGCGTAGTGGTGTCGATCGCGATGATCAGCTTGCCGCGCGAGATGATCTCGTCGACGGTCTGGGCATAGGCCGGCGAGACCAGGGACGCGGCCGCCGCCAGAACCAGCGCGCCGAGCAGGACGCTCAGCGTACCCAATTTCGATAATGCTTTCATTCGTTCCTCCCATTGAGATGTCATCTACGACAGGCCGGCCTTTCACGCAGACCACGGAAAGCAACGCGCTTCCGGCCGTCCGACCCTTTCCGCACACGCGCTGAAGGCATTTCCTCCCGCCTCCAACGTTATGCTATTATAATGTATTCCTCTTGTTCACAATCGATGGTACCGATAACATACGACAAACGCAAACACTTTCCCGGGATTCCGACGGACCGCACGCGACCTTCAAAGCGCTACACCTCGTTTCCCACCGCGATTGCGTCACACGCAGAGTTAGCTATAATGCTATTATAACATTATGCGCAAACCTCGCCAGAGGTCGAAGCGCAGAAAAGGTGGGGAAATGGCCCGTTCTCAACGAAACGCCTCGGCAGGCAGCGACTCCGCTCGCGCAGGTCACAACCTCGACATTCCCCTGCTGCTGAGGCTCTACGAGCAGATGCAGTTGCTGCGTCGCTTCGAAAGCGTCGCCCAGATCGCCTGCCGCAAGGGCGAGACGCCGGGCTTCCTGCATCTCTATATCGGCGAGGAGGCCACGGCCGTGGGCGCCTGCGCCCACCTCCGGCCCACCGACTGGGTGACATCCACGCATCGCGGCCATGGCCATGCGCTTGCCAAGGGCATGCATCCCAACATCCTGATGGCGGAACTGTTCGGCAAGCGCGACGGCTGCTGCGGCGGGCGCGGCGGCACCATGCACCTCTATGACCGTTCCGTGGGGCTGTTCGGCACGAACGGCATCGTCGCGGCAGGAATAAGCCATGCGGTCGGCGTCGGAATGAGCGCGCGGGCGCAGGGCCGCGACGATATCGGCGTCGCCTTCTTCGGCGACGGCGCGACGAACCATGCAGGCTTCCATGAATCGCTGAATTTTGCCGGCATCCAGAAGGCGCCGGCGGTCTTCGTCTGCGAAAACAACCTCTACGCCACCGCCACGCCGCTCAGGACCGCGACGCTCAATCCGGAGATCGCCACGCGGGCCGCCGCCTACGGCATTCCGGGTATCGCCGTCGACGGCAACGACGTTCTCGCCATGTACGATGCGATGGGCGAGGCGGTGACGCGGGCCCGGCGCGGCGACGGCCCTACGCTCATCGAGGCGAAGACCTATCGCACCGTCGGCCATCACGAAGGCGATCCGGTGACGGGCACCTACCGTACGCAGGCCGAGGTCGACGAATGGGCGAAGAAGGACCCTATCGCAAATTTCCGCAAGAAGCTGATCGATGATTTCGAGGCGGCTGCGAAAGGCGAGATCGACGCGATCGACGAGCGCATCGAGAAGGTCGTGCAGGAGGCGCTCGAATTCGCGCGCAAGTCGCCCGAACCGGATTCGGCAACGGCGTTCCATCATGTCTTCGCCGAACCGCTGAACCCGGCGGACGCGCTCGCCGCACGTCCCAGAACCGGCGGCAAGATGACGAGCTGGCTTGACGCGGTGCGCGACGGCATCGCCGAAGAGATGCGGCGCGACGCGGCGATCCTCTATCTCGGCGAGGGTACGGGCGAACGCGGCGGCACGTTCGCCCACACGAAGGGCCTCTGGCAGGAGTTCGGACCGGGCCGCATGGTCGACACGCCGATCTCGGAACAGGGTTTTACGGGAGCCGCTGTCGGCGCCTCCGCGACCGGCGCCCGCACCATCGCCGACCTGATGTTCGCCGACTTCATGTTCGAGGCGGCCGGACAGATCGTGTTGCAGGCGGCGAAGCTGCGCTACATGTCGAACAACCAGATGAACGCTCCGATGGTGGTGCGCGTCGGCGCGGGCGCGGTGCGCAGCGCCGGCCCGCATCATTCCGGCGCCTATCATCCGGTCTGGGCGCATGTGCCTGGCCTCATCGTCTGCCTCCCCTCCACGCCCGCCGATGCCAAGGGTCTGATGAAGACGGCGTTGCGCGCCTCCGACCCGGTTATGATGCTGGAGATGAAGGCGCTGTTCGCGACGAAGGGCGAGGTGCCGGAGGGTGAGCATCTGGTGCCGTTCGGCGTTGCCCGTATCGCGCGCGCAGGCAAGGATCTCACCATCGTCTCGGCCGGCCAGCTCGTGCATCGGAGCCTCGAAGCGGCGGAAACGCTGGCGGCGCAGGGCATCGATTGCGAGGTGATCGACCTTCGGACCATCGTGCCGCTCGACGTCAAGACCGTGGCGGAAAGCGTCGCCAAGACGCACCGGCTGCTGATCGTCGACGAAGGCTGGGCGATGTGCGGCGTCGGCGCCGAGCTCGGCCAGGCGATGAACGAGATCGCCTTCGACGAACTCGACGCGCCGGTGGCGCGCCTGCACACCGAGCCGGTCTCGCATCCGCTGGCTCCGTCGCTGGAACGCATGATGCTGGTCAGCGCCGAGAAGATCGTCGCGGCCGCGAAGGACGTTATCGCCGGCAAGGTTCCCGTTCCGTGGCACTGGCGCTATCCCGGCCTCGCGGCCGGCGAGCCGGCATCCGCAGATCAGACTTTGCCCGCGCCCGGCGCGGCGGCGAATACCAATACGCCGGCGCCACCGGTAGAAATGCCAAAACCTGCCGCGCAGGCTACCGGCGACGGCGAGCCGATCACCATGCCGTTCGGCGACCTGACCGTGAGTGAAGGCACGATCGTCCGCTGGCTGAAGGCGGCTGGCGACACGGTGGCGGCGAACGAGGTGGTGGCCGAGATCGAGACCGACAAGGCGGTCGTGGAAATCGAAGCGCCTGTCGCGGGCAAGCTGGCGATCGAGCAGGCCGTCGGGGCGGTGGTGCCGATGGGCGGCCGCATCGGCGCGGTGCATTGAGCGGCGGCCATGGCGACGAGCAATGTTTCCGCCATGCCGGCCGGCCGCATCCGCGCGACGCCCTATGCCCGCCGTCTGGCGCGCGAGCGCAACCTGCCGCTCGCCGCCATCGCCGGCAGCGGACCGAACGGCCGGATCACGGCCGAGGATCTGCTTCAATACCGCGCGCCGGTGGGGATACCTGTCACCGCAACGGCGTCGCCCCCTGCCCCGGCCGATCTCGCGCCCGCTCTTTCTCCGGCAGCACCCCAGCCGGCCGCCATTGTCACGCGCGTCGCGTTTGCCGCGCTTGAGGAACTGCTCGGGCAGATCGCAGTGTTGCGAGGCGACGTTGCGCGGGAAGACATATGCCTGAAGGCGGCGGCGGTCGCATTGCAGCTTGCCGGGGCAGCGACTGACAGCGGCGATATCCTGCTGCTTGCGGGAACGGGCAAGCGTCAGGTGCTTGGCAGCGTGGGCGCGGCATCGGTGAGCGCGATCGCGGCGATGCGCGCGACGGCGGGTGCCGATGGAGGCGCGAGCCTCGCCGTTTCCTTCCTTGGCCGGCCCGGTATCCGGCCCGTGGCCGCGCGGACGGTCGACGGCATTCCGCTGCGCCTCGTGATCGGAGCACCCGACAGGGATGGCGCCGCCGACTGCCTGTTGAGCTACGACTCCCAGAAGACAGGGGATGACATTGCCGAAGACCTGCTTGCCACATTCCGCGATCTTGTGGAGACACCGTTCCGCCTTTTAGTCTAACTACCGAATAAGATGTTGTTGCCGCAACAGAATTTCGGGAGGATGTAAGTGGCGATCGAACCCATCGACGGCTTTTTGTGCTCGGCTCCGGAACTCGCCGGCTATGTGCGGAGCCTGCTCGTAGCCGGCGGCGCCAATGCCGAAACCGCACAGGCGGTCGCCTATGTCGTCGTCGATGCCTCGTCTCGCGGGGTCGATACGCACGGCGTGCGGCTGGTGCCCTGGTACATCCAGATGCTCGAAGGCGGCCGCATCAACAAGAATGCCAAGGTGACCTTCACGCGGAAAGCGGACGCGGTCGGGTATGTCGACTCGGACCATGGCTTCGGCCATCTCGCCAGTCTCCGCGCCATAGACGAGGGTATCGAGCTGGCGAAGAATGCGGGTGTGGCGGCGGTCAGCGTCGGCAACTCGACACATCACGGCGCCACAGGAGTCTATGCGCTGAAGGCAGCGCGTGCGGGATTCGCGGCGATCGGCATGACGCATGCCGACAAGGCGGTGGTGCCGTTCGGCGGCATCGAACCCTTTTACGGGACCAATCCGATCAGCTTCGCGGTGCCGGCTCCGGGCGAAGACGCAATGCTGCTCGACATGGCGACGAGCGCCATACCCTACAACCGCATCTTCCTGCGCCGTGCGACGGGAACCCCGCTGCCGCCGGAAGTGGCCATGACCTCCGAGGGCGTGATGACCACCGATCCCAACGCCGCAACGGCGCTGGTCCCGGTGGGCGGTGCGGGCTTCGGCTACAAGGGTGCGGGGCTGGCGGCGATGGTCGATCTGCTCTGCTCGGCCTTCACCGGCATGGGGCACGGCTTCACCTTCCCGCCGCTGGCCGGCGAGGACTACGGCAAGCCCATCCCGATCGGGCACTTCTTCCTGATCCTCAATCCGGCAATCTTCCAGGCGCTTTCGGCGTTCGACGCGCGCGTCGGCGGCTTCCTCAGCGATCTGCGCGCACAGCCCGCTCACCCCGGCCAGAAGGTGATGGCGCCGGGGGACGTGGAAAAGGCCGAAGCGGCGCGGCGTGCGCAGAACGGCATTCCGATCGACCGGACGACCTGGGCCTCCCTGAAAGACGCAGCCGCGCGATACGGATGCAAGGTGCCGCAGGAAAAACCGACATCGCAGGCAGCGGAGGCGACGGCGTGAACATCGATCTCGACGGCAAGGCGGTGCTTGTCGGCGGCGCGAAAGGGCCGCTGACGACGGCGATCGAGACGGCGCTGCGGGAGAATGGCGCAACGGTGATGGACATCGCCGGACGCGCGGCGGGAGGCGATCAGTCGCCTTTTGCGCTCGTGCTCGTGAGCGAAGGCGCCAACGGACTGCCGGATAGCGATAGCGGCAATCCCGGCGAGGCTAATCATTTCGTCGCCGCGATCCGCTCATATGGGCCGGACATGAAGCGTGTCGTCATCGTGTTTTCGGCGGCTGGTCTGGTGCCGGTCAAGGGATACGCGCAATTCTCCGCCGAGCAGGCCGGGCTCGCCTCGCTCACCCGGACGCTGGCGATGGAACTGGGCCCCAAAACCGTCATCAACGGCGTCGCGGTCGGCGCGTACGAGGCGGGCGACGACGTGCGCACCGCACGTTTTCTCACACATACGGGAGTCAAACGCGCCGCGACGCCGGGCGAGATCCTGGCGGCGGTCCTGTTTCTCGCCGATCCCGAGAATGGCTACATGACCGGACACACGCTGGCAGTCGATGGCGGATGGGCGGTCGGATATGCACGGAATTTCTGAGGACCATCATGCGTGCTGATCTTTCCGGACAGGTCGTCTTCCTCACCGGCGCGGCGGGCGGCATCGGCCGGGCGACCGCGCACAGGCTGGCGGCCTGCGGCGCATCCATCGTTGTCGCTGACATCAACGAGGCAGGTGCGAAGGAAGTCGCTGGAGAGCTTTCGGACGCCCTTCCGGTCGCGATGGACGTGCGTAGCGCCGTGGATGCAAAGCGCGCCGTGGATGCGACGCTCGAGAGATACGGCAAGATCGACGTCCTCATCAACAATGCGGGCGTCAACACCTTCAAGGAACGCGTCAACATCGACCGGTTCTCCGAGGACGAGTGGCACCGTATCGTCAGCATCGACCTCGACGGGCTCTACGTCGTCAGCCATGCCGCGCTACAGCCGATGGTGGCGCGCGGACAGGGCCGTATCGTCAACATCGCCTCGGTGATCGGCGTCGCGGGATTTCGCCTGCAATGCGCCTTCAGCGCGGCGAAGGCCGGTATGATCCACCTGACCCGCGCCATGGCGCTGGAACTCGGCCCCAGCGGCATTCTCGTGAATTCGCTGGCCCCGGGTTCGGTGCTGACCGAGGGAACGAGACAGCTCTTCTACGGAGAGGACGGCTCTTTCCGGGCGCAGATGGCCGGCTTCATGAACCACATCCCGCTCGGCCGCCCGGCCCATGTGGAGGAGATCGCCGAGGCGATCCTGTTCCTCTGCGCCCCGCAGAACTCCTATATGACCGGCCACCTGATGGTGGTCGATGGCGGATGGACCGCCGGCTTCATGTTCTGACCGGAAGCTGGGGCCAGCCGTCCATCCCGCGGGGCGACGGGACTCAGCGCCCGTAGGACGACGCTGAATCAGCGGCGGTTTCAACGGCCTTGCCCGCATAGGTCCGCCACTCCGAGATTAGCTGGCTGATGCCGAGGCGATAGAAATAGATGTCGCTGCCGGTCGCGACCATCGAAAAGCCTTCGTCGAACAGCTCGAAAGCCGTGCGACCGATGCGCGGGACAGTTGCGAGCGGCTTGCCGATCTCGCGCGCCGCCGCCATGGCGCGGCGGATGGCCTGGTCCACTTCCGGCGCGCCGGTCTGGCTAGGCAGTCCGATGCTGCCGGAAAGGTCCGTCGGTCCGATGAAAACGATGTCGACGCCATCAACCGCCGCTATCTCGCGCGCATTCTCGACACCCAGCACGGTTTCGATCTGCACGACCACCAGAAGATTGTCGTCGGCGCGGCTGTAGTAGTCGGACACGAGACCGAAGCTCGAAGAGCGTGTGATATCCGCGGCATTGCCGCGCTTGCCGCGAGGCGGAAAGCGGACCGCTTCGACAATCGAGCGGGCCTGCTCGGCTGTCTCCACCATCGGCACCAGCAGTCCCTCCGCGCCAGCATCCACCAGCCGGCGCAGATAGACGGGCTCGCTCGACGGAACGCGAATGATGAAAGTCGTATCGGTACAGGCAGCCGCGCGCATCATGTCGATGGCGTGCTGCAGTTCGCCGACGCCGTGCTCCTCGTCCATGATGATGAAATCGAAACCGGCGATCGCGGCCATTTCCGCGAAGGACGGTCCCGCGCTCTGCAACCAGGTGCCGAAGCATTTCTCGCCGGCAAGAACGCGAGCTTTCAGACGATTCGGACGAAACACTTTGGAGACCTTCGGCTAGGGATCAGGATGGGCGGTTGACAGCAAATCTGGCAAGCTTCGCGAGAAAACCCGGTCGGTCGAGCACATCCCGATTGACCACGTTCTCGGGCACGAGGCCCTGCGCGGCGCGGATGATGCCGTTCGACATGGTCGCCATGGTGAGGCGCGCCGCGTCGCGGGTGGACGGCAGCCAGTGCGGCGTGAGGATGACGTTTTCGAACGCCGTCAGCGGATGATCGGCCGGGATCGGCTCGTGTTCGAACACATCGAGGCCGGCGCCGGCAATGATGCCGTTGCGCAGCGCTTCGATCATCTCGGCTTCGCGTACGATCTCGCCGCGCGCAACATTGATGAAACAGGCGCTCGGCTTCATGCGGCGGAAGTGCTCCATGCCAATGGCACCGCGCGTCGAGGCATCCAGCCGGTTGTGCAGGCTGACGAAGTCGGACCGCGCGAACAGTTCATCCAGCGACGCCGCCAACGTCACGCCCAGCGCCCGCGCATCGTCAGGATCGGCGCGGGGAGAAAAGGCGATGATCTCCATGCCCCATGGTTTCGCGAGGCGGGCGAGTTCGCGTCCGCTGGCGCCAAGGCCGACAATGCCCAGCACCTTGCCGGGCAGGTCCACGCCCATGGTCTGCGGCTGCAAGTCCCAGCGACCGCGACGGACGAGGCGCTCCTGTTCGGTGAGACGCTTGGCAAGTGCCAGCATGAGCAGGAAAGCCGAGGATGCTGTCGCATGGGTCAGCGTGTCCGGCGCATTGAAGACCGCGACGTCGTTGTCGGTGCAGGCGGCGAGGTCGATCTTGTCGACGCCTGCCCCTGCCCTGCCGATCACCGTTAGCCGCTCGGCGCCGCCCGCAAAGGCCGAGGCCTTCACCCACGGGCGGAAGATCACGATCGCCTCGGATGTCGCGACGTGCTGCGGCGTGATCTCCAGCGAATAGAGCCGATCCCAGTAGGTGGTATCGCCGGGTTTCGGGCTCTGGTCTCTCAGGAATCCTTGCCGGATGAACGGGTGGCCGTCATAGAGATCGAGCGCAATGTCGGGGACGGTGAGGCTGCCTGACGCGTCGAGGTAGTCGCCTGTATAGTTGACGGTGAAGGGTGCGCCAGCGCCTTCCATCACCAGACCTTCAGGCTCTCTTCGGTCGTGGTCTCGATGCGGGCGTTGGGGCGCGCGAAGAGATCGTCGCGCAGCCGCGTGCCGAGGCCGGGACGGTCGGGCAGGACAAGTCTGCCGTCGATCAACTGTATGCGGTCCTCGACGACATCGTTGTACCAGCCGTCGACATAGCCGCGGACCATTTCCATGATCAGGCCGTTGGGCGCGTTGAGCAGCATGTGGGTGGCGGCCCACAGGGCGACGGGGCCGATAGTGTCATGACAGGTGAAGGGCAGCATGGCGGTATCGGCCATGGCGGCGACCTTGCGGCCCTCGGTCAACCCGCCGCCCCATGACAGGTCCATCATGACGATGTCGGTGGCCGCCTTATCGACCCACGGACGGAAGCCGAACCGCGTGAAGACGCGCTCGCTCTGGCAGATCGGGATTGTCGTTTGCGACCGCAGTTGCGCGAAGGCGTCGACATTGTCGGGCGGCATGATCTCCTCGAGCCACATGATGTCGAGCGGCTCCAGCGCCCGCGCGATCTTAACCGAAGAAGGCAAATCCCAGCGGCAATGGCCCTCGATGGCGATCTGCATCCGGTCGCCGACGGCGCGGCGGATGTCCTCGACAATGGCGACGCCGGCCCTGAGATCGTCGTTTGATATTCCAAGGCCACGCGTGCCGGCAGCGGTCACCGCGCCCCACACCATGGTCTGGCCGCGTTCGTTCTCCGGTCCGGCGATGCCCGGCCCGAACTGATCGAAAGGCCAGATCTTCATCGCCGTGATGCCCTGCTTCAGCAGGTCTTCGGCAAGCTCGCCGGCGCGCCCGGTCATCCACGCATCGAGGTCGGGATATTTTCCGAAGCCGACGCAGGTGTTGTAGACGCGGATGCGATCGCGGCTGCGGCCGCCCAGCAGATGATAGATCGGCAGGCCAGCAATCTGGCCGACCAGATCCCACAGGGCGACATCGAGCGCCGAGATGGCGCGCATTTCGGCACCCATCACGCCGCAGAAATTCGCCAACGAGAACATGTTCTGCCAGTGGTTCTCGATGTCGCGGGGATCGCGGCCGATGAGCAGCGGCGCGTAGATGTCGTGGACGATGGCGGCGACGGCGCGCGGCAGATAGTATGTCTCGCCGATGCCCGACATGCCGTTGTCGGCATGGACGCGCACCCAGAGGTTGTTGGGCAAAGCCTGCCGCGCCTTCGGGTTCTGCTGCTGCCAGACCTTTTGCGGCTGCGCCTCGAACCAGATCGTCTCGATCTTCGTGATCTTCACAATCCCCTCCTCATGACGCGACGAGGCCACCTCATCGCCCCGATCGCCAAAACAGCTTGCATCTCTTTTAGTTTATTGTTTACAATTTACGAGACTAGAAATCGGACCCACATATGTCAAGACGCAGGCATTCACGTTTGGGAGGCGGCCTGCCGCTTGGCGTGGAGGATCGCGAGCAGGCGCTCTTTCGCGCTTTCGACATGCTCGACGATGATCGAATCGGCAGTTGCGGCATCGCCGCTGCGGATCGCATCGAGAAGGCGCGCATGGTCGCGATCCCAGCTGTCGAGATAGTCGGCGGGCAGCGCGTCGCGCAGCATCAGGAACATCATCAACTGCGAGCGCAGCGTCTCCCAGGCGCGATAGAGGCGCCGGCTTCGGGCGGCGTGAAAGATCGCGTCGTGGAACTCTATGTCGAGTTCTGCCACGCGGCGCCTGTCGATCTCGGCCCGGGGCATCGCGCGGAAACGATCGAGCACGGCCTCGATGCGGGCGAAGTCGCCGACCTCAGCCTTGCGGCCGGCGTGCTCCACGGCAAGGCGCTCGAGCGCCAGCCGAAGACTGTAGATGTCGGCCACATCGTCCTCGGACACCTCCCCGACGGTCGCGCCGCGATGCGGCTCATGGACGACCAGCCCTTCCTGCTGAAGGCGGAAAATGGCCTGCCGCACCGGTCCGCGGCTGACCTTGAGCGAGGCCGCCAGATCCTCTTCGATGAGGCGGGAGCCCGGCCGGATCTTGCCCGAGAGGATCGCGCCGCGGATCGCGTCGACGACGTCGTCCGTCAGGACGCGGCGCGGTGCGGGCGAAAGGTCGAAAGCGTCGTCGTTCATCGCTCACTGATTACAATCAACCGAAAACAATCGCCAGCCCGGTGCGGCGGACAGCGCGGAGAGGGTTTATGCGCATTCTGAAAGTCAACACATACGCTCCCGACACGCCGCTCTATCAGGCGTTCGGGCAAGACGTGACGTTCGACATCCACCGGTCGGGTGCGGAGGCTTCGCCGCCGCCGACCATCGAGCAGTGCCGGATGGCCGACGCAGTGATCAATTGCGCGGCCACGCTGCCCATCGGCGTGCCCGCCGAGGCATTCGAGCGCTGCAGGATCGTCGTGCGCGAAGGCGTGGGCTACGACACGATCAATCTTGCCGAGTGGAACGCCCGCAACGTGCCGGTCTGTAACGTGCCGGACTACGGCACGACCGAGGTGGCGGATCATGCGCTGGCGCTTCTGCTCGCCATCGCGCGCGGCACATCGAGCTATCAGGAGGCGGTGCGCGACCATGCCGACCGCTGGAACTACGCTTCGGCGCCGCGCGTCCGGCGGCTCCGCGGCCAGATTTTTGCCGTGCTCGGCCTCGGCCGCATCGGGCTGGCGACGGCACGCCGCGCCTCCGCTTTCGACATGAAGGTGATTTTCTACGATCCTTACCTGCCGAACGGCGCGGAACTGGCCGCCGGCTACGAGCGCGTGCGTCATCTCGACGAGGTCATGGCGCGAGCCGACATACTGTCGGTGCATACCCCGCTGAACGATGAAACGCGCGGCATGGTTGGTGGGGGCCTGCTGGCGAAGGCGAGACCCGACCTCATCGTCATCAACACGGCGCGGGGACCGATCGTCGATCTCGATGCTCTGACGGAAGCGCTGAAGGCGGGCCGGATCGCGGCTGCCGGCCTCGACGTGCTGCCCAGGGAGCCGGCCGATTCCGACCACCCATTGATCAAAGCCTATCGCAGCCGCGAAGACTGGACCGACGGCAAGCTGGTGCTCAGCCCGCACGCCGCCTTCTATAGCCCTTCGGCGCTCGAAGACATGCAGCGCAAGGCGATCGAGGTGATCGTCACCTATCTGCGCGAGGGCGTGTTGATGAACTGCGTCAACAGGGAGTTCATCGATCTGAAGGCAAGGGCGGCCTGAGACGGCGAAACCGGAGCGCGGCTCAGGAAGCCTCGCGCCCGGTGCCGAGCCGGCGTTCCCAGCCTTCCGCATGGACGTTCAGATAGGCATAAGGATCGTAGGGATGCGCCTTGATCGCGTCTATGTTGAGGTCGATGCCGAGACCGGGAGCATCGGGCAAGGACAGGTGCCCGTTGTCCGGGTTGACGGTCGGATGCCATGTGACCAGATCGCGTGTCCATGGATCGTTGAAGGCGTCAAAATGCTCCTGGATGAGGAAGTTCGGGACAGCGGCGGCAAGCTGGAGGCAGACGGCGGTGGCGACCGGGCCGCCGCTCTGGTGCGGCGCGATCACGCTGCCATGACCGAAGGCGATCGCCGCCACCTGCATGGTCGGCGCGATGCCGCCGAGCGACATGGGCTCGGGCTGGAAGATGTTGACTCCGCCGCCCTCAGCCAGCGCATAGAACTGGCCGACCGTGTCATACATCTCGCCGGTCGCGACGGGGATCGGCGAGCGTAGCGCCATCTCGTGCACCGTTTCCTGCCGGTCGCGGGAGGTCGGCTCCTCCCACCAGTAGATGTCGAGATCCGCGAATTTTTGCGCTGCCTGCAACGCGGCAATGCCGGTGAAGCGGGCGTGAACGTCGATCAGGATGCGCGTATCTGCCGGCAGCCGGTCACGCAGCATTCGGCAGATGTCGTAGGAGAGATCCAGTTCCTCTCTGGAGATGAAACTCTGCGCGGTGCCGAACGGATCGAGCTTGAAGGCCTTGAAGCCTTTCGCCATCACCGCCTGCGCGGCCTCCAGAAAGGCCTCCGGCGTGCGCTCGGTGCGGTACCATCCATTGGCGTAGCCGAGCACGCTGTCGCGCATACGGCCGCCGAGAAGCTGGTGGATCGGCACGCCGAGGCTCTTGCCGAGAATGTCCCAGCACGCAACCTCGATCGCGGCGATGACGGTGCGGTGGATATGGCCGCCATCCAGCGAAACGCTGTCCAGCAAGCGTTTTGCGAGCTCGCTGATGCGGCGGGGGTCCTGACCGATGGCAAGATGCTTCAGTTCATGCACGCCGGCCTCGGTCGTGCGGATGAAGCCGTTGAGCGTGCCCTCGCCTATGCCATGAATGCCCTTGTCAGTGACGACCTTGACGAACAGCCAGTTCTTCCAGCCGGCGCCGACGGCGTAGGTCTCGATATCGACGATCTTCATGCTGCAACCTTCACCAGGGAACCGATCCTCTCGATCATCGCATCGAGCGAGATGCCGTAGCGCGCCTGAAGCGTCGGGACCGAACCGCATTCAATGAAGCGGTCCGGCAGGCCGATGCGCGTCAACGGCCGCGCCTGCCCGGCGTCGAACAGCGCCTCCGCTACCAGCGTCGCCAGCCCACCGGAAACGACGTGGTTTTCCGCCGTGACGAGATGATCGACCCCGGCGGCAAAGTTCACCACAGCCTCGGCATCAAAAGGCTTGATCGTCGGCACATGCAGCACGCCGACCGAAATGCCGCGCTTGCCGAGCACGGCCGCAGCATCAAGTGCACGCTCGGTCATGAGGCCGGTGGAGACGATGCCGACATGCGTGCCGTCGCGCAGATGACGCGCCCTGCCGATCTCGAATTTATAGTCGGCAGGCAATACGGCCGGAACCTGTCCGCGCAACAGGCGCATATAGACTGATCCCTTGTGTGCGGCGATGGCCTCGGTCGCGGCCTCGATCTCGACGGCGTCGCAAGGATCTATGACGACAAGATTGGGGATCATGCGCATCAGCGCCAGATCCTCGATGGCCTGATGCGTGCCGCCGTAGCCTGTCGTCAGGCCCGGCAGCCCCGCGACGATCTTCACGTCGACATCGGAATGCGCGCAGGCGATGGCTGCGAAATCATACGCGCGACGGGAAGCAAAGACGCCGTAGGTGGTGGCGAAAACCGTCTTGCCCGTCCGCGCCAGTCCGGCGGCGACGGCAATCAGGTTCTGCTCGGCCATGCCGACATTGAAGAAGCGATCCGGGAAGGCGTCGCGGAACGGATGGATGTCGGTATATTTGCCAAGGTCGGCGGTGAGGCCGACGATAGAGGGGTCGTCCTTCGCGACGCGCGCCAGCGCCTTGCCGAAGGGCGCATCGACCATGGCGCGCGCGCCGTCGCTTGCCTCGTCTTCCCCCATGGCGAGGGTTCGGCCGGTCATGTTCGCGGCGCTCATGCGGCAGGCTCCAGGCTCTTCTCGAATTCGGCGATGATGCCGTCCCACTGGCCGACATCGACGCGGAAGAAATGCGACTTCTCGCTGGTCTCGATGCGGCGCACGCCCTTGCCCGGCAAGGTTCGCATGACGATTGCGTGCGGCTTTCCGCCTTTTGTCCGCGCCGCCTTCAGCGCCACGACGACGGCCTCCATGTCGTTGCCATCGATCTCCTGCGTCGACCAGCCGAACGCCGTCCATTTGCCGGCCACCGGCTCCATGTCGAGCACGACCGGGCCGTCCGCCTGGATGCCGTTGCAATCGATGAGGGCCACCAGATTGTCGAGCCCGAAATGCCCGGCCGACATGGCGGCTTCCCACGTCGAACCTTCCTGCATCTCGCCGTCCGACAATTCCACGAAGACGCGCGCGCCAGAACCGTCAAGGCGAAGGCCGAGCGCCTGACCGACGCCCTGTCCGAGACCGTGACCAAGGGAACCGCCGATCATTTCGACGCCGGGTGTCGTGTCGAGCGTGGACATTTCCAGCCGGCTGTCGTCGGCGCCATAGGTTGGCAGTTCCTCGACCGGCAGTACGCCCGCTTCGGCAAACGCGGCCCAGAGCGCGATGGAATAATGGCCGGTGGAGAGAAGGAAACGGTCCCGCTCCCGCCATGTCACATTGGCGGGATCGTAGCGCAACTCGTGAAAGTAGAGCGCAGCCAGCGCGTCCGCCATGCCAAGGCCCTGGCCGATATAGCCCTGCCCCTGCCCGCGCGCCATCGTCAGCATGTGGCGGCGCAGATTCGTGGCGCGGCGCTTCAGTTCGCCGATGTCGGCGCTTTCGGGCGGAGAGTTGCGCAGCATGTTCAGTCCTTGTCGAGCCCGCCGGACATGTTGAGCCGTTCGGCGGTCATGTAGGGCGGCGCGTCGAGGCAGAGCCATACGACGGCCTGCGCGATCTCGGCAATCTCGGCGCGGCGGCCGAGCGGGACGCGTTTGGTGCGCTCATCCAGAAACGCCTGCAGATCGCTACGGCCGTTGACCCGCGCCAGATCGGCCTCGGTCGAGCGCTGCATTTCCGTATCCATCATGCCCGGGGCGAGGCTGTTCACGAGAACGCCGTATGGCGCGAGCGCCACGGCGGCTGCGCGGGTGATGGAATCGACGCCCGCCTTGCTCGCCGTGTAGGCGGTGTAATCCGGGAGCGCCATGCGGGACCCAGGCGAGGTGATGTTGACGATGCGGCCGGAGCGCTGGTCGCGCATGATGCGGCCCGCTGCCTTGCAGGCTATGGCGAGCGCCGTGACGTTAAGCGCCAGCGTTCGCGTCCAGGCCTCGTAGGTCGCGTCGAGGAATGGCTCGATGACGCCGTAGCCGGCATTGTTGACCAGTATGTCGATACCGCCCCAGCGGACGACGACGCGGTCGACCGCCGCCTCCGGCGCGCCCTTCGCCGTGAGGTCGGACGCGATCTGCTCGACCTCCGCGCCATGCTCCGATAGAAGCTTCGCAGTGCCGGTGAGCCCTTCTGCATTGATGTCGCAGATCGCCAAGGCGCAGCCTCGCGCGGCAAGCTGAACCGCGATCTCACGGCCCAGTCCGCCCGCGGCCCCCGTCACAAGAGCGCGCGGCCGACTTCCGACACCTGCAGCCAAACTTTCCTCCCAAGGCAAGCGACTCTTTTTTGATACCGGTACCATTTTCGAGTGTCAATCGTCCGTCGATCGCGCACATCCCACGCCGATCCTCTACGCGGCTGTTGATCGGCGCCGCGAGGCGGGTAATCTAGCGGCGAAGCCAGCATAGCGGGGCGGGGTTGTCGGCGGCGCCGGTTCCTTTGCGCTTCACATGCTCAAACCTTGCGCCGCAAGCTCAATTCTGCTTTCAGCCGGGCTGCGACCCGACCGGCGACGCGACGAGAACACCAGAATGCTCCAGACACATTCGCTGCTCGACCTGTTCCCGCGCCGGACACTCGGCCGCGAGGGAGGCCCGCTCTACCGGCAACTGGCCGACATATTGCGGCGACCGATCGTCGAGGGCGTCCTTCCCGCAGGCGAGGAACTGCCCAAGGAAGCGAGCATCGCCGAGCATTTCGGCGTCAGCCTGATCACCGTCCGTCACGCATTGCGCGATCTCGAAGGCGACGGGCTCATCCGCAAACGCTCGGCGAAGCCGGCAATCGTGATGCCGCGCGGTGCGGACGGCGGACCGACCTGGCACATGGCGAACTTCACCGACATCGCGGCCTACGCCAAGGACGCCTCGCTGAAGCTGCTTTCATATCGCCGCGAGGGATCGCCGCTCATCCAGCAATATCTGGGCGGACGCAAAGGGGAAACCGGCTACTGCCTGCGCTCCGTTCTGCTCGCGGGCGACGAGAAGAAGGCCTACATCAACACCTACTTTCCGACCGAGATCGGCGAGCGCCTGCATCGGCGCGATTTCACCGACGTGCTGATCTTCGAGACCGTACAGCGGAAGCTTGGACTGCGGCTCGCCGTGGCGCATATGACAGTGCGAGCCGAGATCGCCGACGAAGAAGCCGCCGAAATTCTCGACGTGGAACCGGGCAGCGCGCTCCTCACCGTCGCCATGCTCTATCAGGCGGCCGACGGACGCTATGTGGAGCTTTCGGTCGCCCGGCATCCGGCGGACCGATTCGCCATCACCTACGATGCGCCGAACGATCTGGAATAGGTCCGTCAGACGGTCGAACGGGACTCGACCGGCTTATAAAATTATAATAGCATCACAATATTCGCGACAAACTCTGGCGGACTGACACGCTCAGACTGCGTATCCGTTTGACAGCGAAATTTGGTACCGGTAACATCATCGCTGCCTGTGCTGCGGGAGGAGACCTTCAGCAGGCGATCGAGGGAGGAGAATATGCGATTGAAACGTCTCGCATACGGACTCGCCGCGCTCGGCGTCGCCGTCGCGGGCTTGGCCGGGCTCGCGCAGGCCCAGGACAAGAAGCCGTATGTCATATACCTGTCCAACAATTTCGTCGGCAATGACTGGCGCCAGCAGATGCAGCGGGTGGCCGAAGTTTCGGTCAAGAAGGGCCCGCTCGCCGGACGCGTCGACCTGCGCATCGAAAATGTCGAGAACACCGTCCAGGCCCAGATCAACTCGCTCAACAACATCATCAGGCAGAAGCCTGACGCCATTCTCGTCGACGCCGCCTCCGATTCGGCGCTCAACCCGACGCTGAAAAAGGCTTGCGACGACGGCATCGTCGTCATCAGCTTCGACCAGACGGTCACCGAGCCCTGCGCCTATGCGGTCGCATCCGACTGGAACCGCATCCCCGAGGTGATGGCCGAATGGATGGCCAAGCAGCTCGGCGGCAAGGGCAACGTGATCATCGACCGCGGCCTCGCGGGCGCGCCGATCTCGGCGCAACTGCAGGGCGGCTACGAGAAGGTGCTGGCAAACTACCCCGACATTAAGGTTGTCGGCCAGTACAATGGCGACTATGCGCTCGGGCCGGAACAGTCCGGCGTGGCCGCTTTGCTCGCGGCCAATCCGCAGGTGGACGGCATCCTGACGCAGGGCTACGGCTCCGGCGCCATCCAGGCGCTGAAGGACGCAGGCCGCCCGATCGTCCCGGTGGTCGGCTTCTCCTACAACGTCTCGGCGGTGACCTGTGCCCAGACCGAAGGAGCGAAGTGCATTCTCGGCTCCAATCCGGCCTATCTTTCCTCCGAGGCGATCAAGCTCGCGGTCGAAATACTCGACACCGGCAAGAAGCCGGAACAGCGCGAGATTCAGGTGAAGGGCGACTTCGTCACCACCGACCCGTTCGAGTCGGAGCTCTATCCGGGCACGAAGATGATCAAGATCGCCATCGGCGAGAACGCCTTCCCGGACCAGGCGCCCGGCCTTACCCTGCCGATAACGCCGGACTGGGTGGACATCACGGCGGCCGAAGCCGCCGGCACGAACTGAACATCTGTCGACAAGACGGACCCGCCGCCTCGTAATACGGGCGGCGGGCGCTTTTTACATTCATTCGGCATCGGCATGGACCTGATCGACGTCAAAGGCCTGAGCAAGCGGTTCGGCGGCATCGTCGCGCTGAGCGAGGCGACGTTTTCGGCTCGTGCCGGCGAAGTGCATGCGCTGCTCGGCGAGAACGGCGCCGGCAAGAGCACGTTCATCCAGATTCTGTCCGGCGCTCTGCGCTATGATACGGGAACGATTCACGTCGACGGCAAGGACTTTCGTCCGAACAATCCGGATGCCGCGCAGGCGCTGGGCATCGCGGCCGTATTCCAGGAGCTCTCGCTCATCCCCGACCTGACGGTCGAGGAGAACATCTGGTTCCGGCATGAGCCGCTGACCCTTATCGGCACCACCAACCGCAAGCGCATGCGCGCCAATACGCTCGCATTGTTCGAACGCTACCGGTTCCCGGCAATCCGGCCCGATCGCGAGTTGCGGCACCTGACGCTGGCCGAAAGGCAGATCGTGGAGATCGCCAAAGCGCTCGCGAAGGACCCGCGCATTCTGATCCTCGACGAGGCGACGTCCGCCCTCCCCGCGCTCGAGGCCGAATGGCTGCTGAAACTCAGCCGCCAGATCGCCGAGGAAGGCCGGCTGGCGATCTTCATTTCACACCGCATGGGCGAAGTTCGCGCTGTCGCCGACCGCCTGACGATTTTCCGCAACGGCCGCACCGTCGCGGCTCATGACGCCAATGCCGTCTCCGACGACCAGATCGTGACCGAAATGATCGGACGCCAGCTCGACAGGCTCTATCCCGTCCGCGTGCCGACCCGCACCGAGCGGCTCGCGCTCGAGGTCGACGCACTGTCGAGCGGGCGGCGGCTGCGCGATGCGACGTTCTCGCTGCATGAGGGCGAAGTGCTGGGCGTCGGGGGATTGCAAGGGCATGGCCAGCGCGAGCTTTTCCAGGCGTTGTTCGGCGCGGCGCCGTCGAACGGCGCGATCAAACTCTGGGAAAAACCGGCAGCGCTCGCCAATCCGCGGCGCGCGCTGACCGGCCGGGACGGTATCGCGCTGGTGCCGGAAGACAGGCGCGGCCAGGGGTTGCTGCTGTCCAAGAGCGTGCGCGAGAATTTGACGCTCTCCGTCATCCGCCGCTTTTCGAAGGGCGGCCTGCTCGACAGGGATCGTGAAGCGGCTCTGGTGCGGGAGATGGTCGATTTCCTGCGCATCAAGGCGAGCACGCCGGAGCAAGCGGTCGGAACGCTTTCGGGCGGCAACCAGCAGAAGGTCGTTTTCGGCAAGATGCTGCTGACGGAAGCCCGCGTCCTCCTGCTCTACGATCCGACGCGCGGCGTCGACGTCGGCACGAAGGGCGAAATCTTTCAGCTCATCCGGGACCTCGCCGCCAAGGGTTACGCGATCCTCTTCTATTCGAGCGACCTGCCGGAACTGGTGCATGTCGCAGACAGGGTGCTGGTGCTGCGCGAAGGCAGGATTGCCTCCACGCTCTCCGGCGATGCAATCACCGAGGAGGCCATCCTGAGCGCCGCGGTTCTGGACAGGGCGGCGTGATGTCCGGCGTGGTCACCGAAGCAGGGCAAAGCTCCACCGGCAAGAGTTTGCGCGATGCGCTGCTCGACCGGGCGCCGTTCCTCGTCGCCTGTCTGATGCTGGTGCTGATCGTCATCGTCTACGGAACGCGGCAGACGGGCGTGTTCACGCTGGACGAACTCAACCTCAACACCACGGCGGCGATGACGCTGATGCTCGCCGCAACCGGACAGACCATCGTCCTGCTGCGCGGCGGCATCGATCTTTCGATCGGAGGCATGATCAGCCTTGGCACGGTGATCGCGGCGACCCGCTTCGGCGACGATGCCGGCAGCGTGGTCCTGTGGTCCGGGCTGATCCTGCTGCTCGGCCTCGCCGTCGGCGTCGTCAACGGCCTGCTGATCTCTTTCTTCCGCCTGCAACCCTTTCTGGTGACGCTGGCGACATGGTCGATCCTCAACGGCGTCGCCATGATCATCCTGCCGAGCGACGGCGGCAAGGTTCCGGGCTGGTGGCTGGGCTTCGGCTACCTGCAGTTCCTCGGGCTTTCCAGCACGGTGTGGATGCTCATCGCGCTGCTCGTCTTCTGGCTCTGGTTCATGGCGACCCGGCTCGGCATCACGATCCGCGCCAACGGCTCAAATGAGAAATCCGCCTTCCTGTCCGGCGTATCGATCACCCGCATCAATGCCGCGACGTATGGGCTTTCCGGCCTGTTCGCGGCAGCGGCCGCCCTCTATCTGACGACGCAGACAGGCGCAGGCTCGCCCACCATCGGCCGCGACTATATCCTGCCGTCGGTCGCGGCGGCCGTCATCGGCGGCGTGAGCCTTTTCGGCGGGCGCGGACATCTCGCCGGGACGATCATCGGCGCGTACATCCTGACGCTGATCGGCAATCTGGTCTTCATCCTGCGCATTTCCAGTTACTGGCAGCCCGTAGCCTCGGGCGTCATCCTTCTCGTCGCCGTGCTGGCCAGCGCGATCGCCGAAAAAGCCGCGCGGAGGCAGACGGCATGAGCGGCTTCGTCGCGCGCAACCGTCTGATCCTGCTTGCTTATGCCGGCGTCGCCGTGCTGCTTCTGATCACGGCGCTTTTCTCCCCCGGCTTCCTCGCGCCGTCGAACCTGCGCTCCACGCTGGTTCTGGCAGCCTTCGTCGGGATCGTCGCCTTCGGCCAGACCTTCGTCATCATCGGCGGCGGCATCGACCTGTCGATCCCCTGGGTGCTGAACTGCGCAGCGTTGCTGTTGACCCTGATGGCGGGCGGGCAGGACGTCGCATTGATATGGGTGATCCCATTGTTGCTCGCCGGGGGCGCCGCAATCGGCTTCGTCAACGGCGCGGGCGTTGCGCTGTTCGGCGTGCCGCCGATCATCATGACGCTGGCCGTCAACGTCATCCTGCAAGGCCTGATCCTCGTCTACACAGGCGGCTCGCCGACGCCATCGACGCCGGCGCTCATCAAATATCTCGCCGTGGGCCGCGTCGGCCCGATCCCGGTGATCGTGCTCATCTGGGCGGCGCTTGCCTTGCTGGCGACCGTTCTCCTGTCGAAGTCCACCTTCGGCCGCCATGTCTATGCGCTCGGCACCAGCGCCACCGTAGCCGAATTCTCCGGCGTGCCGACGGCGCGCACGACCATCCTCACCTACATGATCTCCGGAGTCACGGCGGCGCTCGCGGGCATCCTGCTCACCGGCTATTCCGGCGTGGCCTATCTCGGCATGGGCGACGCCTATCTCTTCACGTCGGTGGCAGCGGTGGCCATCGGCGGGGCATCCATCCTCGGCGGCAGCGGCCACTATCTCGGAACAGTGGCCGGCGCATTGGTGCTGACGATCCTGACAGGGCTGCTGCCCGCGCTCAACCTCTCCAACGGAGCCCTGCTGGTCGTCTACGGCGCCGTCATCCTCGTCACCGTCTCGATCTCCAGCGAAACCTGGGGCGAGCTTTTCAGACATTTGCGCGCATCCGCACGATCCAGACAGGGAGAAACCAGTGGTTGACATCACCTGCGTCGTCGACGCCCGCGCCGAACTCGGCGAAGGCACGCTGTGGGACCCGAATGAGGGCGTGCTCTGGTGGATCGACATCTGGTCGAGGCTGATCCATCGCTACGACCCAGCGACCGGCGAGGACAGGACATGGGAAACGCCAGAGTATCTCGGCTGCCTCGGTCTGCGCGCCAAGGGTGGGCTGGTGCTCACCATGGCGAACGGCTTCCACTTCTTCGATCCGGAAACGGGCAGGTTCGAGGCGATAGCCGATCCAGAAAGCCATATGCCGGAGACCCGCTTCAACGACGGCAAGCCTGATCGGCAAGGCCGCTTCTGGTCGGGTACGATGTTCGAGGCGCCGGGACGTCCCATCGAGTTCGTCGGCTCGCTCTACCGGATGGATGCAGACCTCTCCGTGCATCGCATCATCGAGGGCGTCGGCTGTTCGAACGGTCTCGCCTGGAGCCCGGATTCGAAGACGATGTATTTTTCGGACAGTCATTCGGGCCGCGTCGACGCCTATGATTTCTATCCGGCGACGGGCGACGTCGAGAACCGGCGCACCTTCATCGACATGACCGTGACCGGAGGCGTGGCGGACGGCGCCACGGTCGATGCCGAGGGTTGCTACTGGGTGACGATCCCGGTCACATCAAAAGTCTGCCGATACGATCCCGATGGCAAGCTGATGCGGACCATCGTGCTGCCGACCGATCTTCCAACCTGCTGCGAGTTCGGCGGCAAGGACCTTGACATCCTCTACGTCACCACGGCGGTGCTGAAGCGCCCTGCCGAACATTTCGCCGGGCAGAAAAACCCCGGCGGCCTTTTCGCGATCGACGCGGGCGTGAAGGGGCTGACATTGCCGGCCTTCGCCGGTTGAGGGCGGGGCTCAACCGCCGAAAGCCAGCGCGTCCGGTATCTCGAAACGCTCGGTCTTGCCGATGCGGATCATGTTCAGGTCTGCTTCCCGGACCGCCCTGAAAGGTTGTGCGGAGTCAGACCCTTCCATCCGGCCATCCCGGAAGCGGATGACGCGACGGCCCCCGTCGGGCCATGAAACGGTAACGGCGGCAGTCTGCGCCCCCTCGCGAACCACCGATGCACGGCACATGGCCATGGGCTGGCCGAGATAGCGGGCGCACGGAATCTCGCCGCCGATCTCGCTGGTGCTTCCGGTCGTCGCAGCGACGACATCAGGCGCCTCGACAATGCCCGGCACGGCGTCGGCTTCGTCGGCCGCCGGAGCAAGGCTGACGGTCTCTTCCGCCGGTTCGTCCTCACCTCCGACAAGGCCCAGAAGCGCGTCGGCGATAGACCGGAAAGCCGACTTGTCTTCCAGAGGCTCCTCTTCAGCAGCGGTGTCCGCGGGCACCTCGGACGCAGCAGCGAGCGGAGTATCTCCGGACTCCCGGGACGCGCTTTGTGTCGTCCCCGCCGGTGCAGTCTGTTCCGGAGCGGCGGCCGGAGCCGGCACATTCACCGGCGGAACCTCGTCGATTTGGGCTGCTGACGGTTGCGGCGCCGCAGCGGCCTCTGGCGCCGCAGCCTCTGACTCGATCTTGCTGACGGTCACCTTTTTCGGTTCCAGCACGGTGTACCCCTGCGTCGCGCCGGGACTGGCGGCAACACTGTCATCGCTGCCGGACGCCTGGCCGGCCGGCTTTGCCTCTGCCTCCAGCAGGGGCTGAGCATCGCCCTCGCCTGCCGGCGGAACATCCGACACGGCCGCAGTCTGTGGCGCCTCGGGCTGCGGCAAATCAGTCTCGGCTTTCGCAGGCGCGAGATCGGACCCCTCTCCCGGAACGACCGGCAGCGCGATCAGCGGAGCGACGGCTGGTCCGCCGATAATGTCACGCTTGCTTGTCTCCACTTCCGCGCCTGATGCCCCGGCGGCCTCCGCGCCCGGGACGGCGGCTTCGGGCGGCGGCAGGGGTTCGGAGTAGAAGGACGCTACAACGCCCTTCGCGCGCGCGTCAGCCCGTGCTTTCGCGGGATTTGCCGCAAAAGTCGCATTGCCCGACATGATGGACAATTCATCCACAGACGGCGCCTGTCCTCCCGCGGCGACCTCGGATGCCTTGTCCTCGTAACCGGAGAGATAGCGGGCGGGCGTCCAGCCTTTCGCCGCAGGATCGTTGGCATCCTCGACGCTGCACCACAGATTTCTGCCCGCCGCTCCGCAGCCGACGACCTTTACCAGCGTGCCGTTGGGAATCCGGGCGATCACCATGCCGGTGGGCGAAGCGGCGGCGCGAATATTGAGGAGATCGCCCTTGGATATGCCTATGACGGATGCGAAATCGGTAGCGCCGCCGGCCGTCGCGTCGGCGTCCTGTGCCCCCGCATGTCCCGCCGATCCGATCAGCAGCGCCCCCGCCACGATCGAATAAAGACCTCTGCGCATCAACACGTCCTTGCCGGCAACGATACCCTGCCGCGATACGGTTTCAAGCGGTTAGGGGTTACCAGAATGGCGGTGACGATCAAGCCAAAGCTCGCCTTCTAGCCATCAGCGGAGGCACGCGGCGCCCTGATTGTGGACGATCTGCCTCAGTGGGACAGCGCGAACTCTTTGACGACGCCGCGCAAGCTATCGTGGCGTGGTGTCATGTCTTCACGGTGACAGACATGATGCGACGGCGCAATATCTCGACCGCAACGATCGCGGCGGTTGCGAACACGATCAGCGTGTTGGCGATGACCGCCACCGACGGACTCATCTGCTCGCGAATGCCGCTGAACAGTTCCTGCGGGAGGGTACGCACGCTCGGACTACCAAGGAACAGGACGAGCACGATTTCGTCGAAAGACGTCAGAAAGGCGAAAATCGCGCCCGAGATGATCCCGGGGGTGATTATAGGCAGCATTACGTGGCGAAACGCTCTGTACGGCGGCGCACCGAGACTGGCAGCCGCCATCATCAGGCGGTTGTCGAACACGTCGAGGCTCGAAAGCACGGTGATGACCACGAACGGCGCCGCGATGGTGATGTGGCCCAGAACGATGCTGGTCATCGATCCGCCCAGCCCGATCCCGGCGTGAAAGATGAACATGGCCACGGCGGCTATGACCGCCGGCGTCACGATCGGGACGCTGATGACCGCTATTGCCATGCCTCGCATTTTTGGAGCAAGCCGCCACACGCCGATCGCCGCCAAAGTGCCAAGAACGACGGCCGCGACCATGGTGATAGACGCTATGACCAGGCTGTTGCGCAATGCATTGATCCATATCGGATTGTGGATCACGTCCTCGTACCAGCGCAGGGAATAGCCCGGCGTCGGCAGGACCAGCAACGTGCCGGACGTCAGCGATATCGGGACCAGAACCAGAAGCGGCAGGAGAAGGAACGCAAACACGACCGCAGCCGAGACGCGGACGAAGAGGGTCCAGCCCCGGCCGGAAGCATTGGCTCTCATGTGACCCTCCGGATCATCGGAGCGACGACGCGCTGGCTCAACATCACCAGCACGAGCATTCCGCCCAGCAGCCAGGCGCTGAGCGCGGAGGCAAGCGACCAGTTGATCGACTGGTTGGTGTAGAAGGCTATGAAGGAGCTGATCATCTGATCGTTGGGGCCGCCCACCAGGGCAGGCGTGATGTAGTAGCCGATCGAAAGGATGAACACGATGAAGCCTCCGGCCCACATGCCGGGCACCGTGAGCGGAAAGATCACATGGACGAAAGCCCGGACCGGGGGAGCACCGAGATTGGCAGCCGCCTGAAAATAGGCCTTCGGAATGGCGCGGATCGAATTGGTCAGCGGCAGCACCAGAAACGGCAGCATGACATGAACCATGACGAGGACAACGCCAAAGCGGTTGTAGACCAGCTGGAGCGGCCCGTCGGTGAGACCGATCGACATCAGGAAGCTGTTAACAGGGCCGTTTCCCTGCAGCACGATGATCCACGCGGCCGTACGCGCCAGGATTGAGAGCCAAAACGGCACCAGCACCATCAGCATGAGCCAGCCGGCCGTGCGCGGTGAGGCCATCGCGATGACCCACGCGACCGGATAGCCGACGACGACGCAGATCAGCGTCACGGTCAGGGAAATCGCCAGCGTCCGAAGGAAGATCGGCAGGAACAGCGCTTCGCCGCCTGTCCTGAACTCAAGCCCGCCGTCTTCCCTTTGCACGTCGACGGCCGAGAGCAGAAACGTGACAGTGGCGATCCGGGTTTCGTGCCTTATGAGCGACCAGGTGGCATGGGAGCCCCATTTCGCGTCCGCTTCGATCAGCCCGGCCTTCATTTCAGCCGGCGTCGCCGCGGCGAGTTCACGCGCCGCGGCGGTCGCCTTGCGCACCACCGTGCGCATGCCTGGATCAAGCGCGTTCAGCCGGCGTCCGAGGATTGCCGCAGACTGGGCCGAGGCGTTGAGATCCGTTACGAGCGCCGCATAGACAGCCTCATCCGGCAGGTTCTCCCCGTTCCAGTCGGCGAGCGCCGCCGTCGTGGCCGGGATGGTATCGGTGATTTCGGCGGTGTTGACGCTCCGCAACAGGAACGAGGCGATGGGATAGAAGTAGAAAACAAGCAGAAATGCAAAGAGCGGCGCGGCAAGCATAAGGCTGGCCGCCGTCCTGTTTCTCATCGTCCTGGCTAGAAGCGTCACATCCTGCTCCGGAAAGGCGCGACGGTCGTCACGGGACGACCGTCGCCAGCATTGGGAGGCTGCTGATGGATGTCACTGGGCTGCCCAGGTGTTGAAGCGCTCCGTGAGGCTGTCGAGGTTTTCGACCCAGAACTCGTCATCCACCGGCACGCCGTGCTGAAGCCTGTCCGGAATGAGCGGCAGTTGAGCCTTCACGTCGTCGGAAAGATGATCAAGAGATGCAAGGCTGGTCGAGGAGTAGAAAGTGCGCTTGGTGTACTCGGCCTGCAGTTCCGGATGCTGGTGTATGAACTTGATGTACTCCATCGCCTGCGCGGCATTCGGGCTGCCCTTCACGATCACGAGCTGGTCCGTCACATAGGTGTAGCCTGCGTCCCAGGCGATCTTGAAGTTCTTCTTGTCCGTCGCATTGGTGGTCGCGATGCGGCCATTCCAGGCATAGGTCATGACATACTCGCCGCTGGCCAGCCGGCTCAGGAACTCGGCGCCGGAACTCCACAGCAGAATGTCCTTCTTGACGGAGTCGAGCTTGGCGAAGGCACGGTCGACACCCTCCGGAGTGCGCAGAACCTTGTAGACGTCGCCGGCTGGGACGCCGTCGCCCATGAGCGCCACCTCAAGCGCTCCCTTCGGCGTGTTCCAAAGACCGCGCTTGCCGGGATATTTGGCTGTGTCGAAAAAATCCGCCCAGCTTGCCGGAGGATTGTCCGCAAAGCGGTCGCCGTCATAGGCGAGGATGTTGCCCGCCGTATAGAAACCGTAGCCGCAATCGCTGTGCACGTGTTCGGCATATTTCGACTTGTCGATCTGGCTCCAGTCCAGCTTCTCGAAAAGGCCTTCCTCGCAACCGATGATGGCCTCGGCGGATTCCTGATCGAGCAGGTCCCAGGTGACATTGCCGGACTCGACCATGCTGCGAACCTTGGCCAGCAACGGATTCTGGTCTTCCAGGATCTTCATGCCCGTCGCCTTGGTATAGGGCTCGAAGAAGGCGGCGCGTTGCGCCTCCTGCCCGACTCCGCCCCAGGCGACAATCGTCAGATCCCGCGCCGAAGCCATCCCCGGAACAAGCCCGATGAGGCCGGCAGCGCATGCCAGCATCGCCAGATATCGTCTCATATTCGCCACTCCCTTGTTGAGCCCGGTTCCTTCGAGCAGATGTTTAATTAAATAAACTATAGCTCAAAGATACACAGCCGTCCAGCGCCTGTTTGATTTTTTCTACAATGCCGCGATAGCTTTCGGCAAAACCAGGCAATCCAGGCCAGACCAGTAAAAGGATCTGGCGGAACCCGGGCCGAAATCATCCGGGCGGCTTCTGTTGGATATTTTCACCGTGATCATGGAACCGTTGGGCAGAAAACAGCGCAGCCTGACATGGTCCCCGAGATAGATTCTCTCCGATATCGTGATCTCGAACTTGTTCGGCAACGGCGGGATGGGATGGTTCACGATGGCGCTCTCGGGCCTGAACGCGACGAGAACCTCTTCGCCGACGCCGTGATCCTGCTCGGACACAGCGTTGATGACGAGCCCATCGCAATCGATCTGATATTCGTTGCCTTGCCGCGATCTGACGATGCCGCCCAACTGATTGTTGTCGCCGATAAAGTCGGCCACGAACGCATTCGCCGGACGTTCATAGATGTCGCCGGGCGGCGCGATCTGCTGGATGCGGCCGTTGGCGAAGACAGCCACCCGGTCCGACATGGTCAATGCTTCGGACTGGTCGTGGGTGACATAGACGACAGTTATCCCCAGCCGTTCGTGCAATTGACGGATCTCGAGCTGCATGTGCTCGCGCAACTGCTTGTCCAGCGCGCCGAGCGGCTCGTCCATGAGCACGAGCCGTGGCTCGAAGATGAGCGCCCGGGCCAAGGCGATGCGCTGCTGCTGCCCGCCCGAAAGCTGGCCCGGCCTCCGGCCGGCGACATCCGGCAGGCGCACCACGTCAAGGACATTCCCGACGCGCTTCTCCTGTTCCGCCCTGCCGACGCCGCGCATGCGCAGCGGAAAAGCCAGGTTCTGGGCAACGGTCATATGCGGGAAGAGCGCATAATTCTGGAACACCATGCCGATGTTGCGCTGGTAGGCGGGCACGCCCACGATCGAGCTTCCGTCGATCTCGATAACGCCTTCGTTCGGTTCCTCGAAGCCGGCCAGCATCATCAGCGTCGTCGTCTTGCCCGAACCAGAAGGGCCGAGCAGCGTCAGAAACTCTCCCTGATGGATATCGAGGTTGAGATCGGCCACGACGCGCGTCCTGCCGTCATAGCTCTTGTTGACCCCATGGAACCGGCACAACACCTTTCTGTCCGCAATGCCGCGGTCTTCAGAAAAGGACGCGGCCTTTTGCGCGAGTCCACTCATTTGGGCTCTCCTGCATGCCAGACGGCGCCGGGCCGTGGCGTGTCTATTCTGAAATCGGTTGCGCGCATGGCAAACAGCTTCGCACCGATCGTACGGGCGCGCTCGAGAGGATCGGCCGGATCAAGCGCGATTTCGCCGCGGCGATTGCCGACGGCGTTCATCACCGCCACCAGCGAGCCATGGGTGTAACGGCAAAAATCAGACATCTGCTGGACGATACCCACGCTCATGCCGTGATTGCTCTCCTCGGAAGACATAAGCAGCGCGTATTTCTTGCCGCGCAGCCGCATCAGCACCTCGGCCGAACGCGGATGACGTTGGCTGGTGTAGCAGACGAGCCTGTCAAGAACGCATTTGAACTGTGCGGGCAGCCCATACCAGTAGATCGGGGAGACGATCGCCACGGCATCGGCAGGCAGCATATGCCGCAGCAGGAGTTCACCATACCGATCGGCAATCCCGCATTCGCCGTCCGATCCGCGACAGTCACGGCAGTCACGCAGGAAACCACTGACGTAGTCGTCGATATGCGCTGTAGTTACTTCATGGCCCGCTTCAGCCGCGCCTTCCGCCAGGGCGCCGGCGAGGCGAACCGAATTCCCGTCACGGCGAGGACTGGCGATCAGACTGCAGATCCGTTCGCCCGGCATTGTCCTCAGCCCGCCCTGCCCTTGAGCTCGAGCATGCGCCGCGCGTCGGCCGGCGTGGCGACCTCGCAAGACAGTTCGCCGAGAATGCGAACCGCTTTCTCGACCTGTTCGGCGTTGCTTCTGCAAAGCTCTCCGGCAGAGATGAAAAGGCTGTCTTCCATGCCGACGCGCACGTTTCCGCCCATGACAGCGCCGACGGCCGCTATCCGCATCTGCGCCTTTCCGCCGGCCAGAACGGAAAACCGATACCGGTCGCCGAACAGCCTGTCGGCCGTCGTCTTCAGGTGAACCAGCTCTTCCGGCGAAGCGCCGATACCCCCGAGAATGCCCATGACGAACTGCACGGCGTAGGGGGCATTGATCAACCCCTCGCGCTCGAAGAAGGACAGCGTGTAAAGATGGCCGACATCGTAGCATTCGAACTCGAACCGCGTTCCGAGCGGCTTGAGCAGCCTGATCGTGTCCTCGATGTCCTTGAACGTGCTCTTGAACACGAAGTCGCGGCTTTCCTCGATATAGCGGCGCTCCCATTCATGCGTGAAGTCCCTGTACTTGCGCAGCAGCGTGTGCATGGGAAAGTTCATCGAACCCATGTTCAACGAGCAAATTTCGGGTTTCAACTCGACCGCAGCGGCCAGGCGCTGCTCGACGCTCATATTGTTGCCGCCACCGGTGGTGATATTGACGACGACGTCGCAGGCATCGGCGATGCGATTGACGATCTCGCGATAAAGCTCCGGCGAGGATGCGGGCTCGCCCGTGTCCGGATTGCGCGCATGCAGATGGACGATGGCCGCGCCCGCGCGTGCCGCATCGATCGCCTGATCGGCTATCTCCTTCGGCGTAACCGGCAGATAAGGCGACATGCTGGGCGTGTGGATCGACCCCGTGATGGCCGCGGTGACGATGGTTTTCCTGTTCTCGCTCATTTCCTGTAACGCCCCTAGCGACCGGTCCATACCGGCGCGCGACCTTCCGTGAAGGCCGTCGGCCCTTCGATGAAATCGGACGACGCCATCATTCGCTTGTGAACGGGCAGGTCGAGGCCAGCGAGTCCAGTCAGCGCCTCACGGTCGACCATCACCTCGGTCGCGCGGACGACCTCCTTGGTTGCCTGCACCGAGAGCGGCGCACCCTCGGCGATCTTCTCGGCCAGTGCGATGGCGCGCGGCACGAGATCCCCGCCTTCGACGATGGCGTTGATCATGCCCCAGCGCTCCGCCTCGGCGACCTCGAACCACCGGCCGGTGAGAAGGATCTCCATGGCGATGCGCTTCGGCAGCATGCGCGGCAAGCGCTGCACGCCGCCGGCGTCGGCAATGAAACCGCGCTGGACCTCCGGGAACCAGAAGCGCGTATTGGGCGTGGCAAGGACCAGATCGCAGGCAAGCGCGATCTCCCAGCCGCCTCCCACGGTCAGCCCGTTGAGGGCCGCGATGATCGGCTTGTTGCAGTCGAGCAGTTCGTGCAGGCCGGCAAAGCCGCCGCTGCCATGCTCCTCATTGTCCTTCACGCCGCTGGCGGCTTCGTTCATGTCCCAGCCGCCGCAGAAGAACTTCTCCCCCGCACCGGTCACGATTGCGACGACGAGCCCGTCATCCTCGCGAAAGGTGCGGAAAGCCTCCGTAAGCTGGCCGCTCATGGCGATGTTGATGGCATTCGCCTTTGGGCGATCCAGCGTGATGACGAATATCTTGCCGTGTCGCGCCGTCCTGACAAATGTGCCCACGATTTCCCTCCTATTGCTTGTATGGACGCGTCAGCTCGCGCGCGATCATGTGGCGCTGCATCTCCGACGTTCCGTCCCAGATCCGTTCGACGCGGGCGTCGCGCCAGAACCGCTCAATCGGCATTTCCTGCATCACACCCATGCCGCCGAAGATCTGCACGGCATTGTCGGCGACGCGGCCGAGCATCTCGCTCGCATACATCTTGGCCATGCCGACCACGGCCTCGCTGCCCTCTTCCCGGTCGATCTTCCAGGCGCACTGCAGCATCAGGAGCCTGGCCGCCTCGATCTCGGTCGCCATGTCCGCCAGCTTGAAGCCGATGCCCTGATGCTCGGCGATCGGCTTGCCGAAGGTCTTGCGGCTCGCCGCCCATTGCAGCGACAGATCGAGAATGCGCTCGGCGCGGCCGACGCAATTGGCGGCAATCGCCAGGCGGCTGGCGAACAGCCACTCCTTGGCGACATCGAAACCGCCATGAACCTCGCCAAGCACCTGCCGTTTCGGCAGGCGACAGTCGGTGAAGAACAGTTCGCACTGATGATAGCCGCGATTGCCTACGGCCCGCCCCATGCGCCGCACCTCGAAACCGGGCGTCCCCTTGTCGATCAGGAAAGAGGTGATCAGTTTCCGCGGCCGTGGCCCATCGGTCATGCCGCTCACGGCGAAGACGATGGCGAAGTCGGCGACATCGGCATGGCTGATGAAATGCTTGGAGCCATTCAGGATGAAGTCATCGCCATCGGCCACGGCCTGGGTGGAGATGTTGTTGGCGTCGGAGCCGGCGCCCGGCTCGGTCAGAGCAAAGCAGTCGACACGCTCGCCGCTAACGGTGGGTTTCAGATAGCGCTCGACCTGCTCGCCGGCGCAGGCCTTGAGGATAGGCGCCGGGCGCAGCACGCAGCTTGCCAGCGGCAGGCTGACGCGGCCAAGCTCGCGCTCCAGCAGCGCCAGTTCGACATTGCTCAGGCCGGCGCCGCCGACGTCCTCCGGCATGTTCGCCGCATAGAGACCGGCCTCGCGCGACAAATCCCTGAGCTTGCGCCGAAGATCGTCTGGCACCTCACCGGTGCGTTCGATATTCTCTTCATGTGGCATGAGATGCTCGGCTACGAAACGCCGCGCCGTTTCCGCTATCAGGGCCTGTTGACTGGTAAGCTCGAAATTCACAAAGGCCCTCCAGGCAGCTTGGTGTTTGATTTTTTCTACAATACACACAAGCACAGAGCTGTCTAGAAGAGAATGAACGGCGATGCCGGCCGCCTGCGGATATTTCGCCTTGTGCATCAACGGAAGTTGGGGTTAGTTGAAAACCATCAACAAAACCAAGAGCGGGTCACGGTGAGCGGACCGAAACATGGCAATGAATCTGATGGCGTCGGCGAACGGCTTGCCGCCTTGCGCGCCGCATATGGCTTGTCACAGCGGGAACTGGCGAGGCGCGCCGGCCTGACCAACGGCACGATTTCGCTGATCGAGCAAGGCGCGACGAGTCCTCAGGTGGCGTCTCTCAAGAAAATATTATCCGTTTTCTCTATCAGTATTGCCGACTTCTTTTCGCTCGACATGGAGAACGTTTCGAACGTCTTCTTCACCAAGGAAGATCTGGTCGAAATTGGCGGCAGCGACATTTCTTTTCTTCTGGTCAATGGCAGGGACAAGAACCGCAAGCTCCAGATGGTGTCTGAAAAATACGAACCCGGCGCCGATACCGGCGTTGAAATGTTGCAACACTCAGGCGAAGAGTGCGGCATTGTTCTCAAGGGGTCGCTGGAAGTCACGGTTGGCGTCGAGCGCAAGGTGCTGAAAGCGGGGGAGGCGTATTATTTCAACAGTTCGCTTCCCCACCGGTTTCGAAATGTCGGCGACGATGTCTGCGAGGTCGTCAGCGCGGCAACGCCGCCGTCCTTCTGACGCCGCGGTCAATGGACGTATGACGCGCCGTTGACATCTATCGTCGAACCGGTCGCGTAATCCGCAAGGCCAGAGGCGAGGAAGGCGACGACGTTGGCGATGTCGCCGGGGCGCCCGAATCTGCCTGCCGGAATTTCGGCCAGCCACGAACCCCGACCGCTGACCTCGAAGAATTCGGAAGCCTGATCCGTCTCGATGATGCCCGGCGCGACAACGAATGCCTTGACGTTGTCCGCTCCGTAGTGCCGCGCGACCTGTCTGGTCAGGGAGACAAGTCCGCCCTTTGCCGCGCCGTCATGCGGGCAGGTCGGCGTATCGCCCCGGAAAGCCGGACGACTGGCTATGTTGACGATGGAGCCGCCGCCGCTTTCCCGGAAATGCCGCACCGCGAGGCGCGAAAGATGGGCAGGCGCCAAAAGGTTGACGTCGAGAACCTTCCGCCATGCCGCGTCCCAGGCCTCGTCTTCGGCATCGAGTTCCAGATCGATGCGGATCGAGGCGTTGTTGACCAGGACGTCGACCCTGCCCTTCCATTCCAGCGCTCTTCGCCAGAGACTCCCTATATCCCGCAGCTCTGCCAGTTCGCCCTGAACGGCAAGGCAGCGCTCGACACCGAGTCGGGTTTGAATCTCTTCCGCGGCGCCCGCGCTTCGACCATAATGCAGCACGACATTGGCGCCGGCCGCATGACAGGTCTCCAGTATCGCGCGGCCGATGCCGCGCGAGGCGCCGGTGACCAATATTGTCTTGTCCCGAAGATCGATCATACGCCTAATTCCCCGAACTGCCGGTTACGCTCCAGCGGCCGAGAACTTCGGCCGGAGGCTTGGTCATCTCAAAGCTGCTCCAGCGCGCGCCGAGCACCCGGCCGCCCGCCAGATCGCCAAGTTGCTCATGCTCGATGCGAAAAGAACCGCTGCCCGACCACACCTCACCAATCCGCAAATCCTGCATCGTCGTGCGGCAGAACGTTATGTCCGAGACGCACGGCTCCTCGGGCCTGGGCAGGGTACGCCGCGAATAGAAGACCGGGGTGGCAGGCACAGGCGGCGGTGTGGCATCGGGTCCGTTCCGCTCGACACTCATCTCGATCGAAAAGATCAGGCGGCCATCCTGGCTCGCATGCGCAGCAACGATGTCTCCCCGCCGCCAACCATTCAACGCAGGCCGTCTGGTCATGCCGATGTCGCCAAGCCGCATCGAAAAGCCGTACAGTTCCCGCCCTACGCAAAGCTGCGGTTCGGCATCGGTCCACATGAATGGGTCCCAGTTGCCATCAATGCCGTCGACCGCCGCATTGAAGGCGACCACGGCCTCATGGAACTGCGACCGGCTGGGATTGCGTGCCGCCCATTCCCGGCCAAGACCGCAGTCGGACCGCAGGGCGTGGACCGTGAGGCGGAAGACAGGCGGCCCCGAAAGCGCCAGAGGCCGCGGGAAGTAGCGTGCCAATGCGGCGGCGGCCACCTCCACATAGACGTTCAGCGTCTCGCCCTCGAAGTGCCAGGGCTGGCCGCCAAAAGGATGCGCCAAGTTCACGATATCGAGAAAACACGCCTCGCCATTCATCACAGTCGCCTGTTTCTTTTGTGTTGATTTTTTCAAACATCTATGGGTAATTTTCTTGCGATGGCAAGGGATATTCCCATTTCCAGTGATATTTTCTAAACGGAAGCGAGCGGCACAGCTCACCACTTCCGACGCGAGGACGATAGTTGACCGACACTTCCCTACGCTCTTCCGTGCTTGCCACTGTGGACCGGTTCTGCCGCGACGATGTCCAGGCGGCCGTCGCCGGCATGGAGCGGACGGCGGAGTTCCCGCATGAGCTCTACCGCAAGGCCGGCGAATTCGGCCTGTTTCGCATCGACGTGCCGGAAGAGTTCGGCGGCATCGGCCGCGACCACGTGCTGCCGCTTCTTGCCGCCGAACGGATCGCCCGCACCAGTCCTGCTTTCGCGGTAACGTTCGCCAATTGCGCCGACGTCCTGACGCCCATCATCGCCAAAGCCTCGCCTGCGCTAGCGGCAGCAATCGTTCCGGCGGTGGCTGAAGGTCGCCGCATACCCTGCATTTCCATGTCGGAACCGCTGGCCGGATCGGACGTGTCGGCCATGCGCACCCGCGCCACGCGGGTCGAGGGCGGCTATCGCCTCAACGGCCGCAAGATGTGGTGCACGAACGGATCGGTTGGCGACGTGTTCGTGGTCTTCGCCAAGACCGATCCCGACGCCGGTTCACGCGGCATTTCCGCGTTCCTCATCGAAAACGGAACCCCAGGCTTCGAACGCGGACGCGACGAGCCGCTGACCGGGCTGCGCGGCAACCCAACCAGCGAACTGTTGCTGGAAGATGTCTTCGTGCCGGAAAGCAATCGTCTGGGTGAAGAGAACGAAGGCTTCAAGATCGCCATGCTGACGCTCGACTCGGCACGACTGAACGCTGCCGGCATGGCGCTCGGCACTGCGACCGCAGCCCTTGGGATCGCGCGCGAATACGCACTGCAACGCCAGCAGTTCGGCAAGCCGATCTTTCAGCATCAGGGGCTTCAGTTCCTGATCGCCGAACTCGCGTCGGAGATCGAGATGAGCAAGGCCATATGGCTGAGAGGCCTCGACGCGCTCGGCCGCGGCGACGCAAGAGAGACGACGGCTCTCGCTTCGGTCGCCAAGCTGATCTGCACCGAGATGGCGGTGCGCGTCACGACGGAATGCGTACAGGTGATGGGCGCCAACGGCCTTTCCAAGGAGAATTCGGCCGAGCGGCTTATGCGCGACTCTCGCGCCTTCCAGATTTTCGACGGTACGCCGCAGATCCAGCGTCTGCTGGTGGCGCGCCATATCGTGCGCGACGGCCTGATGAACTTCTGAACGTGCCGGTCGCGGCGGTCAAATCGTGTCGGATCAATGCCTGACGACCATCATCGATGCCGATCGAGGTCTTGAAGAACGGGGACCAAGGATGCTGCAGAATTTTACGCCGCCCCAACGCGATTCCTGGGAGCGGCTGGAGCACAGCCAGATCCGCGCACTTCAGTTCTCGCAACTGAAGGCATTGCTCGACTATGTGTCGACGACCAACGCCTTCTATTCGCGTATCTGGAGCGAGCAGGGCGTCGACGTAACCGCGATCGAATCGCTGGAAGATTTCACCGATCGCGTGCCGACCGTCGAGAAAGGCGACTTCATCGCCGACCAATTGGCCGAGCCGCCCTATGGAAACCGGCTCAGGCATCTGATCGAGCGGCGCGATCCCATGATGCTGTTCTCGACGAGCGGCACTTCCGGACAAGGCCAGGAATTGCATGCACAGACCCTGCGCGAGTTGCAGCGCAGTTCGGCCGTCTACGCCTATATGTATCGCTGGGCCGGCCTGAAAGCCGGCGATACGGCGATGCTCACGCTGCCGCTGACCATGCTCGGAGGCGGGCGGCTGGAATATCACGGCGCCCTCGACTACGGCCTCAATGTCCTGCCGGCCGGCAACTACGATGCCCAGCGCAAGCTCGAACTCATCCAGCGCTTCAAGCCGAAGGGCCTGATCGGCACCACCTCCTATTTCTGGCACCTGTCGGCGGTCCGAGGCGAAAGCGCCGACATCTCCAGCGTCGATGCCCTGTTCTGCGGCGGCGAAGGGGCCTCGTTGCGGTGGTACGACCGGCTGGAGCGCGACTGGGACGCCCGCGTCTTCGACCGCTACGGATCGACGCAGTCGCGCAACGACCACATGTTCACCTGCGAGGAAGGCGTGGGCGACGAGCGCCGGCCGGGTCTTCTTCATAATATCGACCCGCACGTATTGCTGGAGGTGATCGATCCGGCGACAGGCAGGCATGTGCGCGACGGCGAGAAGGGCGAGGTCGTGATCACCAGCCTTTATCATCTCGATACTCCCGTCATCCGCTGCCGGATGAAGGATCTCGCCGTATACCACACCGGTTCCTATTGCCGTTGCGGCCGTCCCTTCTGTGGCATCGAGATCGGTTCCATCAGCCGGCTGGACGAAATGTACCGGATCAAGGGCATCAATGTCTGGCCGCAGGCGATCGAGCAGGTTGTGCTCGGATATCAGGAAATCGACGAATATGAGATCATCCTGACCACCAAGCCGGACGGCTCCGACAATGCGGAACTGAGGTTCATGCCGAAGGGCGAACTGGCGCCAGGCCAAGATGCGGAACTGTGCGAGCGGATCGCCAGCGAGATACGCCGGAAGATAGCGCTACGCTTCCAGGTCACCGCCCTCGCGACCGAGAGCCTTGCGCGCAGCCAGTACAAGGCGAAGCGCTGGAAGGACGAACGCGTTTATATTTCGGACGCGGCGCGCGAGGCGCGAGCACTCTGAACTTCTAACAGGAACGTCGGCCCTTCAAAAAGCTCGGGGTGCTGTGCCGGGGCATCCCGGTCCGCTTTGCCGGCCCGACAAAGACGCCCATTCCGGTAACGATGCGGAACGAGCGTGTTGAAGACGACGACGCGGTCAGCTCTGCCGGCCGCCTGTCGTCCTCCGTCAAAAGGACTCAGCGCTTCAGGGTTACCAGAACGTCGAGCGGGATGCAGCCATTCGGCGTGGCCAGCAAAGGATTGATCTCGATACCGGTGACGCTGTCGGCGAGATCGGCGACAAGATGCGAGAAGGAAAATACCGTTTCCACAAGCGCATCCATGTCCGCTGCTGCCGCACCGCGCAACCCGGCCAGGATCGCCGAGGCCTTGAGCTTGCCGATGGCGAGGCGGATTTCCTCGCGCGAAGCAGGCGCGAGCACAAAGGTAACATCCTTGAAGAGTTCGACGAGGATACCGCCCGCGCCGATCATGACGATCGGTCCGAATTGCGGATCGACGAGACCGCCGACGATCAGTTCGACGCCCTTCGGCGCCATCTCGACCAGCACAGCTTCCTTGCCGAGCCGCGCCGCCATGTCGTCATAGGCAGACAGAAGCGCGGCCTGGTCCCTGAGGCCGACGAAGACCCCGCCGACATCGGATTTGTGCAGGATGCCCGGCACAGCCGTCTTGAGGACGGCAGGAAGCGGAAAATCGGTCAATGCCTCCTCCAGTTCCTGCCGGCTTGCAACGCTGCGGTGGCGCAGCGTCGCCATGCCCCAGTCCGACAGCAGGCGATATCCGGTGGCCTCGTCGACCGAATCCACCGGCGTCTGCGCAAACCTTCGCTTCCAATCGGCAAGAAGAGCCGGCGCTTTCGGCTCTCGGCCGGTCGCTGCCTTGCCTGCGACATGCCGTTGGCGCGACGTCAGATGCCTGACCGCCCTCAGCGCCGGACCGACGCCGTCAATGAGCGGGATTCCTGCCGCCTGCAACCGGTTCGCCAGTTCGGTACGCGGAAGCTTGCCGAAATTGGTGGCCACGAAGACCGGCTTCTCGTTTGCCTGCGCGACATCGAGGCAGGCATCGACGAAGCCTCGTGACAGATGATCCTCGAGCGCGATGTCGAACAGGAACATGCCGATGCCGGTTGCCGGGTCGGCCATCAGGGCGTTCAGGCAATCGCGATAGACCCCGATATAGTCGTGGCCCGATCCCCATGCATCCAGCGGATTGACCGGCTCCAGCCCGTAGTCCAGTCGTTCGCTCAGGATTTCTTTCGTTGCCTTGCCGATTTCGGCGAACGCGACCTTCTCATCCTCGGCAAGATCGATCAGCAGCCCCCGCGCGCCGCCGGAATCCGTGATCGCCGCCAAGCCTCCGGATACATATTTTTTCGGCGCCGAAAGCAACGTCGCTGTGGACGCCAGTTCATCCACGTCACGGACCCGGATGACGCCGTAGCGGTCGAATAGCGCCTGATAGGCCGCGTCATTTCCGGCTATGGCGCCTGAATGGCTTTCGGCGAGGCGGGCGCTGCTGCTGGTGCGACCCACCTTGATGGCGACCACGGGCACATCACGTTCCCGCGCCTTTTCCAGCGCTGCGGCAAAGCCTTGAGGGTCGCGGACCGTCTCCAGAAAAAGAGCCGCGACGCGCGTCTCCTCCAGTTCGAGCGCATAATCGAGATAGTCGGCAACCGTCGTGGTAAGCTCCTGTCCGGCCGAGACGGCGAGACTGTAGCCAAGACGACGGTCGAGTCCGAGAAATGCAGCGAAAACGGCGCCGGAATGGCTGATAAAGGCGATGGGGCCTGTCGGCAGTTCCTCGATCGGAAACCAGCTCGCCGATACCCGATGGGCCATGTTGTAAAAGCCCATGCAATTGGCGCCGACGATGGACATGCCGTACCGGCTCGCATGCATTCTCAGCCGATCGACCAGCCTGGGAGACGTGTCGTTCTCAAGGTAGCATGACGCGAATATGGTCGCGGCCCCGATGCCAAGGGAACCCGCCTCGACGATCGACGCCTCGACGAGGTCGTTGTTGACCGCAATGATCGCGTGGTCCGGTCTTTCCTCGATTGCCGCAAGACTGGAGACACAAGGCAGGCCGGCAATCTCGTCGTATTTCGGATTTACCGGGATGATCCGGCCGGTGTAGCCGATGCGGCGCAACTGGACCAGCGTATCGTGACCCGGTGTATCGGGCCGCAGCGACGCTCCCACGACCGCGATTGATCGCGGCGACAGCAGCTTTCCCAGATTCCGTCCGGTCCCCATTCCGCCGGCCACTTGTCCACCCAATCTGTTCTCCTGTCTCTTCGCGCGTGCCGGGTCAGCTCTTGTATTTGGCGACGCCCTGCTCGACGGCCTCGCTGCCGAGCTGATTCATGTCGGCAAGATATTCCAGATGGCGACCGCTGCGTGCCGGAATGCCGTAGCCGAAGCTCAGCAAATGTTTTGCGACGGCCACCGTCTTGCGATCGTGCTCCGCAGCCATCTTCCGCGCCAGATCCATGGCGGCCGCGACCGCCGTGCCATCTTCCACCGCGCGCGCGACAAGACCCCACTGCTCGGCCTCTGCGCCGCTCAGCATGCGCCCGAAGATCACCAGTTCCCGAGCGCGGCCCACGCCGACGATACGCGGTATGCGCACTGTCCCGCCCCATGATGGCAATGCGTTGATCGCCACCTCCGGCAGGCCAAGCACCGCGCCGCGACCGGCGATGCGGTAGTCGCAGGCCGATGCGATCTCGAGCCCGCCGCCGAGGCAGTAGCCCTCTATGGCGGCGATCACAACCGCCGGATGCGCCTCGATGAGATCGCCGATTTCCTGGCCAAGCTCCGTATGGGCTAGACGCTCGTCATAGTTCTGCTCGGCCATCTCCTTCAGATCGGAGCCCGCGCAGAAAGCCTTGGTGCCCTCTCCGCAAAGCACGATGGCGCCAATGCGCTCGCGCTTGGCCCTGATCAGTGCGTCGCGCAAGGCCTCCATCGTCGCATCGTCCAGCGCGTTGCGACGCCGCTCGCGACAAATCATCAGCCTGGCGACGCCGTTTTCGAATGTGGCCTCAAGGCCTGAGCCTGCGATCATGATGAAACTCCCTGCATTGCCGGTTCAGAGGCCGAAGACGCGTTGTGCCGCGCCATGCAGAAGAGAAGCCTCCGCATCCGGCTTGAGACCAAGCGCCTTGACCTGCTCGATGGATTCCTTCTGCATGATCAGGGGGAAGTCGGTCCCCCACATGACCTTGCCCTTGCCCCAGCTGTTGATGAACTTGACCAGCTGCGGCGACCAGTTTTTGGGCTTGTAGGCGGAGGTGCCGATATAGACGTTGGGATGCTTCCACGCCAACGCGATGGCTTCCTCCACCCAGGGCCAGCCCGTATGGGCGCAGACGATCTTCAGGTTTGGGAAATAAAGCGCGATCTTGTCGAGATGGATCGGCTTGCCGTTCTCGATCGGCATCAGATCGACGGTGTGGCCCATCGAGATGACGACCGGCACGCCAAGCTCCTCGCATTTGGAGTAGAAGGGAAAATAATAGGCGTGATCCGGCGCGAGGCCGAAGCCGTGCGGGTGGATGTGGATTCCGCGGAAGTCATGCTCACGCACGAGCCTTTCCAGTTCGCGCACGCCGTCCATGCGCTTGCGGACATCGACACCATAGAGACCGAAGATGCGATCCGGTGCGGCCTTGCGGATTTCGATCACTTCCTCGGGCGTCGTATGCTCGACGGGTTCCGAGCGCCAGTAGGACCAGGTGACGATCGACGGGACGAGAAGCTTTTCGACACCGATCTTCGACATTTCGGCAAGGAAGATCTCGGGGTCGTTACCCACCAGATTGTCGGTCAGGCCAATCTGCGCAAAGCGCGCGGCTTCCTCCTCATTGTGAAGATAGTTCTTGGCGATGCTGTCCGCCGTAAAGTGATTGCATAAGAAATCTATGGCCGTGACCATGGCTACGCTCCCTTGCTCCCGATCCAACTGGATGCCGGCTGTCGTCAGATCATCGTCAGTCCGCCGCTGACGCTGTAGACCTGCCCCGTGATGAAATCGGAATCGGGTCCGCACAGGAACGAGATCATGCCAGCCTGCTCGGAAGGCCTGGCAAAGCGCCGGAACGGGATCGCCCTGACGACACGGCCGATGACATCCGGGTCCTGCGCCAGTTCGAGCTCCGTTTCTGTCGGACCGGGCGCGGTGCAGTTGATGTTGAGTCCGTAGCGGGCATTCTCGCGCGCCAGACTCTTCGTCCAGGCGATGACGGCGCCCTTCATGCCCGAGTAGACGGCCTCGCCGCTCTGTCCGACCTTGCCCGCATCCGACGTGACGTTGACGATCTTGCCTTTCTTGCGTGCGATCATCTCAGGCAGAATCTCGTGCGTGACGTAGAGCAGCGCCTCGAAATTTATGGCGATGGTTTTGCGCCAGTATGCCGAGTCCTCCTGGACGAAAGGCTGCGTGCCGAACCAGCCGATCAGGTTGACCAGATAGTCGACCTGGCCGGCAAGCTCGCGTGTCTTGCGGACCGCACCGCGTGCCGCGGCCTCATCGGTCAGATCAGCCTGTACGATGTGCAGCTTCTGGCCCGCATGCCGCCGGGCGAGCGTCTTCAACCCCTCCTCGCTGAGGTCGACCGCGACGACCGTGTAGCCGTCATCCAGCAGACGCGCGACCGTAGCTTCCCCGATGCCTCCGGCGGCGCCGGTGGCGAAAACAACACCTCTGCTCATGTCAGTCTCCAGATTGTCCGGCGGCTACTCGGCCGCAATTCCAAGGGCGGCGATCTCCTCGTGCGAGATCTCCGGCAAGCCGTATTTCTCGAGGTGTCGGCCGATCAGCAGCTTCTGTATCTGGCTCGTGCCGTCGAATACTTCGAACGGCTTGCAGTCCCGCATGAAACGCTCGACCGGATAGGCCCTGGACAAACCGTTGGCGCCCATCGCCTGTACGCATTCGGTCGTCACGCGCATCGCGGTTTCGGTGCTGAGCAGCTTCGCCATGGCGGCGATCGTGCTTGCCTCGCGGCTGCGCGACTGTTCGAGCATGGACATCGCCCGCCGCCAGATAGCGCGCGCACCGGTCAGACGGGCGGCACAATCGGCCAGCAGGAACGCCAGACCCTGGTGCTCTATGATCGGCTTGCCGAACTGCACGCGCTCCCTGGCGTAGTCGATGGCGCATTGCAGCGCGCCGGTCGCCGAACCCAATGCCATGGCCGAGCAATTGAGGCGGGCCTCGTCGAGCGTCGACATCGCGATCTTGAAGCCGCGATTCTTCTCGCCGAGCATCTGCGCATCCGTGACGAAGACATCCTCGAAAACCAGTTCCGTCGTCGGACAACCGCGCAGGCCAATCAGATCCTCGTTGCGGCCGATCGTGAGACCAGGCGCCCCGCGCTCGACGATGAAGGCGGAGATGCCTTTGTTGCCGGCCTCCAGGTCCGTCTTGGCAAAGACCGTAAAGACATCGCCAACGCCGCCATTGGTGATCCACATCTTGCGGCCGCTGATGCGATAGCCGCCATCGACCTGTCTGGCATGGGTGGAGATCGATGCCGCATCGGAACCGGAGCCCGGCTCAGTCAACGCGAAACAGGGAATAGTGGTCCCGGCTGCGATGCCCGGCAAGAACTTTCGCTTCTGTTCGGTATTGGCGAAATTCACAATGGGCGTGACGGCGTCGCCACAGTTGGAGAAGATCAACGCGAAGGACGGACTGACGCGGGCGATGAGGTCGGAGATCAGCAGCGGCGTGATCATATCCGGCCCGATGCCGCCGTATTCTTCGGGAACCCAGAGGCCGAAGACGCCGAGACCGGCCGCCTCGCGATAAAGGTCGGCGGGAAAGCTGTTCGTCGCATCGATCTCGGTGGCACGCGGCGCGACGCGATCGGCCACGAAGCGTTCGACGCTTGCAAGGATCTGTTTGCGGAACTCGTTGTCGATCGGCATCGAAGGCACCTGTTTCTCGGCTGCAGGCACCATAGGATAGTTTGATTTTTTAAACAACCCCCTTTATCAAAGCACCATTATCCGATATTTTCATGTGATAAGTCGATTATTTTTTACAGGCGGTTGCCAAGGGCTGTTTAATGAAGGTCCTGTCGCGGCTTCTCGACCATCCTTCCGGAACTCGAAAAAGGCCTGCGAAACAGGCCGGCACGCAGCGCATCAAAGGACTTCGACATGACTGGAATCAAGACGATCGCCGTTATCGGCACCGGTACAATCGGCGCCGGCTGGGTGGCCTACTTCCTGTCGCGCGGTCTCGCAGTTCGCGCCTTCGACCCACAGCCGGCAAGTCTCGCGCAATTGCCCGAGCGGATCGCACAGGCATGGCCAGCCTTGCGACAGGTCGAGCCTTCCGTATCCGAAACGATTCCGGATGTCGTCATGGCTTCCAGTCTGCAGGAGGCCCTTGCCGACGTCGACTTCGTGCAGGAAAGCGGACCTGAGAGCGAGGAGTTGAAGAAAAGGCTTTTCACCGAGATGGATGCCGCCGCGGCGCCGTCCGCGATCATTGCCTCCAGTTCGTCCAGCCTTCTGGTTTCGCGCCTCCAGTCGGTCTGCGTTCGTCCTGAGCGATGCCTCGTCGGACACCCGTTCAACCCACCCTATCTGATCCCACTGGTCGAGATCGTGGCCGGACCGAAGACCGCTCCATGGGCTGTGGAAAAAGCCGAAGCGTTCTATCGCGAAATCGGCAAGCAGCCCCTGGTGCTGGCCAAGGAGATCTCGGGCTACATCGCGAACCGCTTGCAGAACGCCATCTTCAAGGAGGCGATGCACCTGATCCAGACGGGCGCGGCGACGGTCGAGGACGTGGACGATGCAGTGCGTTATGGTCCCGGCTTGCGCTGGGCCTTCATGGGACCCTTCCTGACCTATGCCCTCGGCGGCGGCACCGGCATGCGGCGCTATTTCGAGATTTTTGCGGAAGAGATCGCGACAAGCTGGAACGAGCTCGGCCAGCCGGAAATGACCGACGAACTGCGCGAAACGGTGATCGCGCAAGCCGAAGCCTTCTTCGCGAAACGGTCGCCAAGCGAAGTCGCATCCCGACGCGATACGGCGCTGGTCAATGTGCTGAAAGCCGCTTCCGCGATCGATCTGACGGACTGAAGGCCGATGCCTGCTCAGCCGTCGCCTCGCGGCGAGGAACTCTGGGATTCAGGAATAGATTTCGAACGAGGAAAACGACGCGCAAGCGTCACTGTGTCATCGAAGATGTCGGGCGGAGGCAACTGATCGTGCCCTGCCTTGATCGCAGCGAAGCGTTCCAGCGCAAAACTCTCGAACTCGGCGCTCCTGGCAAGCGCCGTATCGACATGCAGCGAGACGATATGCGCCACGGCCGAGAGCCAGTTCTTTCCCGGGTCGCGTATTTCACAATAGATATGCGTGCGCTTGCGGTCAAAACCGACAAGGCGCGCACGTACTTCAATGCTGCCGTCGGAGCGGATTTCCTTGAGATAGATGAACCTGCTTTCAACGACATAGTCGGAACGGTCGAACCGCTTGCGATATGTCACATCCAGGCCCGCGGCGGCATAGATGGCATCGACCGCCGGATCGGCGGCCATGGCATAGGCAGCGTAGTTCAGGTGACCATTATAGTCCCGCCAAGCGGGGTCGATTTTCGAAACGATGATGATCGGTTGCGCCGGTCGACTCATGGGTGTTTATATAATTAAACACTCTTGCCAAAACAAGCCCTCTTGGCGATTCGCCTGAACAACGGTTACGCCCAACAACATCGGAAGGATTCCGACTGGCCGAGGAAGACCCCAAATCACTCCCACTCGATCGTGCCGGGCGGCTTGGACGTCACGTCGTACACCACGCGGTTGATGCCGCGTACTTCGTTGATGATACGGGTCGCGGCGGCGCCGAGGAACGCCATGTCGTAGTGGTAGAAATCAGCCGTCATGCCGTCGACCGAGGTGACGGCACGGAGCGCGCAGACGAACTCGTAGGTACGGCCGTCGCCCATGACCCCGACGGTCTGCACCGGCAGGAGCACCGCGAACGCCTGCCAGATCGCGTCGTAGAGACCAGCCTTGCGAATCTCGTCCAGATAGATTGCGTCGGCTTCGCGCAGGATTTCCAGCTTCGCGCGCGTCACGCCGCCGGGGCAGCGTATGGCAAGGCCCGGTCCCGGGAAAGGGTGGCGGCCGATGAAGCTTTCCGGCAGGCCGAGTTCCTTGCCGAGAGCGCGCACCTCATCCTTGAACAGTTCCCGCAGCGGCTCCACCAGCTTCATGTTCATGCGCTCGGGCAGGCCGCCGACATTGTGGTGCGACTTGATCGTCACCGACGGCCCGCCGGTGAAGGAGACGCTCTCGATCACGTCGGGATAGAGCGTTCCCTGAGCGAGGAAGTCCGCGCCGCCGAGTTTCTTCGCCTCCTCCTCGAACACCTCGATGAAGAGGCGGCCGATGGTCTTGCGCTTCTTCTCCGGGTCGGCTTCGCCTTCAAGCGCGGAGATAAAACGGTCGGAAGCGTCGACGAGGATCAGCGGCAGATTGTAGTGCTCGCGAAACATGGCGACGACGTCCGCCGCCTCGTTCTTCCGCATCAGCCCGTGATCGACCAGAATGCAGGTCAGCTGGTCGCCAACCGCCTCGTGGATCAACAGTGCGGCGACGGAGGAATCGACGCCCCCGGACAGGGCGCAGATGACCTTGCCCTTGCCGACCTGCCTGCGGATCTGCTCGACCGCATTGGCGCGGTAGGCGGACATGGTCCAGTCGCTCTCGATGCCCGCGATCTTCTGCACGAAGTTGCGGAGCAGCTTGGCGCCGTCCGGGGTGTGGACGACTTCGGGGTGGAACTGCACGGCATAGAATTTCCGCCCCTCGTCGGCGATTGCCGCGAAGGGCGCGCCGGTCGAGGTGCCGATGACCTTGAAGCCGGGCGGGATCGCGGTCACGCGGTCGCCATGGCTCATCCACACCTGATGGCGGGTGCCCCTGGCCCAGACGCCATCGAACAGAGCGCTGTCCTCGGCCACTTCCAGAAAGGCGCGGCCGAATTCGCGATGATGGCCTGCCTCGACCTTGCCGCCCAGTTGCGCGCACATGGTCTGTTCGCCGTAGCAGATGCCGAGAACCGGCACGCCTGCGTCGAAAATCGCCTGCGGGGCGCGCGGACTGCCGATGTCGATGGTCGAGGCCGGGCTGCCGGAAAGGATGATCGCTTTTGGCGACAGTCGCTGGAAGGCTTCGTCAGCAGACTGGAACGGCACGATCTCGGAGTAGATGCCGGCCTCGCGCACGCGGCGCGCGATGAGCTGCGTGACCTGGCTGCCAAAATCGATGATGAGGACGGTGTCGGGATGGACTGTGTTCGTCATGGCGGGCCTTTAAAGAAAGAAGCGATTCCGCGCAATGGCCCGCCGCGCATGTTTCCTATGCGTTTTCCTTCACATCCAGCAGCCCGTCGGCGATCGCCTCTTCCAGGAGCCCGATCGCGGCGGCGAGCCTTTCGTCGATGACATGGAGGTACTCCTCCCAGTCATGCACGCCGGAAACATCTGTGTCGCCGTCCGATATGCCGCGCAGGCCGATCAGCGGCACATCGAAAATCTGGCAGGCTCTCAGGCAGGCGAAGGTCTCCATCTCCACCATGTCCTCGGCTATGGCGTCGAAAACCGAACCGGCAATGATGGTGCCGCCGGTCGAGGTGGTAGCCTCGGCGATGCCGGGGATGCGCAACGGCAGCGGCACAGTCGCAGGTAAATCGAGATAGGGCGTGGTGTGCCTGTCGAAACCGAACGCGGAGGCATCCATGTCGCGGTAGAGCACGGATGAGACCTGAAAGACCTCCGTGCGCGGCAGCCGACGGCTGCCGGCCGATCCGAGCGACACGACGAGGTCGGGCAACTGCCCCGCCAGCTTCAGCTCGGTGAGCGCGATGCCCAGCCGGATGCCGGCTTCTACCGGGCCGACGCCGGTCATCAGCGGTTTGAAGATACGCCTGAGATGCGGCCCGTATTCCGCCTCGGTGGCCATGACGAACAGCACCTTGCGCCCGGCAAGCATAGTCAGCAGCGGCACGATCTTACCAAATCCCCAGAGTCGGACGTTTCCTATCCTTGCCGGCATGTCCAGCGAAGGCCTGGCCGCCATGTATGTCGTGAAGCGCCCGGCGGCAACTGCACAAAATATGTGCGTGGAGCGGCATCAAGCCGCGCTGTCCGGCAAGGCTGCGCTATCCGGCGATATCCTCGCGGCCCCGCACCGTCATCATCGTGCCCGTCATGGTGGCGATGAGCTTCGCCTCGCCATCGGAACCGAAAGCATAGGCCTGTCCGTCGGCCACCACGATGGTGCGTCCCGGCTTCGTCACCGATCCGCGAAACAGGAAGCGTTCGCCTTTCCCCGGCGCGAGCAGATTGACCTTGAACTCGATGGTGAGCACGGCCGCGTCGGCCGGCATGAGCGAGAAGGCGGCATAGCCGCAGGCGGAATCCAGCGCGGCCGAAATCACGCCTGCATGGAGAAAGCCGTGCTGCTGCGTCAGCGCGGGAGAAAACGGCATCTCGATCTCGACGATGCCGGGCGTGACCAGCGTCAGTTCCGCGCCGATCGTGCCCATTGCCGCCTGCCGCGCGAAGGAGGCGCGCACGCGCTCCTCATAGTTGGCGGCGACGTCGTTCTCTGCGGCCATCTGCATCGTCCCGTTTCGCCGCTTATGACAAAGCCGGCGAAGCGACGCAACGATTGATGTTGCAATGCAACATCAATCAGTTCAGCCACCAGATAGACAGGTTGAGCACGGAGGCGAACCCGACCCAAAGCGCATAGGGGACGAAAAGCCATGCCGAGACCCGGTCGACGCGGCGCGTGGTCACGATGAAAGCGACGATCGTCGCTAGCAGGGGCAGAATTATCACCAGCGCGCCGCCCACCGACTGCAGGCCGAAAAAGACCGGCGACCAGAGAAAATTGAGCACGAGCTGCGCGATCCAGAGCCGGCGAGCGGTCCCTGCGCCTTCCAGAGGCCAGATGCGCCAGCCGGCTACCGAGATCAGGATGTAGAGGATCGACCAGACGGGGCCAAATATCCAGTTCGGCGGGTTGAAAGGCGGCTTGGTCAGGGCCGCATACCACTCGCCGGGTTGCGTCACGAATCCGATGAGCAATCCGCCGCCGAAGACGACGGCGACGAAGATCACAAGCGACATGTAGCGGTTCATCAGCCCCGTCCGCTGTTGGCTATGACGCGCTTAACTGGCGCGCCGCACCAGCGCGTCAAGCTCCGGCGCCGGCCCTGCGCAATGCGGCGAAGTAGAAGCCGTCCGTCGCGGTGAGGCCCGGTGAAAGGCGGATGCCTTCCGTCTGGCTCACGTAAGCCTTGTCGCGCGCCTCCGGAAAGCGGCTCGACCAGAGCGCCTCGTGATCCTCGGCCACCCAGCCCGGCGTGCGTGCGAGGAATTCAGAGATCTGGTCGGCGTTTTCCTCGTCAAACACAGAGCAGGTGATGTAGGCCAGCCTGCCGCCGGGCTTCACGAAGCCGGCGGCGCGGTCCAGTATTGCCGACTGTTCGCCCCGGCGGACGTCAAGTTGCCTGTCAGACAGCCGCCATTTGGCATCCGGGCGTCGGCGCCACGTACCGCTGCCGGTGCAGGGCGCGTCGACCAGCACCAGATCGAAACTCTCCGCGCGCCCCTCCAGCGCCGCGAGGCGGCTGACCACCTCGACATTGGTGACGCCCGCACGTGTCAACCGTTCGAAGATCGGCGCCAGCCGCTGCTTTTCGGCATCATAGGCAAAGATCGAGCCCTTGTTCTCCATTTCCGCCGCCATGGCGAGCGTCTTGCCGCCTGCGCCGGCGCAGAAGTCCAGCACCTCCATGCCGGGCACAACGCCGGCGAGATGGGCGACGATCTGCGACCCTTCGTCCTGCACTTCGAACCAGCCCTGCCGGAAGGCGGGTTCGGCCTGCACGTTCGGATGCCTGCCATAACCCTCGATCGGTGGAATTCGCAGGCCATTCGGCGCAATCGCCGCCGGAGCGACGCCTGTTTCCTCCAGTTCCGCCAGAACCCTGGAACGGTTCGCCTTCAGCGTGTTGATGCGCAGGTCGAGAGGTGGGCGCGCGGCAAGAGCCTTCGCCTCAGCCACCCAGCCCTCGCCATAGGCGCCGCGCAGCAAGGGCACGCACCAGTCCGGACAGTCAGCCGCCACCGCTTCGGGCATGGGCGCTTTCCGCTGTTTGCCGATCGTCGCACGTTCGGCATCATCGAGCGGCGGAGGCGCGAAACGGTCGCCATCGAGTTCGGTATTGAGCCGCTCCGGCGTCAGGCCATCCAGCAAGAGAGCGCCAAAGCCCAGCGCACGCGGCGTTTCGGCACCGAGGAGCCAGCCCGCCGAGCGCTTCCGACGCAGCGCATCGTACACAATGTTGCCGATCGCTGCCCGGTCCCCTGCCCCGGCAAAACGGTGCGACAGTCCCCAGTCCTTCAACGCATCCGCGACGGGCCGATGCCGCCGCTCGATATCTTCCAGCACTTCGATGGCCGCAGCCAACCGTCCGCCAAGTCGCATTCCGGTACCCCGTATCGGCCAACCCGTTCGGGCGTCTTGCTATAGCTGCTGTGCCATCAATACAAGCCGACGCGCCAGCAGGCTAATGCACTCCATCGCCTGCTTCGCGGAACATGCCGCCCCTGATTTGTGCAGTGCACGTTGCGACTCAGACGAAAGTCGTAGAAGTCTTGCGGTGTGATTGTTCTTGAGGGGTCATCTCCATGAAAACCTATCTCGCAGAAGTTCTCGGGACATTTCTGCTCGTGTTCCTCGGCACGGCCTCGGTTGTCACCGGCGGTTTCGGCGCCGCGCTGCCGCTCGGCCAGGAGGCGATAGGGCTGGCCTTCGGCATCGGTGTCATCTGCGCCGCCTATGCCATCGGCCCTATTTCCGGCGCGCATCTCAATCCGGCCGTCACCATCGGCGTCTGGCTGGCCGGCCGCATGCCAACCGGGCAGGTCGTCGGCTACATCATCGCGCAGGTCATCGGAGGCATCCTTGCCTCGCTTGCGCTTTTGATCATCGTGTCCGGCAAGACCGGTGGACATACGGGCGGCTTCGGCGCCAATGGCTGGGACCCGGCAGTATGGGGCGCCAGTTCGGCTTTCCTCATCGAGTTGATCGCCACCTTCGTCTTCGTGACCGTGATCCTCGGCGTGACGGCGACCAAGCACTCGACCGCATTTGCGGGCCTCGTCATCGGCCTCACGCTTGCGGCGATCCATTTCGCGGTCATCCCGGTAACGGGAACATCCGTCAATCCAGCCCGCTCCATCGGACCGGCGCTGTTTTCGGGCAGCGCGGCGCTCGGCCAGCTCTGGCTCTTCATCGTGGCGCCGCTGATCGGCGGCGCGATCGCCGGCATCGTCGCCAAGACCGGCGTCTTCGAGAAAGACTGATACAAAAAGGGCGCGGCCATCGCCGCGCCCTTTTTTTTCATCGTTGCGCTTGTGTTCACGCGATATCGAAGCGGTCGGCGTTCATGATCTTGTTCCATGCCGCCACGAAGTCGCGCACGAACTTCTCCTGAGAGTCGTTCTCGCCATAGACTTCGGCAAGGGCCCGCAACTGGGAGTTCGAGCCGAAAACGAGATCGACGCGCGTGCCCGTCCATTTCAGCTCGCCGGTCTTGCGATCCCGTCCTTCGAAAACGTCCTCCGCCGCTGAAACCGGCTTCCAGGCCGTGCCCATGTCGAGCAGGCTGACGAAGAAGTCGTTGGTCAGTGTTCCAGGCCGGGTCGTGAAAACGCCATGCGCGGAATCACCGACATTGGCGCCCAGAACGCGCAGGCCGCCGATCAGCACGGCCATCTCGGGCGCCGTCAGGGTCAAGAGCTGCGCCCTGTCGACCAGCAACGCCTCGGCCGGAATGCTGTAGTCGGCCTTGAGGTAGTTGCGGAATCCGTCAGCGACGGGCTCCAGCACAGCGAAGGACTCGACATCGGTCTGTTCCTGCGACGCATCCGTGCGGCCCGGCGTGAACGGAATCTCGACGTCGTGACCGGCAGCCTTGGCCGCTGCTTCCACTGCCGCGGCGCCGCCCAGTACGATGAGATCGGCAAGCGATACCTTCTTTCCGGACGGTTGCGCGTCGTTGAACGACTTGCGGATGCCTTCCAGCGTGTCCAGCACCTTTGCGAGACGCTCGGGCTGGTTCACCGCCCAGTCTTTCTGCGGAGCCAGACGGATGCGTGCGCCGTTTGCGCCGCCACGCTTGTCCGAACCGCGGAAGGTCGAGGCGGACGCCCAGGCCGTCGAAACGAGTTCCGAAATAGAAAGGCCAGAGGCAAGAAGCTTCGCCTTGAGCGCCGCAATGTCGGCATCGTCGACCAGCGGATGATCGACTGCCGGCACAGGGTCCTGCCAGATCAGATCCTCGGCCGGCACCTCGGGTCCGAGGTAGCGGGACTTCGGCCCCATGTCGCGGTGCGTCAGCTTGAACCATGCGCGGGCGAAAGCGTCCGCGAACTCATCCGGATTCTCCAGGAAGCGGCGCGAGATCTTCTCATATTCGGGGTCGAAACGCAGGGCGAGGTCGGTCGTGAGCATCGCCGGAGTATGACGCTTCGCCGGGTTATGCGCGTCCGGCACCGTGTTGGCGCCCATGCCATGCTTGGGAATCCACTGGTGCGCGCCGGCCGGACTCCTGGTCAGCTCCCATTCGTAACCGAACAGGTTCCAGAAGAAGTTGTTCGTCCACTTGGTCGGCGTCGTCGTCCAGGTGACCTCGAGGCCGCTGCCGATCGTGTCGCCGCCGCGGCCGGTACCGAAAGTGCTCGTCCAGCCGAGCCCCTGCTCGGCAAGGCTGGCTCCTTCCGGCTCGCGGCCGACATGCTTGGCGTCACCTGCGCCGTGGGTCTTGCCGAACGTATGGCCGCCGGCGATCAGCGCCACGGTTTCCTCGTCGTTCATCGCCATGCGGGCAAAAGTCTCGCGGATGTCGCGCGCCGCCGCCAACGGGTCCGGGTTGCCGTTGGGACCTTCCGGATTGACATAGATGAGGCCCATCTGGACCGCGGCAAGAGGATTCTCCAGCTGCCGGTCGCCGCTATAGCGCTTGTCGCCCAGCCAGGTGTCTTCCGCGCCCCAGTAGACGCTCTCTTCAGGCTCCCAGACGTCGGCACGGCCGCCGGCGAAGCCGAAAGTCTTGAAACCCATGGATTCCAGCGCGACGTTGCCCGTCAGGATCATCAGGTCTGCCCAGGAGATGCTCTTGCCGTACTTTTGCTTGATCGGCCACAGCAGGCGGCGGGCCTTGTCGAGGTTCACGTTGTCCGGCCAGCTGTTCAGCGGCGCGAAACGCTGCTGGCCCGCGCCGGCGCCGCCACGACCGTCGGCCGTACGATAGGTGCCGGCGCTGTGCCACGCCATGCGGATGAACAGCGGGCCGTAGTGACCGAAATCCGCCGGCCACCACTCCTGCGAGTCCGTCATCAGCGCGGTCAGATCCTTCTTGATCGCGTCAAGATCGAGCTTCTTGAACTCCTCGGCGTAGTCGAAGGCTTCGCCCATCGGGTCCGACAGGGCGGAGTTCTGGTGAAGAAGCTTCAGGTTGAGCTGGTTCGGCCACCAGTCGCGGTTGGAGCGCAGGCCGGCAGCCGTGTGCACGACCGGGCACTTGCCCATGCTCTTGTCAGTCATTCCGTCCATATCTGTCTCCGATCAGGTCGCGCAAATGCCCTAAAACATGTTCGCCAGGAAACTGACCAACCTCGACGCAGCGTGCAGATAGCGCTGGAGCGTCAATGATCCGCGCCATCAGGCGGCGGCGGTCGATCACGTGATCGCGGGAGAGGGTCCGACCATGGCTCGCCTCCCTCACCGGTGGGTCACGCCGAATTCAAAGCGGATTCCAAAAAGGCGATGCTTCAGTTTGGAACTCTTCCAAACTAGGGGGATATTATGATAAACACAAATTACCTTTCTTTGTCACATCGATAAGTTTTTCCTATGATCCGGCTCACGCTCAGGCAAATGCAATATTTCGAGGCTCTCGCCGAAACGCTGCATTTCGGCCGTGCCGCCGAACTGGTCGGAGTGACCCAGCCGGCGCTGTCGGCGCAGATCGCGGAGATGGAGCAGCAACTGGGCTTTCGCCTCTTCGAGCGCGGCCGCGGCGTCGTCCATCTGACGGAAGAGGCAGTCGCGTACCGGCAGCGGATCGAGCGCATCCTCGACGACGTGCGCGAACTGGAGACGGCGGCGCTGCGCGAGCGCAAAGCGCTCGACGGACGATTCCGCCTCGGCATCATCCCGACGATCGCGCCTTACCTCCTTCCCTATCTGCTGCCTCAGCTCAAGCGCGAGTTCCCCGATCTGCGCATCGAGATCCGCGAGGCGGTGACGGGGGCAATCGTGGAAGACACTTTGAGCGGCCGCCTCGACGGCATGATCGCCGCCGGCCCCTTCGACGAATCCACGCTGGCTTTCGAACCGCTTTTCGAGGATCGCTTCCTTCTCGCGATCCCGGCGGACGAGGTCGGCCGGGTTCCCGTGCCGGTCGCACCGGAAAGCGTGGTTTTCGAGCGCCTGATGCTCCTGGAGGAAGGCCATTGCATGCGCGAGGACGCGCTGGCGATCTGCGGACGGGTTAAGCCGGTCGCCATGGCGAGCTTCGGCGCCACGAGCCTGACGACGCTTCTGCATATGGTGGGACACGGTCTCGGCGTAACGCTCCTGCCGGAGATCGCGGCAGGCGTCACCTATGGACGGCCAGACGTCGCGCTGGTTCCGTTCGGCGATCCGGTCCCCTCGCGCACGATCTGCCTCGCCTGGCGCAAGACCAGCCACCGCCGGCGCGACCATCTGCTGCTGGCCGGGGCGATCCGCGCCGCGCATGGCGCCGTGGTGTCCGACACGCAGCGGCCGAAGCGGAGCCGGACGCGCGTGCCGGCATGATCTCGCCGATGGAGCCGTCTTGGCAGTCACCTCGGCCTGAAGTAATCCGGCCGCGGGTTTGCGTGAAGGCAAATCGCCGAACCAGAAGGATGGACGCATGACTGCCGATACGATGGGCGATAGCGGGTTTGCCGTGCAGCCTGCCTCCATGACCACGATCCCTGTTGAAGGCAGCGACAAGCTGTTTCCCGTCAGGCGCATCTATTGCGTCGGGCGCAACTACGCCGCACACGCCGTCGAGATGGGGCATGATCCGTCGAAGGAGCCGCCCTTCTTCTTCCAGAAGAACCCTGACAACATCGTCCTGTTGGGTTCGGACTTCCCCTACCCTTCCAGGTCCAACGACGTGCATTTCGAAGCCGAAATGGTGATCGCCATCGGCAAGGGCGGCAGCGACATCGCCCCGGAACAGGCTCTCGATCATGTCTTCGGCTATGCCGTCGGGCTCGACATGACGCGACGCGACCTGCAGAACGAAGCCAAGGACCTGCGCCGTCCTTGGGAGATCGCGAAGGCGTTCGAGTGTTCGGCGCCCTGCGGCAACATCTTTCCGGCGTCGCTGATCGGGCATCCCGGGCGCGGCGCGATCTGGCTCGACGTGGACGGCGAGCGGAAACAAAGCGGCGATCTCAATCAGATGATCTGGAAGACGCCCGAGATCATCGCCCATCTCTCCGGCCTGTTCACGCTCGCGCCCGGCGACCTGATCTTCTCCGGCACGCCTTCCGGCGTCGGCCCCGTCCGGCGCGGCGAGGCGATGCTCGTGCATATCGACGGCATCGGCGAACTGAACGTACGGGTGGTCTGAACCGCCGGTCGTGTCGATGCCCGTTTTCGCCGGCCTGTTCCTGCCTCAGGCGCCGTTGTAGTTCGGGCTTTCGCGGGTGATCGTAACACCGTGCGGGTGGCTCTCGCGCAAGCCCGCGTTCGAAATGCGGACGAAGGTCGCCTTCTCACGGAATTCGGTCAGATCGCGCGCGCCGACATAGCCCATGGCCGCCTTGAGGCCGCCGGCGAGCTGATGGAGGACGCCGGCAACCGGCCCCTTGTAAGGCACCTGCCCTTCGATGCCTTCCGGCACAAGCTTCAGCGTGTCGCGCACCTCGGCCTGGAAATAGCGGTCGGCCGAGCCGCGCGCCATGGCGCCGACGGAGCCCATGCCGCGATACGCCTTGAACGAGCGGCCCTGATGCAGATAGACCTCGCCCGGGCTCTCGTCGGTGCCGGCGAGCAACGAGCCGATCATCGCGGCGCTCGCGCCAGCTGCGAGCGCCTTGGCGAGGTCGCCCGAGAATTTTATGCCGCCGTCTGCGATTACCGAAACGCCAGACTTCTGCGCGGCTTCCACCGCGCCCATGATCGCGGAAAGCTGCGGCACGCCGACGCCGGCCACGATGCGCGTGGTGCAGATCGAGCCCGGCCCGATGCCAACCTTCACCGCATCCGCGCCCGCATCGATGAGAGCGCGGGTGCCATCGGGCGTCGCCACATTGCCGGCCATGATGCGAACGGAGTTGGAGAGTTTTTTGGCCCGCGCTACGGCATCAAGCACGCGCTGCGAATGGCCGTGCGCGGTGTCGATGACCAGAAGGTCCACGCCGGCGTCGATGAGGCGCTCGGCGCGCTCGAAGCCGTCGTCGCCGACGCTGGTCGCGGCCGCGACACGCAGACGACCCTGGGCATCCTTGGACGCATGGGGATTGAGCTGCGACTTCTCGATATCCTTGACGGTGATCAGCCCGACGCAGTTGCCAGCCTCGTCGACCACCAGAAGCTTTTCGATGCGGCGCTGGTGAAGCAGGCGCTTGGCCTCGTCCTGGTCGGCGTTCTCGCGCACCGTGACCAGATTGTCCCTGGTCATCAGTTCGGAGACCTTCTGCTCGGGATCGGAGGCGAAGCGGACATCGCGGTTGGTGAGGATGCCGACAAGCCGGCCCGGGCGACCAGAGCCGTTGCCGTTCCGAACCACAGGGATGCCGGAAATGCCGTGCAGCCGCATAAGCGACTGGGCATCCGCGAGCGTCGCGTCGGGGCCGATGGTGACCGGGTTCACCACCATGCCGGATTCGAATTTCTTGACCTGCCGCACCTCCTCGGCCTGCTGGACAGGGGAGAAATTGCGATGGATGACGCCGATGCCGCCGGCCTGCGCCACGGCAATGGCAAGGCGCGCCTCGGTGACCGTGTCCATGGCCGCCGATAGGATCGGGATATTGAGCTCGATGTCGCCGGCGATACGGGTCCGGACATCGGTCTGGCCCGGCATCACCTCGGAATGGCCGGGCTGAAGCAGCACGTCGTCGAAGGTCAGCGCCAGGGCGCCGGTTGCGGTTTCGATGATCTTCGACATTGCCAAGCCTCGAATGAATGAAACAAAGCGAATGACCCGGTCGGGCCGCGCCGATTCGTGATTGCGTTTCTGGATTGGCAGCGGCTGGTATCATGTCGCCGGGTGCTTGGAAAGCCCGCCATCGCACATGCCTGCCTTGCTTCCGGCGCGCAGATTTGGGACTGAGTCGGTCAGGGCGATCACAAGGCTGAAGCGGCGCGGACGATGAACGACACAACTCTATCCCCATTGTAGCCGGACACTTGGTTTTGACACCTCGGACACTTGGTTTTGTAGCACGCGCCGGCAGCGCTAGCGTCGCCGCCACCGGTCCCCGATCCTGACCGCGCCCTTCATTCTGCCGCCGCCGGCATGCTTGGTGCAGCCCTCATAGTTGTGGTCGGTGCCGCCGCAGTAGTGGCAGCGGAGATCGGCGCGGCGCATGCTGCCCTCCCATGTCCCCGGACAATGGCTCGCCGGATGCAGGCTCGACCCGCAATAGGTGCAACGCTGATAGCTAGGCACTTTCCTTCCTCACGTCTCGTTTGCGCTCGGTCTCGACACGGGCTCGATACCACGCATGGAAGTCGTCAGAGCGACACCGGCTGCACGGCCGTGGATTGCCGAGAATGTCCGTCACGACACCCTCGTCATCGCATGTCCTGCAGCGCCGGGTGTCAGGCACCGCCGCCTCCCGTGATGATGACCTCGCCGGCGCGCTTCGCATTGTCGTTGCCGGCGACGGTATAGGTGAGTTCGACGCGCTCGATCGAGAAGCCGTCGAAGATCGCGCGGACCTCTGGAAGGTCGTTCAAAGTCATTATGAAGGCCCCTCGAAGGGTCTTCAAACGGGCCGCGATCGCCTCGAATTCCGACCGCTCGAACATGCCACGGCCATAGTAGTGCTCCGTGCCGTAGTAAGGCGGGTCCAGATAAAAGAGAGTGCCCGGCCGGTCCCAGCGGTCGATCAGCTTCAACCAGGGCTGGCACTCGATGACGACGCCGGCGAGGCGCTCGTGCACGGCCGCGAGGATTTCGGCCAGCTTGGTCACGTCGAAGCGGCCGCCATTGTCGGAGACGCCGAAACTCCGGCCGGCGACCTTGCCGCCGAAGGCCGTCTTCTGCAGGTAAAGGAAGCGCGCTGCCCTCTGAAGATCGGTGAGGCGCTCAGGATCCATGCCGTTCAAGCGCTCGAACTCGGCCCTGCTCGTAAGCTGCCACCGAAGCATGTCCATGAACGCCTCGTAGTGGTTTTGCAGGATTCGAAAGAAGTTCGCCACATCGCGGTTGAGGTCGTTGATGACTTCGGTCTTCGGCGCCCGGCGACGCTTCAGGAACACGCCGGCCATGCCGGCGAAGACCTCGACATAGGCATCGTGCGGCGCGGCCTCGATCATCCACGCAAGCCGCCTTGCCAGCTGCTTCTTGCCGCCAACCCAAGGTGCGGCGGGCTTGACGAGGATAACGTCCCGCATCTCGTATTTCGTCATGGTGTCCTGCATCCGACTCGCGCCACCTTGCCGCTGCGGCCTCGGCCGCCGGGGTGGCGATGATGCGTTGAGCTAGCCATGCGGGCCTTGGTTGGCGCCGGACCCGCAGCCGCGAAACGACGCGGCCTCCGCTGCATTCAAATCATGTCGGTTCCCTCGGTCTCGATCTTTTGGACGAGGCCCATCTCCTGCAGGCTGTCCAAAACGCCTGCGGCGCGAGCGGGGTAGTCCGGCGGCCAAGCAGCTTCGATCCGATCGGCGTTCCCCTCGATCTTGATATCGACCGTGCCTAGCGCGCAGTGCGTAACCTGATGGATGATGATGTCGTCCCCTGCATGCTCCGCATAGAAGAGGATGCGGCGGCCATCCGGCAGCTGCTCGATATGGCAGAAATTCGTTTCGTTGATCGCCTTCACTGGCTGCTCTCCTTCGCCTCTACCTCGACGGTCGTGATCCAGCCCCCGTCCTCGTCGAAGGTGATTTCGTGGGTGACGCAGGCGGCCACCATGCTGGCGCCATCGATGTCCGGCCCGAAGCCGCTGCAGATTACCGGCGCCTCGGCCGTGGCGGAGAGGTTGCCGGCGACGTCGAAGCTGCCCGAGATGCTCTTGCGGCCTTCCTCGCGACCGCTGGCGTCGGCCGCCAGCTTCGCCTGCGGCTGGGTCGAGAAGATGTGCACCGGCAGATAGCGGCTTGCCGAGCCGAGGCCCTTGCCCTGCTCCAGCTTCTCGATGCCGTCCTGAAAGTCGAACCACCCGCCATCCGATTCGGCGAACAGGCCGCGCTGCTCGATCGAGACGTCGAAGCGGTGGCACGAGGCAAAGTCGATCCGGATCGGCGGCAGCGGCGCACCCGAAGCCGCCCGACCCGCGCCGCGCTTGAGCACGGCCATCCTGCCGCCGGCGACCTTGATCGTGCCGCCCAGCTCCTGGGCGAGCGTCTCGGCGAACTCGCCGGCCGGCTCCTTCCATCGTAGCCGGTAAGGAATCTGGATCGAGGCCAGCTCCGGATCCACGATCGCCGTGGTGCCGGCCCTGGCCGCGATGCGCGAGAAAATGGCTCCGGCGGTCATCTCATCGAAATGCTCGCTGTCGACCTCCTTCAGCTTGTCGACGAAGTCGGCCGCGCGGCAGGAGATGGTCATCTCGTAGCCGCTGTCCGGATCGCCGCCGAGCGACGTCGTCTGGACGGTGTAGACGCCGGACGGCCGCATGCCGCCCAGCTCCCAGCCGACAAGCGGCGCATACTTCATGCCCTTGGCAGGACCGGCCGGCGCGGGCATCGGAACGCGGACGCGGATCTCCATCGTGTCGCTCTCGCCGCCGGCCTGATCCACGATGGTGACGCCGGCAAGGTTGCTGCCGAGGCGGCCGACGAGATCGGCACCGCTCGGCGTCAGGATCTGGACGATCGGCTTCCGCGCCATGCCCTACTCCCACGCCAGCTGGTAGGTTGTCGCCGGCTTCACCGCCAGTTCAACGGGCGTCCGGATGACGGTGCCGAGCGGAATGATGGTGCCGTGGGAGGCAAGCCCCGGATTGGCGGCGAGCAAGCCTTCCACGGTGCCGTTCTTCTCGGTGCCGTAAACCTTGCGGGCGATGCGATCGAGGCGCTCGCCCTCAAGGGCCTCGACGGTGTAGGTTCTCATCGCAGCAAGGTCCTGAGATCGGGTATAGCGATGCCGCCGAGGCCGGGCAGCTGCAGCAGGTCCATGGTGACATCGACAATGCGGCCGACGCCGTCGAACGGGTGCAACTGCTCCTCATCCGCGTCGAGAGAGCGGACGATGACCAAGCCGCCGCTGATGCCGAGATAGTTGCCGTGCAGGCGGATGAACGGCACTTCGGCTTGCATCTCGTGCTGCGCCTCAAGGATGGCGTAGGCGTCGAGCCCGCCCATGATCTGCGGCAGGGTACGCGCCTCGATGGTTACGGCGCGCTCGCCCATGCCTGTTTTCTGATACTCCATGCCACCCTGCACAGGATGGCCGGGCACGCGGCTTTCGCTCGACTTGCGTATGCGCTGCGGGTTGAGACCGCCCACCGTGTAGAGGACGGCGCCGCCGATCGAGATCAGCGCGCCGACTGGCGTAAAGACGCTCATCCGAAGGCGCTCCCCATGTCGCCGATCGCGTTCCACTGCGCGAGCCGGACCTGGCGGTTCTGCTCGGCCTGGACGCGCCGCGCCGCGACCTGCGGATTCGACGTCCGGATGTTGTAGTTGTTCACCGGAGCCAACGAGGCCGTCTGCCTGCCGCCTGTGCCACGAGGCGCGCCGCCATTGCCGGCACCACCGGCCTGCCCGCCGCCGCCTTTCGGCCCGACGAGGCGGGGCTGGATGGTCGGCGAGACGGTGAAGCCCAGCATGGCGCGGATACTATCGGCGATGCCCTGGGCGATACCGATCGCCTCCTGTCCCTGGGCCTGGAGCGCGTCGTTGTAGCTCTCCATCGACTGCTCGGCGGCCGGCCCCATAGGTTTACCGAGCGGCACCGGCATGGTGGCGGGCAACGTTTGCTTCGCGCCGCGACCTGGTACCGGGCCAAGTTCCGGATCTGCGTCAGAGATGGCCTTCAAACGGGCAGTCTCTGCCGCGATCTGTTTGAGGACCTCTTCCAGTTCGGCCATCAGTGCGGCGCGCTCGAAGCCTGCACCGCCCGACTGAGGGCCTATGTTCACCTCGGATAGATCTCGGGTGAGTTGATCGCGCCGGCCTTGCAATGCCACGAGATCATCCGAGTTTTCGCTCGGCGCGAGGCCCAGCAGGTTGCGAAGATTACCGACGGTCCCCGGTGTGTCTGCGGACATGATGTCGAGAACGTTGGCGAAGCCCTCAAGCACCTTGGTTCCGCCGATCCGATCGATGAATGCACCGAATTTCATCCAGGCATCGCTGAGCGCGTTATCGGCGCGATCGAAGCGGCTTTGAGGATCGTCCTTCACCCGCTGGAAATCGCGTTCCGTCGCGCCGCTTGCACCTTGGAGGTCTTCAGCGAGCCGGTCGCGCTCTTCCCTGTCAGCCAGTAGGTTCAGGATGCCGAGCTGCGAATCTTTCTCGCGGAAGAGCCTCGTGATCTTGCTTTTGTCGCCCTTGATGGCCTCCTCGACAGCGTCGAGGACGATGTTGACGGGATCCTCGCCGCGCGCCTTCCCGTCCTTGATGCGCTTCGGCAGATCGACCTTGAAATCCTTAAAATTGTTCGCCGTTTCCTCGGCGTCCATCTTGCCGAGAACCTCACCGAGTTGGCGCGCCGCGTTGTCGTTTCCGCCGCTGCGACGAGCGATAATCTGAAGCGACGCGATCAGGCTCGCGAGACCGCCTTCACCTTGATAACCCTTGGAGCCAGCGAGCGAGAGCAGACCAGGCAGATAGTTGGCCATGTCCCGCATCTCGAACTGACCGCTATTGCCGCCTTCGATCATAATATCGGAGGCCTTGCTGAGTTTGTCCGGCGTGAAACCGAGGGAACGTTCGGCGGCAAGGAAAGTGTTCACCACATCTTCGGAGGAAGCGCCGGAGGTCTTGGCCGTCCTGCCGATATCCCTCATCTGGTCGAGCGAGCCGCGCCATTCCCCGGTAGAAGTGACGCGGGATCGAAAGGCTTCAAGAATGTCATCAGCCGGCACGCCAATCTCTTGAGCGATCGCGCGGAGCTCTGGGATGCTGCCTTCAACGTCATCCTGCTTTACCCCGGCCGCGTTACCGAGCATGCGCATCTCGCGGTCGAATCCGGCGTACTTTTTGGTCGCGCGATAGGCGGCAACACCGCCAGCGGCTATACCCGCGCCCGCAGCGTAGCTCCCGGATACGCCAAACGGGACGTAGGCGTCCAAACCCGACCTGTCGGCGAAGCCCTCGGCCGCACGTCCGGCTCGGCCGGACCCGGGTGTATGGGTCGGATCGGATGCGCCGCCGGTTCCCGGAGTATGCACCGGCGCGCCAACACCACGCCCTGCTGGATGCTTCGCCGGATCATTAAGCAACGGCTGGCCTCCGGCGCCGATATTGCGGATCGCGTCTTCCGTCTTCTTTGCCTCATCGCGCAGTTTTGAAAGCGCTGAAGTATCGTCGAGCAGCTCGATTTTTCCGGAAGCCTGGCTGGCGGCAGTCCCAATATTCTCGATCGCCTGCCTTGCGCTTGCCGCGTCCTGCTTGAGTTCGGCGAACCCGACGTCCCCTATCTGCCCCAGTTTCCGTCGCAGTTCGTCGGCTTCTGTTCCGATGGAGGCGATCGCCTGCTTTGCATGGCCGGCATCCTGCTTGAGGCCATCCAACCCTCGCGTGGCGTTCAGTCGTCCGAGTTTCTGGCGCAGTTGCTCGGTCTCTTCTGAAATGCCACCGAGCTTCGTCTTTGCGTCCGCTGCCGCAGCGCCGACCTTGCGAATGTCCGCGCCCAACTGGTCACTGCCGCGCGTCCGACCCAGCCGTTCGGCGGCGCGCTGCAGCTCCTTCAGGTCGCGCTCTGCCTCCTCGGCGGGACGCGAAAGCTGGTTGACCAGACGAAGACGCAGTGAGACGTCGAGATCGCTCATCTCTCCACCCGCGCCATGAGGCCGAAGGTCTCGGCATGGACGTCACGCGCCAACGGCCACCACAAGAGCCCTTCGTCCCAGCGCATTGCGAGCAGTTGCGGGAGAGGAGTGTGGAAGATGGCCGAGATGCGCGCCATGAACGACCGCCAGTCGCGAAGGTCTATGATGACGCGGGAGCCGGCGGCGGGGCCGGCCGGAACGCGCGGGGCAAAAAATCCCAGCAAACTCCCGTAACCTTCTCGCCGTCGACGTCGACAAGCCCGCGCAGCACCGGCGCCGGCAGGCCCGTCATAGCCGCGTAGATCTCGAAATTGTCGATGCGGCCAGCCGGAAGGCTGTCGATCAGGTCGCCCACCTCACCGATCGGCAAGCGTCGCACTCTGATCTCCGAGATGGTCTCTCCTGCAAGGAGGAAGGGATATTCAAGCGGGACAGTTTCGATTGGCTTGCGGCCAACGAACTCCAGTTGGGCGATTTCTCGTGAGGGGTTTTTCTCGTCCGGAGCCGGCGTTTCGGCCGTGGGCTTCTGCGGCGCGGCCGGCACCCGCTTCGATGCGTTGTCCAACTCCGCCCACATATGCTCGGGCGGCAGCGGGATTTCTTCCGCGACGGTCGGGCCGTTGGGATCGGCGGTGGCCGGCGTCTGGACGGTAGCGGTTTTCTTGGTCATGAGGCCTCGCGTAAAAGCTTCGGGCGGCGGACTATCGTCCCTACACGGCACCGGGATGCGCACCCCTTCGGCCGGTCCTCAAAGAGTGCTGGGAGCCTCGCGAGCCGTACCAGACCGCCCTCTCTGGGTATTCGACGTGCCGGTCTCCCGCCCGGCTGTCCGCTGGTAGGCCGCAATCCTCAGATCCGGCCTCTCGCTCAAGTCGGGGCGCAGCGGCTTCCCCTTTTATTCTGGTTGCGGGAGGCGGATTTGAACCGCCGACGGCGAGGTTATGGGCCTCGTGCTCTACCTGGCTGAGCTACCCCGCGAGACCGCGGCTAGGCCGCGATGATCCTGTTGTGCTCGGCCGTGTAGTTCACGCCGTTGATGATCAGCGTGTTGTTCTGCACGTCGAACTTGTGGACGGTCGTTCCGTCGACCACGTCCTGGTACTGGATGATGCTCGACCAGCGCAGGCGTGCCGGGCCGTCCGCCTTCATGCCCTTCACGCCTGGCTGTTCGACCTCGTTCAGCAGTCCCTTGAGGATGACGACACGGCCTTTCAGCTTCGGCCCGCCCGTCGTCGCGCCTGTCGAGGTGCCGTTGGCGCTGTTCGGGAACGCGTTGAGCAGGCTTTCGTAGTAGGTCACGGTGGTCCAGTCGCCCGGCTCGCGGCCGAAGCGGGAGCGGACCTCGGGCGGCGTGGAGTTGACCGACATCTCCGCCGTGAGCGCGGCGATCTCGGCCGGCAGCTCCAGGCTGAAATAGCCACCGCCCAGCACGAATGGAACCATGTCCCGGCGCAGCACCGGCAGCTTCGTCGACTCGGCGCGCAGCCGCATGTTGATCTCGTCGACGTACCAGTTCGCGCCCCGGATGATATTGTCCATGGAAAGCTCCTAGCTTCAGGCCGCGACGCGGATGTTGGGGCGGCCGAGTGCGTTGATGGCGGTGGCGATGGCGGCGGCGAGCGCGTCGTAGGCCTCCGGCATCGTCTCGCTGTAGATCTGCAGGTCGACCAGGTCCGGCGTCTCGGCGTAGCGCACCTTCACCCGCATGGCGCCCGCCTGCAGCAGCGCGCCGGGGTTCATGGTCGGAGACCAGAGCCACTCGTATTCGATGATCGCGCCCAGCGCCTTGAGGTCGCTGTAGAACGCGTCGCCCGACAGGAACACCTGCGTTGCCTCGTGCGGGGTCATGTCGCTCGACATGTACTTCCGCATCGGGCGCAGCATGGCCTTGTCGGCGGCGTGGCGGGTACGGATCACCTTGATCGAGCGGTAGCCGATCGTCGTCGGGTCGGTCGCTGTGGTGAACGGCGCCCATAGCAGATTGCCCTCGATCACCGTGCCGACGCCGCCCTGGACGAGCACGTTGGCCTCGGAAGAGATGTCGCCGTCCGTGTAGCCGACCGGCTTGGACGTGCCGAGAATGCCCTGCAGCGGCCGGTTCCAGGCTGCCTTGTACGGGTTGCCCGCCTCTTTGTCGCGACGCACGGTCGCCGCCGCCACATGCGGCGACAGCGGCCGGGTGACGTTTCCGGCGCCGAGATTGACGATCGCCGCCGGATACATGGCGATGACGTTGTAGGATGTCGCGAAGTCCGCCGCCCATTCGCGCGCCGCCGCAACGCTTGTCGTCGGCGTGTCGCCTATCGCCTTGCAGTCGATGAGACGGGTGCAGACGGCATCCATCGCCACCATGACCGGGTTGCGGACGGTGCCGAGCGTCAGCGTGGCCACCGCGCCGCTGCCGCCGCCGCCCGAGAAGACGACAGACGGTGCGTCGTAACCGCCGGCAAGAGCAGGGCCGGAAACGGTGGCGCCCGCCACGGTGGTGGAGAAGGCGATCGCATTGCCCGCCGCGCCGGCAGTGGCGGCGGTGAGTTGCAGCCTGGTCGGGGTGGCGACATAGTCGACGGTCACCAGATTGGCGTCGGCCGAGCCGTTGAGCATGACGGCGAGAGCCGTCAGCGTGGCCGCGAGATCGACGCCGATATTTACCTGATTGCCGGCCGCGCCAGACCCCTTGAAGGTGACGGCCGTGCCGGCGATCGTCACCGTGGTGTCGGCCACCGGGTTGGAAACGAAGGTGATCTCGCCGGTCGCCTTGGCGGCGGCGTTCTGATACCCGATGCCGGGATTGGAGATGGCGATCGCCTCGACCTGTCCGGCCTCGTTGATGGAGCAGATCGCGGACGCGCCGGCGCCGCCGCCGCCGACGATCTCCACCGATGGCGCCTCGGTGTAATCCTCACCGCCGTCCGCCAGCGTGATGCCGGCGACGCCAGTGGTCGGCCGCAATGTCGTGTTGCCGGGCGCCAGAAGCAGACCCGGATAGGCGCCCTCGGCCGGGTCGCCGTTGGCATGCGCCCATACGCCCGTGTGGAGCGCGGCCGAACCGACGATGGCCGACATCTCGGCGGCGAGCTTCGCGTTGGCGTCGACCAGCGACGAATGCTGGGTGCGGACCACCTGGACGGTGGTGACGATGCCTTCCGAGCCGATCTGCTTGATCGCGTCCTGCAGAAGGCAGGCCCCCATGGCGAGGACCTTCGCAGCATCGTCCGTCGCGAAACGGACGCGGGTGTTGAGCGGAAAGATGCCGGCGTCGGCCAGCGGCATCGGGCCGGTCAGGCCGATGACGGTCGAGTCGCGCGTGTCGATCCTGGCGAGCGTCCCCGAAAGATTCGAGAATACGCGGACGCCGACGAAGTCAGTGGTTGCACCCGGCATGAAAAGACCCTGCGGAACGGTGACGAGGTTTCACCGGACATTGGCAGGGTCGGAAGGATGGCATGTGGCTGACAGCTGTCAGCCCTTCTTGTCGAGCGGCTAGAATCCCTTGATCATGCCCGCTTAATCACAATCTGGCAATCGAGAGGGATTTTGCCGTGGCCTTGCACACCATACACCTTATGAAGCCTATATCGTCCGACACATTGGGCGCTCTGCAACACTGCGCCTTATCCGCGCTGAACAACGGCGCGACGGAAATGACCATCTACCTGTCCTGCGAGGGGGGAACGAACGACCAAGGGTTTGCGGCCTATAACTTCCTTCGGTCGCTTCCGGTGCCTCTGACAATGCACGGTATCAGCAACGTAGAATCAATGGCTGTCATTCTCTTCCTTGCTGCTGACAGGCGCGTCATTGTTCCCCACGGAAAGGTGAAGATCCACCCGATGCACTGGGGCTTCAACGGTGGTCCGGTCGACCACGACCGCCTAGCCGAGTACGTCGAGAGCATGGATTTTGACGCCAAGCGCTACGCGAACATCTTCGCGGAGCGGACCCCCAAAGCCAAAACTCCTCTGAACATCGCGGAAAACCTCGCGGGCCGCGCTCTGGTGCTGGACGCCAAGGCCGCCGTTGAAAGCAACATCGCCACCGAGATCGCCGATGCCGCTATCCCAGCTGACTCTGTGCGTTGGTGGGTTTAGATCTCCAGCACCACTCGGCGAGATACAATTTGCACCCATGTGCCACAGCCCTTTCCGGCATAATCAAAGTCGAAAGATGCTCTAGAACGCGAGCCGACGAGAGTTTGGTCCAAAGCCCGCAGCAACACTTTGCCAAATGGTTTACAAACCGCTAGCAGCGGCAAAGAACGCGTCGACCTGCGCTTCATCAAAACCGAGAGCGGCAAAGCCTGCCTGCATCATCGGCTCGCCGCGCACGAAGGTGCCACTGTTGGCGAAGGCCACCTGCACGGCCCGGCTCTGCGTCGCGATCCAAGCCTCGACGTCGTCTAGCAGCGTCTCGCCCTCGCCGATCGCGGGATAAGCGAGGAGTTGGAGCTTGAACTGTCGTGAGGTGACGCGATCCGGAACCACTGACGCAACCGGCACACCCGGCGTGAAATCCTCGCCGTCATAGGTCCAGCCCGGCGCGACGATCGAGCCTTCCGGCAGGGTGACAAGCACGCGCCCCGGAAGCTCGAAATCGTCGTCGGCGAGGATGACGTTCTCCACCACGCCCGCGTTGATGACTGCTTTGCGATTTACCATTGGATCACCCGTCCCCATCCCGGCCCGCCATCGCCGCCGTTGCCGCCGGTGGTTCGGGACGCACCGCCACCGCCGCCGCCAGCACCCCGACCGCCGTTGCCGCCCTTGCCGCCGAGCGCGCCTGTCGAGCCGCCGCCGCCGCCGCCACCGATCAGCGGGCCGGCCGCGTCTGCGCCGTTGCCTCCGCCGCTGGCGCCGCCTGCCGCCCCGGAACCATCGGCGAAATTGCTGTTGGACCCGCCTGGAGCGCCAGCGCCTGTAGCGCTTGCCGTGCTGACGCCGGCACCGGCACCGCCACTCGGGCCGCCGCGCTGTCCGAACTTGCCAAAATAGATGGCGAGCGCCGAAGCGTCGCCGTTGGGGCCTTGCGGACCCACTCCCTCCTGAGACGCCGGATCGTACTTTATGGTGTTGTTGTTGACGGAGGCGCCGTTGCTGCCGCGCATACCACTACAAGCCCGCAGCAGCGTGCCGAACGTAGCGTCGCCGGCAGTGGTGCCTACGCCGGCGCTGACGCCAAACACGCCGCCGGCTGGCGCTGCCGGTATCGTAATCGAAACGCTGCCTGGCAGGTCAGCCGCGAGAAAGAATTGAAACGTGCGCTCGCCCCCCGCGCCGCCACCGCCGCCAGGCCGGTGCGAGGAGTTGTTGCCGGCAGCGCCGGCCGCTCCCGGCCCGCCGGCACCCATCAGTTCCACAAGCACGATGGTCGCATCGGCGTGCTTGTTCCATGTCCCCGACGCCAGAAACTCGTTGACTTGCAGGATCGGCAACGCCGCCACGATGGCGGTGATTTCGGCCTGCGAGAACGTCTCCGTCTTGCGATAGGTGTCGAAGAGCCTCTGCCACAAGCCGGGCGAAAACAGCCCGGCCCGCTTTGCAGTCGCGATCAGGTTCATAGCGCGGATACCTTCGGAAGATCGGCCGGGGCGATGGCCTTGCCGTAGCGGGCGCGGCGGCGGATGTAGCCGCCGCCATAAAGATGCGAGCCACCGTTCAGATGGCCGAAGCATTCCTGACTGAGACCGCCCGGCATCGTGCCGGCGGTGTCGGAATGGACCGCGCCGCCATCGAGGGAGACGTGGAAGGCGTCCTTTTTGAACGACGCCGCCACGCGATGGCGCTGGCCCGGCGTCACGGCCGAGACCGGCAGATAGGCTTCCGCGCCACCGGAAAGCAGCACGATCAGCTCAAGATTGCCGGTCGCGCCGTTGATGCGCAGGCCGAGAATGTTGGCGCCGGTGCCGTCCGTGATCGACCAGATGTAGGCGACGGCAGCGCCGAGCGCGGCCCGCACTTCGAAGTCGATGACGACGCTGCATTCCAGAGCGTTCCAGTCCTCGGAAAAATCCGTTCCTGCGATGGTGAGCACGTCGGCGCTGCGGGTCGCGGTCGCCGTCGTCGTGCGAATGCGGGAGGTTGCCGCCGGCCCGGCCTCAACCTGCACCTCCCCGAAGAAAGCGCCCGAGGCACCGTTGCCGGTGTAGACGGCAGCGCCGTCGCCGGACGCAAGGAAGATGTCGACGCCACCCGTGCCGGCGGCGAAGTTGCCGGTCACGCTGATGAGGCAGTTGCCGTTGTCGAGAAGCTCGATGTCGCCGCTGCCGGAGACGACGGTCCCCTTCACCGCGTTGGCGAGATCGAAGTAGACGCCGCAGACGCCGGCCGCCGTGCTGTCGTAGGCGGACAGGTAGCACCATGTCCGCTCGCCGGCCCGCGCCTCGACGCTGATGGTCTTGAAACCCGCGCCGCCGAAATTGACGCCCTGCTCGGCGACATGGGTGTTGCCGGCCGTGCCATCCTCTACGATCTTGTCGAGCGTCGTGGTGCCGTCCGAGGCAAGCCCGGTGTTGGCCGAGATCGAGCACCGCACCTTCGTCCACGCGGCGTTGGAAAGGTCCTGGCTGTGCAGCGCCAGATTGGTCGCGGCCGGCTCCAGCAGCGCGCCCTTGACCTTGCCCTGGGCGTGGTCGATGCGCAGCGTGTTGGCGGCGACCGAGGCCAGCAGGCCGTTGACCTTGCGAGCCAGCGCCGCGCCGCCACGCGTGAACCATCCGCTGGCGATGGCGTAGTCGCCCGAAAAGTCGAGATAGCTGACCGGCTGGATGGCGATGCGGTCGAGCGGGTCGCGATCAAAGCTGCGCAACGCGTCGACCTGCGCGGCCGAGTAGGATTGCGCCTTCGTCCAGTAGCTCGACGGATCGAACAGAGCAGCAGCGGCAGCGGCTGCAAGCGCATCGTCTCTCGCCTGCCCGGCTTCGTCAGCGGCCTGCAGGACAAGCGGCGTTGCAGCGGCAACAGCCGCGTGCATCGGCACGATCGCGGCGTGCTTGCCCGCGACGTCGTCGCGCATCGTCTGGATGGCGAGCGTGTCGATCGCGGCGATCTCGACCGTGACGCCGGTGTGCGGGCCGGCCGCGCCGGCCGTGGCGAAGATCTCGATCGACAGCTCGCGCGTCGACGGCACCCAGCCCAGCACCCTGGCGAAGGCGTAGTCTTCCGTGTTTTCCGGCAGTGTCAGGGCAACGACGGAGGTCGGCTTGAACGGGAAGTTCGCGCCGGCTTCGAGCAGCAGCGTCGCCTCCAGCCCGACCGTGAAGGAGATCGGCGTTTCCGTCGCCGCCGAGAGGAACTCGGCGTTGCGGATCGCCGTCACCAGCTGGTCGGCCGAGGTGAACAGCTCGGAGAAGTTCTGCGTGATCGCCGCCACCAGACCGTCGACGACGGTCGACTGGTTGGCGCTGAGCGCGCCGACCTTCGTCTCTGCGGCGCCCATGCGCTGGTGGAGATCGCCGAGCAGCCTGCCGAGCACCTCCTGCAGGTTGCCGTCGCTGTTGTTCAGCGCATCGACGGGATCGAGCGGCATCGCTACTGAACCACCTTCGCGAACACTTCGCTGTGCGAGAAGGGAAACGCGATGTTGTCGGTCACGCCCGGAATATGCACCTCGTACTGGTTGCCATCCGGATCGGCGGTGAACTCCCAGGTGAGCCGCGCCGAGTTGGTGCCGGGGATCGGTTCGACCGTCGGCGCGCCGTCCGCGTTCTTCGTCGAGCCCAGCGCCGCGCCATGCTTGACGTAGGGCGTGAAGGTGTGGCGGTCGGCGTTGTAGCCCGCGACCTTCGCCGAGGCGACGACCTTCGCCCATGTCGGACCGGCCGGCACCTGGTGGACCTCGGAAACATAGTGGTTCGACGTGGCGACGCGGAACACCGTGCGCTCGGAATTGCCGAGATCGAGCACCGGCATCACCCATTCGGTGCCGTGCAGCATTGCCCGGCTGTCATAGGTGGCGGTGGTGCCGTTGCCGAAGATCTCGTCGTCGTCGGTCTCCACCATGTTCTCGTCGGCCGGCAACTGCCCCATGGTCTTCCAGGAACCGCCGCTGAACGCCTGCAGTTCGGTGGCCGTCGTGTCCGGGAAGATGCCGGGCAGGATGAAGTCCGCGCCCTGGATGCCGCCGGAGAGCGAGAGGTTGTTCAGCCGGACGTCCATGACCGTCTGGCGGAAGCGGCAGTATTCGACCGCATGCGCCATGTCCTGCGTGATCGAGCCGGTGAAGAAGACGCCGTCCGTGCTCTCGAAGAAGTTGCCGCCCAGGAAGCGGTCGCCCGTCGCCATGTGGACGGTGACATTGCCCATGACCGACGTCAGGTAGGCGATCGGGCCGCGATCGGCGAAGAACGGCACCGGGAAGGCGAAGCGCGTCATCGTCTCGACGTCGCCGGGCGTATACTTCTTGAAGGCGGCCGCCGTGACGGTCACCGTCTGCAGCACCTGCGTCGGATCGGGCTCGCCGTTCGCCTTGGTCTTGCAGGCCGCGACCGTGATCGACGCTCCGGCATCCCACGACGACAGCGGCAGCCGGATCGCGGGAACGAAGCGCTGCTGGCCCTGCTGCCACGTCTGCGACTTGATCACGCCCTGGATGGTGACCGGCGTCTTCTGCCAGACGTCGTAGCTCTCGGTCACCCGGTCGATGATGACCCGCCGCCGGAAGAAGCGGTTCCACCACCTATAGCGGTCGACGTAGTAGCCATAGGGGAAGGCGAGCGCCTCGCCGACCTTGCGGAACACGCGGTAGACGATGTCGGCATCCGAACGCAGCCGGTTGTAGAGCAGCGGATGCAGATAGTGCCAGTAGGTGCCGCGCCGCACGCGAACGCGCGTCATCGTCATCTTGGTCAGCTCCATCTCCTGGGTGACGCTGCCGCCGAGCGGCGCCGTCTGACCCGTGGAATGGAGAACGTGGCCGATCACGGCGTCATAGGCCGGGAACAGCAGGCCGGCGTTCTGATGCATCAGGCGCGTGTCGTTGGCGTTGAAGAGCGCAACCGCGACCTTGTCTTCGGCGGCATAGGGCAGCTGGAAGCCCTCGTCGACGCGGCCGGCGAAATCCGGATGCGCGGTGTTCACCTCGTCGGCATTCTCGAACCGGTCGAGCGCATAGGGCGCGCCGGCGTCGCCGATGGCGTTGACGTCCTTCAGCGTGGCGACGTCGTAGATGAGCGCGTCCATGGTCGCCTGGCTGGCGTTGCCGCGCTGGTTCTTCTGCAGCGAGACGAGATCGGTGCGCAGCGCCGCAACCTCGCCGCCGATGTTCTCCAGCTGCGACCGCAGCTGCGCCACCAGCGCGTCGAGTTCGGTCTGCGTGTTGATGCGATGCGCGGTGAGCTGCTGGACGGTGACGATACCGTCTATGTCGAGCACGATGCGGGCGAACGGCACGTTGTCCGCCGGCACTGACGGGTCCTGCTCCTGCGTCGACGGCGCTCCGGCGATCTTCGCGACGGCTATCTTGTTGCTCACATAGGGCGCCGTCGTCTGCGTCGTGGTCTGCTTGACCGAGCCGCCTTCGCCGTTTGGCACCGATACGGTCGCGAAACGCGTGACGCCGGGTGCCGGTACGTCGGGCTGGCCCTGCGCGGCGAGGATGACGACGCGCTTCTGACCGGAGATCAGCGGCTTTTCCTCCGCCAGCGACTTTGTCTCCACCGCCTCCAGCGCGAACTGGCGAAACCCGATATAGGCGCGGCCGGGGCTGACGACGACGTTGTTCGCGCCGTCCTTCACCACGGCGAGGCCGCGATAGCGCAGCGTGCCCAGCCAGTCCTCCGTCAGCGCCTCGTCGCCGGCCTGCGGGAAGACGCCGAGATTGGTGATGTCGATCGGGCGGAAATGCTGCTGGGCTTCAAGTACGACACGGCTGTGCATGCCTATCTCCTGGTCATGAGGCGGTATTCGCCTATCTTCGTGGTGGCTGTGACGGTGGCGAGATCGGCGACCTTGAGCGGCCGCAGGACGTTGAGATCGACGGTGACTTCGTCGCGGAAGCCCTGCGCCGAGGCGACGGCCTCGAGCAGATCGTCCACGATCGGCTGCGGATCGGCGGCGAGTTCCCAGCCGGTGAAGGGAAAGGCCTCGCTCGGCGGCCGCGAGATGAGGATGGAAAGTTCTTTGGTGTAGGGAGCGCGGGCAAGCCGGTCGACGCCCACGGCTCCCGGCCCCGGCTCCGGGCCGGATGGTCCGGTTCCATCGGCGACCTTCAGCGCGAGATAGTAGTCCTCGCGGCCAGGCTCGAAGTCGAGGGCGCTCTCCATGGGCGCGTCGCCGACGACGAGCAGATGATCCTCATACGGCCGCAGGATCGGCACCCTGCGCGGCCGCGCCTCGACAGGAACCAGCGAAGGCACGCCGGGAACGAGGTCGAACGGATCGCGCGAGGCCGGTCGCCAGCGGAAGGAGAAGACGCGGCGGGAAACCGGATTGGCGCCGAGCGGCACATCGCCGAAGGCGAAGGTGTCGACGCCGGCCGTTTCCAGCGGCTCCATGGGAACGGAGACGCGCTCGATCTCGTCCAGCGCCTCGCCATCAGGGCCATACGTCTCTCCGGAGACGACAAGCGGGATGGCGCGATCGCCGCGCACAAGCTCGGCGTAGCGGGCTTCCACAAGAGGCTCTTCGGCGACATAGGCCGGGTCCTCGCCCAGCGCGCCGCCGAGCGGTTCCCACACCGCCGGCCGGGGCGGCAGCGGCCAGATGCGGATCTCCGGCAGGCCACCAATCCACGCCTGGTAGGCTTCCGGCGACACATCCTCGGCGACCGCGAAGCCGTCGCGCGGCAGATGGTAGGAGATCAGCTCGGCATCGGCATAGCGGCACGCCATGCGGTCGGCGGCGATCGTCGACTTCAGGCGGTGGAAGGCCCGGCTTTCTGCGATGACTTGCCGCTTGCGGAACTCCGGCCACCACTCACGCCAGAAGTCCACCGACCACGCCCATGCAAGTTCGTCGAGCATGTCCGCCGGGCATTCCCAGGGCGACCACAGCGTGCGCAACGCCTCGGCATAGAGCGCCAGTTGGGCTTTGAACCAGGCGTTGACGATCGAATGCGTCTCTTCGAACGCGCCGGGGCGCGGCAGCTGCGGGATGAAGACGGTCACGACGCCACCTCCGTCGTCAGCACGAAGTCCGAGAGGTAAGGAGCGCGCTCCGGAGCACCGATCACATGGGCGGTCGGAAACAGCACGATCGGCCGGATGACCGGCCCGACCTTCGCGGCGGCGGCGAGCGCTTCGAGATAGACGCTGGCGCCGATCCTGTGGACGTCATCACGATAGGCGAGCAGCGACTTGCGGACAGCCGCCTTGACCTCCTCCGGATCCGGCCCGCGCGGGATGCGCAGCCGGATTTCCGGCACCAGCTCGTCGATCTCGGCCGAAAACACGGTGAGGATGTCCGTCGACTGCGTCATGCCCTCGGGCTGGAAAGCCCGGATGACTTCCGCCAGCAGCGGACTGTCGACATGCCCGTTGCCGGCTCGGCCGAGCAGGCGAAGTTCCACCGCGCCGCCGCCGCGACGGATGGGCCGGACGCCCTTGATCTCAGCCGCGAAGGCCGTCCGCACGAAATAGATGTAGCCGCCAGCGGTCAGGCCAAGGTCGGCCAGCGCCTCGGGCGCGAGCTGGGCGCGGCTGCGCAGATCGTCGTCGCTCTCCATGACGGCCGCGACATTGCCGCTCGCGGCGATCAGGGTCGCGCGCTGGGTCCCGTGATAGGTCGCCGTGAGGTGTTCGAGATCGTCGCCGTTCGCCTGGGCAAGGCGCAGGGCCTTCGCCGCATCGTTGATCATGGCGATGATCTTGGTGTCCGCGTCGGACGATTCCTCCTGGATGATCTGCCGCGTCGACGCCTCGATGCGCGACATGTCGATCTCCGGCAGGGTCGGGTCGATCGCGCGCTTGCCGTTCCATATCTCGACATACTTCGCCATGCGGGCCTGCAGCCAGGCCTCGTAGTCGACGGCGAACAGCGGCCCGAGATCGAGCCGGGAAAGGTCGAGGGTCTCGGCGGTGTAGTCTGTCATCCGCCCCCCTTACGCCGCCAGCTCGGGCACATAGCGACCGAGATCGCGCGGCGTGGCGTTGAGCGGGATGGCGATGTCGTAATTGCCGAACCTGCCTTCCGGGTAATACAGGCCGCCATGTTTCAGACCGAGCGTCCCGGTCTGGCTCATGCGAACGAACTGGAACTCCCTGACCCGGTATTCGCGCTCCCAGCGATGCGTCGTCGAGGCGAGGTCGCCGTAGATCTGCAACGCCAGAGCCGGCGTCAGGTCTTCCGAGAGCCAGCTGCGCAAATTCGAACCGAAGTCGAGCAGCATGACGCGCAGGTTCGTCCTCGTCATCCAGATGACGTCGAGCGCCTGCAGCAGGGCCGGAATGCCGACGAGCACCGCGCCTGTCCTGCGGTCGATGTCAACCCTGTATCGGATGGCCTGCGCCATGCGTTCAAACGCCCTTCAACGCTTCTTCGAACGGGGTTTGGAGGGCTCGTCAGCAGGTGCGGCGGGCCGCTGCTCGACCGTCGTTGCGGCCTGCACCTCCGGCCAAGGGCGGATCGCCATGATCTGCAGCTCGTAGGCCGCCTCCGCCTCGGTGAGGTGGAGCGGTGCGTTGCGGTCCTCGATCCGGCGGCCGGCGACATGCGTGCCGGCATGCTCGGTCAGCTTATAGGGCTTCTTTTCCATGGGTTCTCCTCAACTTCCGGGCGGAGGGCCGGAAAGCCCGCCGCCGGGGATGACGTTTGTGTGGACGTGGTCTTCGCCGATGTAGACGCCGTTGTGCTCCAGCGTTTCGCCGAAGAAGCGGACGCCGAAATCCCCGACCTCGAAGCCGCCGCCGCCCCACATGAAGACGGCCTTGTCCGACGCGGTCGACGGCGCGCCGTGGTCCTTGTCGTAGGTCGAGGGAACGGCCATCGACTGCGCGCCCACCGTGCCGGACTGGCTCCACAGCACCATCTGCTCGTCCATGTCCGGCTCGGCATGCCACCGCCCCTGACCCGCCGTCGCCTCCTGCCAGCGCGACCACGGCCCGAACACAGGCGTGCCGTTCGAAGACGTGCCGATCTGCAGGCGGAGCTGGCGCTTGTCGGGATCCTTCTGCTTCACCTTGCCCGGCAGCATCGACACGGCGATGCGCCGCTCGGCGCGCGCGAGGTGCTGGCGCAGACGGCGGATCTCGGAGGCGTAGAGGTCACGCATCCTCGTCCTCCGGAACCTGCCGCGCCGGGATCCAGTGGCCGACATGCGCAAGATCGGCTTCGCTGTCGTAGTCGATGATCGGCTCGTCGGGCGAGCGGACGCGGCCGGTGGCAGTCGGGAACGTCGTCTCCCCGACATCGGCGATGATCTGCGTCCAGGTGACGATGTAATAGGCCGTGCCCTTCGCCGCGTCGCGGATGGTGAAGAAGGGTTTCAGCTCGGGCTCGGGCAGGCCGTTGAAGCCGATCGGCAGGGTGCCGGTGCGGTTCCAGAACGACGCCTCGTCGTCGGAGAGAATCTTGATCAACTGCGTACCGATGGCAAGGCCGACCTGTTCCTTCTCGACGCGGCGATCATTGTTCACCATCGCCTCGGCGACGATGTAGGCGGTCCAGCCCACCGCCATGCAGAAAGAACCGTCCGCCATGCCGGCATACTTCACCTGGCTCCAGCCGAGGCCGACGCCTGGCGCGGCCACGACCGAGGCGTTGACGAGTTCGGATATGTCCACCTTGCCCGGATGCTTGCGGATCGTGATGCCCGGCAGGAGCGTTGTCAGCGTCGCTACTATTGCCTCCTGCGTGTCGGAAAGCACATTGCTGGCGAGCATCTGGCCGAGGGAGCGGGCAGCAATCATCGCAGCACCCCGAAATGATCGGTGACGACGTCGATGATCTCGGCCGCGTTCTCCGCCGAGATGCCGACGAACTCGCGCGCCGGAATGGTGACTTCCTTCGACCGGAAGATGCCGCCGGCCGGGTTGGGCACGGCGAGGAATTCCGCGTTCTTCGGCACGATGGTCGCGCCGAACTGATGCACATGGGCGAACTCCCATGCGGCGCCCCACACCGCCTCGTCGGCCGAGGCCGTCCAGGCGACCGAAGCGAGAAGGTGCTGGCCGGACTCCATCAGGATGGACGTGCCCTTCCGGTTGGGCGCCCACGGCTCGCCGTCCGGCGACGTCTTCTCCTCGGAAATGCGCCGTCGCGTCTGGCTCTCGCCAAGAGCCCCGATGGTGGACATCAGCTCTTCCGGCTGGAAATCGAAGATCGGCCGCAGCGCCCGGAAGGCGCGGTCGAAATCACCGACGTCGACGACGATCTGGACGCTCATCAGACGCGCCCCAGCCGCTCGCGGGTGAACATGCGCTCCGGCGCCACAACCACGACCTCGTTCTGTCCGACCGATCCGACATCGGGTCCGGTACCCGATCCGCCGCCATTGCCGCCCGTCGTGGCGGTCAACGCGCCCTTGCCGGCGGCGATCGCCTCCAGCCGCTTTATGGAGGCGTCGTAGCGTTCCTTGATCGCCTCGTTGGACCGCGTGAAGGACAGCGAGATGCGGTAGAGCGCGATGTCCATGCAGTAGATCTTGAGCAGATCGAGCGACGGGGCGTCGAGCGCGGCGAGATCGGCCGGCGAATAGCGGGCCTGCAGGATGGCGCGGATCTCCGACGAGGCGTCGGCGAGCGCCAGGCCGATGCGCACATCATCGCGCAGGCCGGTCGCCTCGCTCGCAGCCAGAAGCGTCAGCTCGTTCGGATAGCGCGACTGCAGATCGGAAAGGGTGGCGTAGCTGGTCATGTCCTCGCGTCATCTCGCGTCGGGGAAATCGGGAGGCGGCTACCCCCTACTTTCGCCGCCTCCCGCCACACTGCCGCGACGCGAGGCGCGGCGTGTTCGGAAAATCAGGCGGCCGGTTCTTCGTCCTTCGGCTCGATCGAGCCCTCTTCGATCACCGGTGAAACCGATAGATGCGGGTCGGCCATCAGGATCTTCAGCGTCTCCTGGGCGGCCTCGACGTCGTCGCCCAGGTCGGCGAAGGTAAGTTCGCGTGGCACGGACGTGAAGGAAATGCCCGCGCGGCGGCGTGCGCCCTGCGGCGCGACGATGCGCACGCGCATCAGCATCGGATCGAGTTCGCCTTGGGCGAAGGTCTTTTTCGGGGTCTTGGCCATGATGGTCCTCTCGGGTCTTGGAGAGCGGGCGCCCGTGGGAGGCAGGGGTGCCGGCTTTCAAAGACCCGCCGGCCGAGGCCGGCGGATCGCGCCTGGGAGGCGCTATCAGGTCAGCAGCGGCGCTTCGATGAGCGACACCAGGTTGCGGTTGGTGTTGGTCGAACCGCTGATCTGCTCGGACAGGAGGATGTCGCGCGCCGTGAACTGGTTGTTCGGGCCGACGATCAGGTGCGTCGGGCGGATGCCCAGCGGCCGGCCTTCGTCGTCGGCGAACTTGGTCATGGCCGTGTAGGCCGCGCGCAGGTTCGTCGCGTCGAGGGTCGCCTTCGACCCGAATGCCATCTGCCAGAAGCCGAAGCCGGCGGCGACGCGGGCGTTGATGCCGTACTTGTACTCGTCGCGCATGAACACGCTCTCGGTCGCGTTGGGATTGTCGAGCGAGGTGAACTCATAGTCGCGGCGCTTCTGGAAGATGAAGGGCTTCAGCGGCTTCGACAGGTCCGCCAGGATCCATTTCTCGGACGAGCCCGACTGCATGTTGGAGACGGAGGCGACGTTGCCTTCCTTGCCCACCGGATGGTCAGTGTCGAAGAAATACTGGCCGTCGTAGCAGTTGGCGGCGAAGGCGCTGTTGATCAGCTCGAACACGATCTCGTCGGGATGCGACGCCGCCGACTGGCCCATCATTTGGAAGCGGTTCGAATAGAGGCCGAGCTTGTCGTCCTCGATGTCGTCGCGCAGCACGCCGATGGTCAGCTCGAACTTGCGGTTGCGGATCGTGTACTGTTTGGTGCCGAGGCCGTGGACATGGCGGTCGCCGATCCATTCGCGCAGCTTCGGGATGGTGTTCAGCCAGCCGTAATCCTCGACCGCCGCGGTCGATGTCACGACGGTGGCGACGCTGTTTAGCAGCGCCTTGTGGCCGTCGAAGCCGATCTGGAAATTGGTTTTGAAGCCGCGCTGTGCGGCCTCGAGAAGAGCTGCGGTTATCACGCGGGCCATGTTCTAGTGTCCGTTGAAAGGTGGATGAAAGGGTGATGAAGCCGCGCCGGGATCAGCCGAGCGCGACCCAGACGCCGTCGCTGTCGACGTCGATGACCTTGCCGGCGACGGAGCGCGTGCTGGAGCCGTTGGTCTTGGCCACCGTCTGATCGTCGACCAGGTAGCAATCCTTGCCGATCTCGGAACCGGCGATCGCGTCGGTCGACGTCGAGTTGGCAAACTTGAAGCAGCCGCGCTCGGCCGTGACCTTCGCCGCGCCATCCCCGCCGGTGTTGTCGACGGTGTCGGTGGCGATGCCGAGCACGACCAGACCCGTCGCCGTCTTGCCTGGCACGGCGAGGCCGCTGTCCATGACGACGATGGCGCCGTTCCAGATCTTGGTGGAGCCCTTCATCGGGGCGGTGCTCCTGTTCCCTTCCTTGCGGGTCGGGACGCGCGGGCCAGACAGTGCGGTCATCGAAAAATTCTCCGGTTGCGTTCGGGCTACGAGGTCAGGCGGCCGCGAGGCCGTTGGCCTTGCGGTAGGCTTCCTCGGTCAGACCCATTTCCTTCATGATGGCGCGGTCCTCGGCCGAGAGCGTGTGGACTTCGCCGGGCATCGGCTTCTTATCGAGCCCGGATGCGCCGAGGCCGGCGGCGGTGGCATCGATCAGCTTCTTGACCTGGGCGAAGCCGTCCACCGTCGCGCAGAGCGGCTCCAGCTCGGCGCGCTGCGCCGGCGTAATCTTCTTCGCCGTCAACGCCCCGTCGAGCAGATCGGCGACCTCCTTGTCATGGCCGGCCTTCTTGATGGCTTCCAGCTCGGCCGTGGTCGTCGACAGCGTCGCCAGCGTCTGCTCATGCACGGCCTTGTCGACGCGTTGGCCGAGATTGGCGATGGCGTTGAGGCAGGCGGTCTCGCCTGCGTCTTCCGCGAGGCCGAGGGCGGCGGCGATCTTCTTCAGCATGGATGCATCCTTCGTGGGGTTGTTCGGGTCGACCGACGCGACCGCCGGCATGGAGAGAGCGGGAGCCGCGACCAGCGCGGCGGAATGCAGCCAGCTCACCACGCCGTTCTCATCGGCCTTCAGCGAGGGCGAGACATAGCGGTGGCTGCGGGCAGCAAGGGTTGCGAGGCCGGCGGCGAGCCATTCGACGCGACCGTGGAGACCGTCAGGCTTTGCCGCGAGTTCCTTGATCCAGCCGATGGCCGGGGCCGCGTCGCCGAATATCGCCTTCTTGACGGTGGCGTGGTCGATGTCGATCGGCACGTCGACCTTCTCGGCCGCGAAGCGCTCGACGAGCTGCTCCGGATTGACCTCGAAGGAGCGACCGTCGCGGGCGGTGAAGCGGCCACGCGGCGCCAGCATGATCCAGGCCGGGCCGACCTCGGGGTTGGCGGCGGCGTCGAGCGTCATCACGTCGAAGACAGCGACGCCGGTCGCGACCGGCTCGCCCGGCTCACCGGCGAGATTGACCAGTCTCAAATTCAGGCTTGCGGAAACTCGCGTCATCGGCGCACAATTGCCGAAGTCAGCGGGCCTGATGTGGCTGACAGCTGTCAGCCCTGATCCGCCGCCACAATGGCCGATCGAGACCGAGCGACGCCGACAAACATCAAATTAGAAGGCGATTAAAAGGCCGCTAGCGCGCGCTGCGACGTCTTGAGCCATGACGGGCCGTCCGGATCGACGAACGCGCTCTACGAGGCTCCTTTACGATCGCTTGAAATCCTGACGCGGAAGGCGCATCTTTTACCCAGCGCGGCGGCGAATTCGGGTGCCCTAGATGGCCGCTGGAGGAGTTGCCGACCCTCCCCGCCGCGCGTCATTCCTTGCCCAGATCATTGATGTCGTCGACGGTCAGGCCGAAACGATCAAGCGTCTTCTGAATGTCCTGGAACCGTCGCTGGTGCATGCTGGTGACACGCAGATACCCACCCGACGAGAATTTGATGAACAACCGCCACCACGTCTTGCCGATGCGGCCCAGTATGGTCCGCACGCTGCCGTCACCACGCTCATCCGGGAGGATGGCGCCATCGGCGATGATCCTGGGCAGCAGCGCGAACTCGTCCAGTGTCATGCCGTGCCGCACGTTGCGCGATACGATGTCCTCGGTCGCGATCGACACGATGCTGTTACGCGCCGCCGGAAACTCCGACGCCAGCCTGGGCGAGACGCCGGCCGGCAACCAGGTCTTCTCCGGCAGCTTCGGCGCGACGCGCAGGAACGGGTCAGCCCAAAGATCGCCCAACGCCCGCTCCGCGTCGCCGGCGTCAGCCGTCCGAAGGCGGGCTTCGAGGTTCTGCAGCAACGTCGAAGATCGTGAGAGGCCGGGATTGGTGTGCCAGCCCGCGTCGACGCCCGGCGGCACCATGGTCACCTCGCCGGTGCGGCGGTTGACGAACGGGATGTCCGGCCCGAGGTCCGGCGGCGTGTCGCGATAGATGACGCCGCCTTCCGCCGGCGCGCGGCCGAGCAGTTGCTCCGCCTCCCGCGCCGAGATCTGGCGTACCTGGCATTTGCACAGCCAGCCGTTGGGCGGGAAGTGTGTCCGCCAGAACGGATGGTCGATCGGAAGAATGATGCCGACCCAGCCGAGATGCTCCTGGCGCGGATCCGCAGACGTGGTGCGGACGTAGAGCAGATAGGGCAGCGCCCGCTTCGTCCGCTGGGCGCGCTCCCACTGGCCGGCCGCGCGGGCGGAATTGACGTTCGACCAGAAGATCGTCTTCAGCCGGCGCGACGAGCCGAAGTTCACCATCCGGTCGGGATCGATGCCTTCGGGGTCAGACACCATACGCGGCCTTGCCCAGCCGATCCGCGTGAGGTCTTTCAGGACGTCCTGTTTCCACGTCTCGAAACCCTGACCTTTGCGGATGGCGCTGCCGATCGAATCGCGAAACGTGGTGAGCAGCTCCAGCTCGGTCGCCTTGGCGACGGTGAAGGCGTAGGCATGCTCCTCGGCCCACACGTCCAGCCAGGAGAAGGCCGGTCGCAGGCTCTTGCCGTCGAAATAGGCTGTGACCTCCGGCGGCGTGGAAAAGCCCTTGGCGATCTCGGCCACGTCAGTCTTTCGTGTCGCCGATGCCGCGCCCGATCGCCGTCAATACCGCCAGCCGCTCCGCGAGCTTCGTCGCATCCGGCCCGGCGGATTGGAGCATGGCGAGCGCCTGCTCGAAGCTGGTTGCCTTCTCGATAATGGCGAAGAGCGGATCGACGATCGGCGCCGTGAGTTGCTCCCAATCTCCAAACGCCTCCTCGAGGAGCGCATCCACATCGTCCTGGGCGTCTGCTCTGGCCGCGACCGTCTCGGCCGCCAGCAGCGACACGCAGGAGCGGCAGCGGCACGACCGCTTGTGATCGGCCACCTCGGCCGACAGGGCGGCGATCTTCTTCGGCTGTTCCTTCGCCTTGTCCTTGCCGGGCTTCGGAGCGGGAACCTTCGCGGGCTCCTCGTCGTCATCCTCCGGATTGGGCGACGCGGCCGGTCTAGGCGCCGAGAGCAGCTCGTCTTCGTCGGATGGTTCCGAGAGGCCGATCTTTTCGCGCATCTCGCTCTGCTTGACCTTGAGGCCCAGCGGCACCATCGCCTGCACCGCCTTGGTCAGCACTTCCAGATCCTCGGGATCCGGGACCGGCATCTTGATCTGCGGATAGACGTCCTGCGGCCCGAAATTCATGGCGACGAAGGCGTGGACGAGATCGCGGTTGACGGTCGCCGCGAGCTGCTTGGCATCGGCCCGCAAGATGTCCAGCCGCACCTCATTGTGGATCTTCGCCTGCCCGAGCGACGAACCGTCGTCGGACGTCATGGTCTGCCCGACGACGAGCTTGGAGATCTGCTTGTCGACATATTCGAGCAAGCCGCCGAACACGTCCGAGCCCTGCGATCCCTTGACCTCGTGGAAATCGATGGCCATGCCGTCCGGTATGATCGCGGCGGCGTCGTTGGCGATCGAAGCGACTGCCTTCAGCAGGGTCCGCTTGTCGCTCTCGGAAGCGCCGGCATTGTATTTGCCGACGCGGAGCGGCATGCCATAGACCTCGGCGAAACCAGCCCAGTCCTGCAGCGCGAATTGCTGGATCATGTAGGCCCATGCCGCCGGCCGGGCGACGCCGCGCCGGAGCGGAATGCCCATCTTCGATCGCGGCAGATGCCGCAGAAATTTCGCGGGCGGCAGCTCCTCGCCCTCAATCGAGCCGTCGACGGCCAGCCGCAATTCGGAGAGCGCCAGCCGGTCGAACTGGAAGAAGCGCTGGTCGCGCCAGATGTACTCGACCGGGCGGAGCGCGCCGCGCTCATATTCCCACATCATTTCCGAGACGGCGTAGCTTTTGGCGATGCCGTCCGTCAGCGCGCCGATCGCTTCCTCGAAGGCGCTCTCCTCGGTGAGTTCCTCGACGGCTTCGATGATTTTGGACGGCACGCCCTTGGGCGCCTCGACAGTCACGTCCACGCTCTCGATCGCCAGCCGGCGCGTCTGCAGCTGCGAGGCGTAGTGGAGGTATCGCTCCTCCATCTCCTCGGCGAGCGTCAGATAGGCGCGCGCCTGGCCGAGCGCGGCATCGCGCAGCAGCGAGCCAAGGCGCTCGGGCGTGAGGCTGGTGGCGACACGCTCCTCATGGACACGCCGCACGCCGGAGATCGTCGGCGCGGCCACTTCCCTGGCAAGCAGCTTCTTTTCGATCGGGCGGCCATCCGGCCCGAGGATGGTGGACTTCACCACAGGCGTCTCCCGAAGCTGGACCCGTCGTCATCGTCATCGTCGGCGCGCAGCCGGCCGAGGTCTTTCAGCGTCATGTAGCCGTAGGTGCGCGGTGTTCCGGCCGCATGGATGCCGAGGAATCCAGCCCACGTCCGGTCGGCGTGATCGTCGTCGCGCTCCGCGACAAAGCGTGGCGCGCCGGTCGCCGAGGCAACCTTGCGGAGCTTGTGCAGATCCGCGCGCAAGGCAGGTTTGCCCTCCGGAATCCGGACGGTACGATCCTCGAACCGTTCCTTGCCGGCCGTCGCCAGCACCAGCTTGTTCGGCCCGGTGAACAGGATGCCCTCGACGCGACCGGCGCCATAACGGCGCTGCGCATCCTCGACCGGCTTTTCGCCCATGCCGGTCTGGTCCATACAGACGCGCGCGACATGGTAGCGACGCATGACCTCGTCCAGCGCCGCATCCTGCGAGGCGAAGGTGGCCCGCTTCAGCTCGACGATCTCGCGCGTCCACAGGACGTCGCCGATCAGCTCGAAGACCCAGATCACGAAGAGGTCGTTGCGCCGGCCGATGTCGACGCCGACGAAGCATGGCCCGCCCTGGTAGAGATCGGGGTCGCCGGCCTTCTCGTCCTCGACCGAGGAGATGAGATCGTAGGACAGCCAGGCGCTCGCCTCGTCGAGATATTTGAGCTCGTATTCCTGCGCCCAGGCGTCCTCGTCGGCGAGGCCGGCACGCAGTTCCTCGATGTTGCGCGGCAGGCCATCCGCGACGGCCTTGTAGATGTCGACCACGTGGCGGGACCATGTGTCGTCGACGGCAGTGTCTAGTTCATAGAACTTGCCGGACTTGCCGTTAGGCGTCGAGGTAACGCGCAGCTTCCAGCCGGCGGATATGACGGGAAAGAGCGCCTTCCAGATCGCACCCGAATCCTTGTGAAACGCGAACTCGTCTAGGAAGACGTTGGCCGAGAAACCGCGAGCCGTGTCCGGATTGGCCGGCAGCGCCGTGATGCGGGAGCCGTGAGGGAACTCGACCTCCAGCGCCTTGTACTTCACCGCACCGATGTCGAACTCCGGTTCGGTGTACTCAAACGGCACGCCATAGGCTTTTGCGTGCAGTTTCACGCCCTCGTCCATGGCTTCCTTGGCCTGCCGCTCACCGCGCGAGAGGATGACCCAGCGTGTCCGCGCCTGTTTGACGACATGCTCGAAACTGTCGTCGACCGTTTCCAGCGTGGTCGTGAAGGTCTTGCCCGTCTGGCGGGCGAACTTGCCCAGCTTGAAGCGCCGCCGGTCTTTGAACCAGCGCGCCTGATACGGGTAAAGGATCGGCGCGCGGCTCATGCCCCGTTCTCGTAAGCCTTGCGGATCATTTCGAGCACTTCGAAGGCATTGACCTGATGCCCGGCCTTTTCCACGGCGCCTGTCGCGCTCTCAACGGCATGGTCGAGCTTCTTCCGGGCTTCGGCTTCCACCTTCTGCCGCCGATCAGTCGACATCTTCTGTGCGGAAACTGTGGCCTGATAAGCGCGCGCCAGCTCCATCGCATCCTTCGGGCTCTTTCGCCCGGCGCTGTCGTCGATCAGCTCGACGATCAGCGTCTTGATGAACTCGCCGAGGATGACGGTGTTGTCATCGACGTCCCTGGCCGTGAACTGGCTGGAAAGGCCGTCGAACATGGCGCGCGCTTCCTGCATGCGCCGCTGGGCGGCGGCAAGCCGCATGGCCTTGCGGTTGAAGGCGGACTTCGAAACCGGCTCCAGCCCTTTTGCCTCCAGCCGGTCATTCAGCTCGAAGAGGATGTCGGCCTGCGTGCGTTCACGCTGGTACAGCTGCTCGCATGCCCAGACGATATCGTCGGCCGCTTCCTCGGGAAGCAGGTCGATCGACGACAGACGGCCGCGACCAGCCATGGTCAGCCTCCGAGTGACGGACGGGCAACGCCTACGATGACGCTGCGGCGTTCGACATGATCGGCGCCGGCTCGCGTGATGGTGGCGACCAGGATCGGATCGGCCTCGGGCCGGTCGATCGCGCGGATGCTGACGGCCCCCAGCTCCTCAAGCTTGCGCAGCTGCGTGCGCACCCACTCCCGCGAACGACGATAGCCGAAGGCTTCCAGCACGGTGGTCAACACGGTTTCGTTGAGGCGGCCGTCGAACTGCTTTGCGAGTTCCCGGAGGATGACGAGGCGCGCGTCCTCTTCCATGAATGATGCGTAGCTCATGCTGCTTTTGCCTGTTCGAGAAGGAAATTCTCCATCCGCTGGGTCGTACGCGCGGATTGCTCCGCCACGGCGCCGATGCGCACCATGTCGAGCTGGATTTCGCCGAGCTTCATCTCCAGCCGATGGACGTCATCCTTGTCCGGCTGGTGTTTCATCTCGCTTTCGAGCGCCTGGATGCGGCTTGCCTGCGCGCTGAGGCTGCCTTCCAGCTTCTCCAGCACTTCGCCCGTTCTCTTCTGGAACGCCTCAAGCGCGGCGCCCGTCTTCTTCGAGCTCTGCGTCATCAGCGTGTAGATCGTGGTGACCAGCGAGATCACGAGCGCGGCTGCGCCCAGCCATTGCGTCAGCACTGACAAATCAATCATCGTATGCACCGGTCTTTCGATCTTCGTCCCAGGCGTTGCACCGGTTCTGCCGGGCGCGCGTTCTTTCCAGGGCCCGCTCCGCCTTCAGCCAGGCGACGTCCAGCCGCTCGCCGCTGGCGACGCCGCTCCACTCCTTCTTGCGGCAATCGGCCGGGCGTTCCGGCTGCCGCTCCGCCACCGCGATCGCCGCGTCGACGATGTCGGACTTCGCCATGTCGACCGCCGCCCTTTCCAGCACGGCGCGATCACTTGCGCAGGCGGCCAAGCAGATCGTCAGTGACGACGCAGCCGTCAGGCGCAGGGCGCTTCTGCAGCTCTGCCAGTTCATCAACCAGGCCTTCCTTTTCGCGTTCCGCGATCGTGAGTTTGTCGAGGAAGGCTTCGTTGGCGGATGCCGCCGCTGCCGCCTTCCCCTCGGCATACATCCGGAGCCGCCGCTCCGCGTCGGCCGTTGCTTCCAGCGCTTTGATGCGCGCTCCGGCAACCAGCTCCACGGTCGCCTCGTCGACCGCGCGCCGCACCGCAGACGCCTTGTCAAACTTCGCCCAGACGACGCCCGCGCCGATGACGACGACAGGGACCGGGATCGTCAGCATGACCAGCCACCGCAGCAAGGCGGATGCCTTCGAGAACAACAGCGCGCCGATCATTGCCGGGCTCCGTAGCCGTCATGGTCGGGTCCGACCGGATAGCCGCCCGTCGACGGGCCATAACCATAGGTCTGGTAAGGCAGCTGATCCTGATAGGCTTGCGGGCCGAGGATCTGCATCACGTTGCGATCGTCCCATACCGCCCCGAACACGAACGCGCCGATCACGCTGCCGGCGAGGAAGAAGCAGCTGGTGACGATCGTCCGGTTCAGTTCGTTGTCCACAGCGACGCCGCCGAACTGAGCGAAGCTGGAAGTGACGAACACGATCACGACCATGGCCGCGCAGAAGACGAGCGTCACATAGACGATCAGCCGGCGCACCTTCCAGGGTGGCCGACCGATCGCGCCGATCGTCTGTCCCGCCTGATCCCCCACCTAATAGCTCCTGGGCGGCACGAAGAGGCAGATCGTGCGGCTGTGCTCGCCTCCCGCTTCGGAGCACCAGTGAAACTCGCCGTCCGGCGACTCGCGAACGCGCTTGTCGGCGTAGGGAATGACCTCCCCTGTGGCTTCGATCACATAACCATGCCCGCCCTCGCGAATGGCCTGGTACGGCACCATGCGGCAGTCCTGGTTCGAGCAGCACGCCCACGGATGGCGCCAGCCTGTGGGAGCATCATGGGCGCGCGCGGAAGCCGGAATGAAGAGGAAGAGGAGCAGGCAGGCAATGCCGAGGCAGATGAGCAGATTTGCGTCCCGGCGCACGGAGCAAACGGTCTCGTCGGCTCCACCGCCCAGCGGATGGTTGGCGCCGGCAAACCACACAAACGCGCCCAGCACCGTACCAACCAGCAGCATGAGGCTGCCGACCACGAGAAGAAGGAACGAGAGCGCGGCCATCTCAGCCGAGCCTCGCGAACTGCCAGTGCATGCCGTCGCAGCGGCGCTCGTCGAGCGTGTCGCCGTTGCCGTTCCAGTCGCCGCCCCACACAGCGCCGGCCGAAGCGAAGGCCGACAACACGGCGGGAATGGTCGCGAACCTCGGACGGCGATTGCCAAGGCCGTTGCGGGGCGCATCGAAATCGACCGCGCAGCCATAGGCGTGCATCGACAAAGCCGTGCCGCCACGCATTGGCCGATAGTTGAACGAGCCGGAGAAGACCGACATGCCCCAGTCGTCGATCACCCTCTGCGAGCGACCGGAGCGCTGCCAGATGTCGGCGAGGGCCTGTTCGAGCGCACCGGCGCATTTGCGATGGAACGGGATCCGCGTGATCGGGATCGCGCCCATCGCCATGCGGAACGGCGGCACCACCATCACGATGTTCTGGCGGTACCAGGTCAGGGAGTATTTCGCGCCATTGCGCGGATTGCCATAAAAGGCATCGCAATCGCGCTGCAGCGGCCATTTCGAGGCGGGGTTTGCCATGGTTCTCACCGGGATTGTTTCCGGTCACCATGGTCGCGCCGCCGGAACCGCGTGTGGCTGACATTTGTCAGCCCGACGCCATCCATGCAGCTATGCTGTTCCGAAAATGCGTTCGCCGCAAGAGGACTAGAACAGTTCGCCCTGGTCGCCGTCCGGATCGCCCTTCATTCGCTGTTTTACGCGCCAGGCCGTCCGCTCGTGAACTCCGGCCTGACGCGCGGCGGAACGCACGTCGACGCCTCTCGCGATAGCCTGGGCGATGTGCTTGCGCGCTTGCCGGGCATGCGATCGGTGAGCGAGCGGGATCATCTCATGCCGCACGCCTTTCACCTGCTGCACAGCAAAGTGCTTGCAGATCAGATCAGCGGTCTCGAAGCCGACCAGCCGGCTCAACCAGTGGTCCGGACGGGCTTTCGCCGGGATGTCCACGCGCGTGCCGCCGCAGGTGTCAAGGATCGCATATGCTGCGTCGACGCCAGCAATCTCTGCGACTTCGCCCAGGAATCCGGGCAGCGACGAACGCTTTTCCGGCGCGCTCATGATTTGAGCCCGATCGTCGCCTCGGCCGTGATCAGCCGGTGGGTGAGTTCCCGCAGCCGCGCCTCCAGCACGACACGGCGATGCGCATGCGGCGGATAAAGGGCCATGCGACGCTGAAGCTCCGCCCGTTCCCGGCGCAGATCCTCGATCGCCGCCAGCTCGTGCCAGACGAGCAGCGGCAGGATCGGGGTGGTCTCTGCGCCGCGAGCCATCATCCCTCCGTGGCCCCTCGGCGCAGGAGCGACACCAGCACGCGGAAATGCGGCACCGTCTCGCCGTCGAGCACCGTGACGACGACACGGCCGCGCACGAGATATCGCGCATGCTCGGTGCGCACGCATGGCGCGCCCTGCGACCGCGCGCAATCCAGCGCGATCTGCGCGCGCAAAGCCTCGACATCGAGCCCGACGATCCGCTCCAGATAGCGCAGCACGGCGTGGTCGCTCACGCGCATGTCGGTCATGGCGCAGGATCCCACTTGATGAGAACGCCGGTGAACCGGCCGACGCCGTGGGTCTTCAGCCAGAAGACGCCCATGTTCGAGCGCGCCGTGGCGGCTTGCAGGCGCTGCCCGACAAGCGCCGGTGGCTGCCACCATCCGAAGTCGATCGGCGCAAAACCGTCCGCCGCTGCGAACGGTTCGATCTCGTCGCGATGCAGGGATCGCCCGTCAATCTCGATCGACGCGATGAA